>NZ_JAMQQF010000236.1 GCF_023716945.1 Frankia sp. AiPs1 | reverse complement strand
GCGTACGGCGGCCCGGCGCCCGGGTCGTGCGCCGCGAGGCCCGCTCTCGGCCGCCCCGACTTCGCGTCGGTGAACGCAGCGGCGCCGTGCGGATCGTCGTAGCCGGTGTCGTAGCCGGTGGACTGGAAGGAGCGGGTGTGGCCGGGCCCCGGGTTGTCGGGGGGCGGCCCCATCAGGCCGATCCGCTCGACCTCGTCGGTGAAGCCGGTCTGGTAGGCGTCCGGCGCGGGCAGGTACGGGCCGATGCGGTGCAGCTCGTCGAGCAGCGCCGCGCCGTCGGCGGGGCGGCGGGACGGGTCGCGCGCCGTGGCCCGCAGCACGAGGCCGTCGAGCTCCGCCGGCACGCCCTCGACGATGGTGGACGGCGCCGGCACGTCGCCGTGGACGGACTGGTAGGCCATCGACATCGCGGTCGCGCCGCTGTGCGGAAGATGGCCGGTCAGCGACTCGAACAGCACGACCCCGGCGGCGTAGACGTCGCTGCGGGTGTCGGCGGTGCCGAGGGTCACCTGTTCGGGCGCGAGGTACCCGACGGTGCCCATCACCACCCCGTCGGTGAGTGCCTGGGTGGGCTGGCCCAGCGGGCGGGCCAGGCCGAAGTCGGCGACCTTCACCTGGCCGTCGTCGCCGAGCAGGATGTTCTCGGGCTTGATGTCGCGGTGGATGATGCCCGCGTCGTGCGCGGCGGCGAGCGCCTCCATCACGGGCTCGATGATCTCGACGGCCTCGGCGACCGGCAGCCGCCCCCGGGTGCCCAGGTGCTGGCGCAACGACCGGCCGCGCACCAGCTCCATGACCAGGTAGTTGATCAGACCTGCCGGGGTGTGGTCGGAGCCCTGGTCGAGCACGGAGACGACCCGGGGGGTGTTCAGCCGCGCCACGGCCTTGGCCTCGCGGTGGAAACGGCTGACGAACTCCGGGTCGTGGTTGAGGTTGGGATGCATGACCTTGAGAGCGACGAGCCGGTCCAGCCGGTTGTCGTGTGCGACGTACACCGTCGCCATGCCGCCGACGGCGAGTCGTTCCTGCGCCGTGTAGCGGCCGTCGAGAAGCCGACCTATGACGGGGTCGGCCACGGTGGCATCCACGAGAGACAGTTTACGATCGCCGCCGAACCATGCCGCTACCGGAGCCACGCGGCGTTAGTTCCGGATTGGCCGCGCAGCGGTGGCGAACGCATCGGCATGGCTGCGAACGTGGCGTTGCCTATCGCCGAACAAGCCGATGGCGCCGGTTGAATCCCTGACCGAGCGGGTATGCGGCGTCCGCGCTGCGCGGATCCGCCGCGGTGCACGGATACCGCCGGATCCGTCCCGGCCGGCGATGGGCGTGCCCCGACACGTCGGAGTCGTCGCCGTCCGTGAGGACGATGAGCGCGAGACGTCGCCCGTCGGGGTGCCGCCCCCGATCCGTGGGTCCCCGATCCGTGGGCCCCCGGTCCGGCCGCCGCCCGTGGGCGACGTCATCGATCCGCACTCGGTGGCGGTTGCGGGCCGGCTAGACTGGGATTGCACCGGGGAGCCCGTGGACATGGGCTGAGAGGCCGGCCAGGAACACCGTCGGCGACCCGCATACCCGATCGCGGTCATGCGCGCGTGGGGAGGATGGTCATCATGTCGCAGGTTCCGTCAGATCGCGCCCGTCGAACGTCGGAGTCGTCCCGGCCGCCCGGCCTCGCGGCGACCGGCGCCGTCGAGCCGGTCGAGAGCGATGAGCTCGTGATCGCCGCCCGCCCCTACGGCAGCCGCCTGCTGGTCGGCACGGGCAAGTTCGCGGCTCACGAGGTGATGCGCGACAGCCTGCTGGCCTCCGGCGCCGAGATCGTGACGGTCGCGTTGCGCCGGGTCGACCTCGCCCGCGCCGGTGCGGGCGACGTGCTCGACTTCGTCCCGCCGGGGATGACGCTGCTGCCCAACACCTCCGGTGCCACGGACGCGGCGCAGGCGCTGCGGCTGGCCCGGCTGGGCCGCGCCGCCACCGGCACCGGCCTGGTCAAGCTGGAGGTCACCCCGGACCCGCGGACGCTGGCCCCGGATCCGATCGAGACCCTGCGCGCCGCCGAGCTCATGGTCGCCGACGGCTTCACCGTCCTGCCGTACTGCTCGGCGGACCCGGTGCTGGCCCGCCGCCTGGAGGAGGCCGGCTGCGCCACGGTCATGCCGCTCGGTAGCTGGATCGGCTCGAACCGCGGGCTGCGCACCCGGGACGCGATCGAGGCGATCGTGGCGGGCGCGGGCGTGCCGGTGATCGTCGACGCCGGCCTCGGGGTGCCCTCCGACGCGGCGGAGGCCATGGAGATCGGCGCGGCCGCGGTGCTGGTCAACACGGCCATCGCGGTGGCGGCCGACCCGGTGCGGATGGCCCGGGCCTTCGCACTGGCGACCATCGCCGGGCGGCTGGGCTACCTGGCCGGGCAGGCCGGGCCTGGGACGGCCGCCGCGGCATCCGCGTCCTCGCCGCTCACCGGCTTCCTCGGCACCCCGGTCCAGGCGGCCTTCCCGACCGCCTCGGCCCCTGCGACCGCCTCGGCAGGCTCCGCGGCTTGCGGCAACGCCGATGCCGATGCCGATGACAGGGT
The DNA here is from genome assembly GCF_023716945.1 of Frankia sp. AiPs1. Taxonomy (GTDB): domain Bacteria; phylum Actinomycetota; class Actinomycetes; order Frankiales; family Frankiaceae; genus Frankia. The sequence goes on along the minus strand of NZ_JAMQQF010000236.1, from coordinate 6,022 downwards.
GGCCGGGTGAGCGCGCCGCCGGGGGAGTTCGCCCGCGAGCTTGCCGCGCTGGACCTGTCCGGCCTGTCCGAGCGGTCGCGGCGCGCGACGCCGGCGGAGGTCGACGAGGTGCTGCGCCGGGTCGTTCCCGGTCCGGGTGGCCGGGGCGAGCCGGCGCCGGGGCGGGTCGGCCTCGACGAGCTGGCCGTTCTGCTCTCGCCGGCCGCGACCGGTCGGTTGGAGGAGCTCGCGCTCGCCGCCCGGGCGACCACGCTGCGCCGCTTCGGCCGAGCTGTGCGCCTGTTCGCCCCGCTGTACGTCTCGAACGCCTGCCTGTCGTCCTGCACCTACTGCGGCTTCGCCAAGGGCCTACCGGTCGCGCGGCGCACGCTCAGCGTCGACGAGGTGGCGGCCGAGGGTCGGCTGCTGGCCGAGCGGGGCTTTCGCCACGTGCTGCTGGTCGCCGGGGAACACCGCGTCGAGGTGTCCGCCGACTACCTCGTCGCCGTGGTGGAGCGGCTGCGGCCGGTGTTCCCCTCGCTGTCGATCGAGACGCAGACCTGGTCGGACGACACCTACACCCGGCTGGTGCGGGCCGGGCTGGAGGGCGTCGTCCACTACCAGGAGACCTACGACCGGGCCCGTTACGCGCAGGTGCACGTCGCGGGCTGGAAACGCGACTACGACCGCCGGCTTTCGTCGTTCGAGCGGGCCGCGGGCGCCGGGGCACGCCGGCTCGGGATCGGCGCGCTGCTCGGCCTCGCGCCGGACTGGCGGGCCGACGTGCTCGCCCTGGCCGCCCACGCCTCGTTCCTGTCACGGCGGTACTGGCGAACCGAGGTGTCGGTCGCGCTGCCGCGGATCAAGCCCAGTGCCAGCGAGTTTCCGCCGGTCGTCGTCGTTTCCGACGCCGAGTTCGTGCAGGCGTACGCGGCCCTGCGGCTGTTCGAGCCCGACCTCGCGCTGACGCTGTCCACCCGGGAGCCGGCGGCGATGCGCGACGGCCTGGTCCGTATCGCCGTGACGACGATGAGCGCGGGTTCCTCCACCGAGCCCGGCGGCTACGGTTCGCCGGGTACCGCGCAGGAGCAGTTCTCGATCTCGGACGAGCGCCCGCCGGCCGAGGTCGCCGCGATGCTCGTCGCGGCCGGCTACGAGCCGGTGTGGAAGGACGCATTCCCCCTCGTCGATCCGACCGCAGGCCCTCCCGCCGACCGGCTCACCGGCGGTCCCCACGCCGAGTCGCCGGCGCAGCGGGCGGCGCTGGGCTGAGGCCCGCCCGCCGACATTGCCGCGGTGGCGGCGGAACTCGACGCCGCCGGTGCAGAGCACTCCGCCCAAGGCTTCCCGTTCGGAACCCGACCCGGCGGAGCCGGCCCGGATGATGCCGGCGCTAACGCGCTGTTCTGCGTGCGGACGGTGCCGATGCAATTCCCCCATGCGCGTTTTGAGGGTAGATGTGGCGCACTGTTCGTAATGTCGAGAGGGCCTGCTCCGCCCTTCTCGACCCGAATGATGGCACGTGTCGGTAAGACCACTAGAGTGCCGGGCGTGCCTCGCATTCACCTGGTGTCGAACCTGCCCGGGGTGAACGCGCTCGGCGACCATCTGCGCGCAGCGGGTCTCGGCCCGACCTCGGCACGGTCGGCGGACGCGCTTCTCGTCCTCATCGATCGTCCCCTCGACCACGTCGAGCAGGAGCTGCTCGACCGCGCCCGGCAGTCCGTCCCGGTGCTGCTGGCCGGCCCAACCGTGCGCGCCCTGCCCGCCGACAGCCCGCTGGTGGAGGCGTCCGGCCTCATCCCCGGCCGGGCGACGCCCCCCTACGAGCTGCGGTTGCAGGCCGGGCCGCAGGGCAGCGCGATCATGGCCCGAGCAGGCGACTTCCGACCCCGGGAGAGCTGGGTCATCCCGGAGAAGGTCGCCGACGACGTCGAGCGGCTGCTGCTGATCCGCCACGAGATGGGCGAATTTCCCGTCTGCACCTGGCGGCCGGCGACGGGGCTCGGCATGTTCACCCTGGGCACGGGTGCCGCCGTGCTCGGCGACCCGGCCTACCACCGGCTCGTCGGGCGGTGGCTGCGGCACTGTCTCGGCGTGCTTGACGCGCCGCCGGTCGGCGTCGGCCTGCTCGGCACCCCCGACACCACCGCGGCCCACCACGCGGGCCTCGACGCGACCGAGGGGCTGGAGCTGACCGCCCTGTGTGACGGCGGCCCGGGTCGCGCTCCCGCGCATGCCGCAGGTCGGCTGCCCCGCCGGGTCGAGGACCCCGACGACCTGGTGAACGACCCCGAGCTCGGTGTGGTCGTCGTCGCCACCCCGACGCACACCCACCTCGAGTGGGCCGGGCGAGCGTTGGAGGCAGGCAAGCACGTGGTCGTGCAGGCGCCGCTGTGCCTGGCGACACCCGACGCCGACCAGCTCGCCGAACTCGCGGCCGAGAGGTCCCTGCTGCTCGCCGTCTACCCGGAGGGTCGGACCGACCCCGGCTATCACGCGCTGCGGGCGGCCGTCGGCCGTGGCGCGATCGGCGAGCCGCTGCGGCTGGAAGTGCACCGCGGCGGGCTGCGCCGACCCGCCGGGACCTGGCGCGACGACGAGCGCATCAGCGGCGGCCAGCTCCACGACCGCGGCGCCGCCGGCGTCGACCAGGTGCTCGCCCTCGTCGACGAGCCGGTCGAGTGGGTCAGCGCCGCGGAGCTCAAACGGGTCTGGTACCACGTCAGCAACGCCGACCACAGCCGGCTGTTGCTGCGCTTCGCGAACGGTGCGGAGGCGCAGATCACCGTCTCCGACCTGACGGTGGCGGCCCGCCCGAGCCTCGAGGTACTCGGCAGCACGGGCACGCTGATCCTCGACGACGCCTTCGCCGCGAACCTCGAGCCGTTCGACGGTGGGCCCGCCGCCACGGGCCGGCACGCCGGCCGGCGGGGCGCGCCGGACGACGACGCGGCCGGTGCGGTCTCGTTGCTGCTCACCACCTATGACGGTGTCCGGACCCGCTATCCGCTGCCGGCGCCCGGGCCGGCCTGGGGCGGCACGGAGGCGTTCTACCGCGACCTCGCCGACAGTCTGGTCTCCGGTTGGCCCCTCGCGGGTTACGGCGTCGAGGCGGCCCGCCCGGTGATCGCGGTGCTCGAGGCGGCGGTGCATTCGGTGGCCACCGGCGGCGCGCAGGTCGTGCCGCTGTGATCGTGCCGCTGTGATCGTGCCGCTGTGATCGTGCGGTTGTGATCGTGTGTCGGCGCCGGACGTCGCCGGGACTGGCGAGGTCACGGGTGGTACGGAACCCCGCCGGCACCCCACGACGCCGATCCGGACTTGGGTGTTTACTGTTGACCATGGATTGGCTGACCCTGCCTGACGCTGCGACGCAGTTGCAGGTTCCCGTGACCAAAGTTCGTCAGATGGTGCGCGATCGAACGTTGCTGGCCCGGCGGGAGGGAGGCGTCCTGCGGGTGCCGGCGGAGTTCATCGGCGACGGCGAGTTGGTCAAGGGCCTGCCCGGCCTGCTCACGCTCCTCGCCGACGCGGGGTTCACCGACGACGAGGCCCTCGACTGGCTGTTTCGGGAGGATCCGAGCCTGCCCGGCACCCCGATTCGGGCGCTCGTCGAGGACCGCGGCAAGGAGGTCAAGCGGCGAGCCCAGGCCCTCGCCTACTGACCGGGCAGCGTGGCCGCGGGCCCGCTGTGGCCGTGGGCCCGGTGTGGTCGCGGGCCCGGCGTCGTCGTGGGTCGGCGTCGTCGTGGGTCGGCGTCGTCCGGGGTCCGGCGTGGTCGTGCGTACTTCGCCGTGCTGAGCTTCCAGGCTGTTGTGGGCTGCCGGCTCCCGTAGGGTCGGGACATGGTCGATCGCCCGCCGCCCGCCTCGGCGTCGGCGCCCACCCCGCCGACGGGACCTGCCCAGGCACAGGTCGTCGTCAACGGCGCTCTCCGCGTGGTCGCGGACGGCCAGCCGCTGCCCGACCTGCTCGCCGAGCTCGGCCTACGGCCCGGTTCGGTGGTCGTCGAACGTAACGGGGTGGCGCTCACCCCGTCGGAGTTGTCCGGCATCCGGCTCGCGGATGGTGACACCTTGGAGATCGTGCGTGCCGTCGCCGGAGGATGAGTTGACCACAACGGGACCGACACCCACAACGGGACCGACACCCCCCGCCGACGCGGGGGACGGGTCGGCAGGGGACGGGCGGCCGGCGGCGGGCGCAGCGGCACGGGCGGACCGGTTGCGGCGGCTGGCCGACGCCCGGTTGTATCTCTGCACGCCGCGGCGGGCCGAGTTCGGCCCGTTCCTCGACGCCGTGATCGGCCCCGCCGGCCGCGGCGGCGTCGACCTGGTGCAGCTGCGCGAGAAGAGCCTTGAATGGGCCGACGAGGTGCGCGGCCTGCGCGAGATCCAGGCGGCCGGCGTCGGCCGGGACACCCTCGTCAGCGCCAACGACCGCGCCGACCTCGCCGCGTTCACCGGAGTCGACATTCTGCACGTCGGCCAGGACGACGTGCCGCCTGCCTTCGCCCGCCGGCTGGTCGGCCCGGACGTCCTGATCGGCCAGTCGACGCACAGTCCCGAGCAGTTCCTGGCGGCACTGGCCGACCCGGACGTCGACTACGTGTGCGTCGGCCCGGTGCACGCGACGCCGACCAAACAGGGGCGTCCACCGGTCGGGCTCGGGCTGCCCCGGCTCGCCGCCCGCCACGCCCCGCCGTTCGAACCGGGCGCAAAACCCTGGTTCGTCACCGGCGGGGTCGGTCCGGACACCCTCGACGACATCCTCGCCACGGGGGCCCGCCGGGTGGTCGTGGTGCGAGCGCTGACCGCCGCCGAGGATCCCGCCGCCGGCGCCGCCGCGCTCGCCCGGCGGCTGCGGACAGCCTGAGTGGCAGCTCGTGCGGCACCTGAGCTACCTCGCCGTCCTGGTTGGCTGCCTGCTCGGCACGGCGCCGCTCGAACTGTTCCTGGGTACCAGGGTCTACGTCCGTCCTCGTCGCCTGCTGCTGACGTTGCTGCCCGTCGTCGCGATCTTCGCCGGCTGGGATGTGTACGCCATCGCAGCCGGTCACTGGAGTTTTGACCCGCGCAGCGTCACCGGCGTGCGGCTACCCGGCCGCCTGCCTCTGGACGAGCTGCTGTTCTTTCTCGTGGTTCCCGTCTGCGCGGTGATAACCCTGGAGGCCGTCCGGTCGGTGCGCGGTTGGCCGGCTGGTGACGAGCCGGCGGACGACTGCGCCGCCGAGTCCACCGACCCCGGGGGCCCGGGCGGATGAGCTACACGGCGCTGGCGATCCTCGGAGTCGCCGTGGCGGTCGCCGCGGATCTGTGGCTCCTGCGCACCCGGCTGCTGACCCGGCGGATCTTCTGGGTCTCGTATGGGATCATCGTCGCCTTCCAGCTGCTCGCCAACGGGATCCTGACCGGATTCGGCATCGTCGTCTACGATCCGGGCGCGATCCTGGGGCTGCGGATCGCGTACGCCCCGGTCGAGGATCTGCTCTTCGGCTTCGCACTCGTCACCCACACGCTTACCTGGTGGGTCTGGTGGGGTCGTCGGCTGGGCCGGTCACCCCGGCGCCGCCCCGCCCCCGCCGATCGGCACAAATAGCCACGTTGCGTTACATTTGCGAAACTCAATGAAATCTCGCCGCACTCCGTGACGGAAACGAGTGAATTGACCCCCTGGAGGTCATCCGTCGGCTTAATCTCGACCGTGATGACGCATGACGTTGCGGGGGGCCCGGGTTCGGCGGGGCGGCACCGTTCTCCCTGGGGTAAGCCGGGCAGGATTCTGCCCATCCGGTGGGGACGCATCATCGCCGTAGTGGTCGCATTGGCGCTGGCGGTTGTGAGTCTGGTGCTTATCCGTGGTCGATTGGCCGGGGATGGCCGCGCCGCCGGGCCGATCAACCGGTCCCACGTCCCGAGCGCCCCGTTCGCGTCGAGCGCGCAGGGACCCTCGGACGTGCTGACCGCCCCGCTGGCGACTCGCCGCCCGAGCTCGACCCCGGCTACGTCCTCGACTCCCGCGGCCGGCATCGCCGCCGCGA
>NZ_JAMQQF010000235.1 GCF_023716945.1 Frankia sp. AiPs1 | reverse complement strand
GCTGCCAGCAGCGCATCCGGCACGCCGCCCGGGCACCCGGGTCGCCACGGCAGCCTGACCTCGGACCTGTCCGGCGCACTGGACCGGCGCAGGCGTCTCGGCGCGGACCGGGCAGGCGAGCGGGCGATCTACCGCTCGCCGTCGGCCCCGACGCGGGTGTGGCGGTGGCCACATCCACGTGGCCGCGACGGGTGGCGGGGAATGCCTTGGCAGGTCACGATGTCATGACGGTGACAGTGATCCTCGTGGGCAGGGGGTGTTCCGTGATGCTGCCGGGTGGTAATGGCGACGCTCGGTATTCGAGAGTCGCTTCGCTGCGCAGCGCTGCCCCGCCATCACACCCGGCACCGTCACCGAGACGGGCCTCACCACCGGCATCGCCCCCGCGACCCGCATCGCCCTCGCGACCCCCGTCAACCCCGCGGCCGGCATCAATTCCGCGGCCGGCATCGTCGTCGCGCTGTGGGGCAGCCGCCCGCCGGACTGCGTCGAGGGCGACGTCGTGGTTGCGTGTGTCGCCGCGGCATTTCCCGGTGACGACCGTCCTGCTCGCGGTGCTCCTCGCGGCGCGAGTGCTACGCGGCGTTGACCCGGACCGCGCCACCCGCTGGCAGTGGGCGACGAGCACGACGCTGCACCAGATGCTGCACCACCCTCTCGGAGTCCTCGTCGGCAGCATCCCCTGGGTGACCGACGGGCCGGTGGCGCCGTGGCTGGCGTTCGCCGCGCTCGCCGTCGGCGGGTTGGAGGCCACGATCGGGAGCGTGGCGGCGCTCGCGGTCGCGTTCGGCGGCCACACCGCCGCGACACTGATCTCCGAGGGGATTCTGGGGCTTCGGGTCGTGACCGGCGGCCTGCCGTCCAGCGCGCTGCACGTGCTCGACGTCGGTCCGAGCTACGCCGCCGGTGCAGCCCTGGCCGCCTTGGTCGCGCTGCCCACCCCCCGTCGGCTGCGCACCGTCGCCGGTGTCACGCTCGTCGTCGTCGCCCCAGCGATGATGTACGGGGTGACCGACGGCGAGCTCGACGGGATCGGCCACACCGCCGCCCTCGCCCTCGGCGCGCTCGCCGCCACCATTCCCGCCCTGCGCCGCCGCGCCCGCCACGCACCGACGCCCGCACCGGCGCCAGCGCCGTTCCCAGCCGAGGCCTCGATCGCGACCGCATCGCTGCCCCCGTCCCCGTCCCGGTCGCGAGAGCGGGTGATGCGCTGGGTCGCTCGTGGCCGCGCGGCGCACGGCTGGAGGTTGACGGCGGTTCCAAGGCCGGCGAACCGTCACTGAGCCTCGGGTGAGAGCGGGCGGCCGCGGGCATCGGACGCCGAGGGGGGCTTCCGAAGCCGACCTGCCGCGGTTCGCCGCCGCCGACCGCCCCACCCGCGGCGTCCCCGTTTGGCAGGTTCCGTCATCTGCTCGGTCGACCTGCTACGTTCTGCCGCTGTCGGGCGGGAAGTACGTATTTTCCATCCGGGTTATCGCTGATGTCCGGGGAAGATCTGTATGTGTCGTCACGGATCCGACCTGAAATCCGTATCTAGGTTGACGGCGGGATCCCACCCACGAACAATCGATTTGGCATCAATGTTGGTTCTCGCGCGGAACGCCGATGCTTATCGGTCGGGTTGGCCGCGAGCCAGAAAACGGGGCGAAGCATGCCAGGTGTCAACGATAGTGTTTATCGCATCACGCTCGACGGGCGGCAGTTCCTGACCGCCGCCGGCGGGGGTAATGCCGTCCTTCTGCCGGAGCGTACCGATCGGCAGGCGTGGGAGGTCCAGCAGACGGAGAAGGAGACCTGGGTGATCCGTCCGGCGAACTCGTCGAGCTTTCTCGGCTTCGACGGCGAGCCGGACACCTTCGAGCGCGTTCGGGTGTTCGGCCAGCCGAGTGAATGGCGGATCATCGACGGTCCCCAGTCCGGTACCTACACGATCGGCGTGCCGGACAGCGGGCTGACTCTGGGGCTGCATCCGGCGCTCGTCTTCCCGCCGCTGATCGCGCTCTCGCCGGTCTTCGGCGAGGACAAGGGCTGGAGTTTCGAGAGCATCAACTAGCCGCGGCTCTCCCACGCGGGGCCGCCCGGAAACCCGTCCGGGCGGCCGGCTGCCGGCTGCCGGCTGCCGGACCGGCCGCCTGCGCCGTGGATGATCCGCCCTGGTCGTCCACGGCGCGATCGGACAGAGCGTCTCGCGGTGAATCAACCGCCTTCGCCTGGTGGTTTTCCCTCGGTGGGTCGGGTGGAAGTACCTTCACAGCCACAGTGTGATTTCGTCGCGGGGGTAAACGGACCTCGACCTCATTACCGATCGTCCCCGCAAGAACGGGGAAGTAGCGGGTTCGCGGGACCTGTCAGTACGAGAACGACGAGAAAACCCGGTCGTGGTCAATCCGCCGACCCGGGGAATCCGGGTGTGGCGTGCACGGCCTGCCGGACCGTGTGCGGGCATGATGGTGCCCGGCGCCACGGGCGGCGCACCTCACCTCCGAACCTCGTGTTCATCGCGCATCCACCTGCCCGAGCGCCGTCGCAGCACCCGCCGCATCGGCACCATGCCGGTATCGGCCGCGAAAGGGGAGATCCCGCCGCGGCGCGGCATCCTCCTGCCCGAAGCCGGCGGTGTCACGGCCGGTTGTCTGACGACCAGAAACGGGGTTGACCGTGGGAAAGATCGCTGACGGCGTGTACCGGATCCGCATCGACGGTCGGGATAACCTGACCCTGAGCTCGCCCGACCGTAACAACATCTTCCTCCTGCCGGGTGAGGGCCCCGGGCAGGAATGGGAGATCAAGCAGTCCGGAAACGGGCAGAACGGCGACAGCACCTACACGATCCGGCAGACCACCGCGCCGCTGTTCGTCGGCTTCGACGGTTCCCCGGACGTCTTCGAGCGGGTTCGCCCCCTCCCCGAGCCCCGCGAATGGCGGATCACTGAGGGGCCACGGCCGGGCACGGTCAACATCGGCGTCGTGGAGAACGAGCTCACCCTCGGCCTGCACCCGGCATTGATCTTCCCGCCGATGGTCGCCCTGTCGCCCGTCTTCGGTGAGGACCGCGGCTGGTCCCTCCAGCCCGCCGGCTGACCTGGCTGCCGTCGTCCCTGCAGGGAACACAGCCACATGACCACCCGGCGGCCACGAGGATACGGAGCCGGGGACGAAGTGGCGACCAAGCACGACTGTGCCGTGTCGCGGAATTCCATCCTGGTCGGCTGGCCGGCCGCGGCACGGCGCTGTGAGTTGCTCGTTCCCCGCACTCGTCACCTGGATGCGGGTGAACGCCCGGCCCGGCAAAAGGACCTGCGTGCCGGTTCGCCGGCGTTGCCTTCCTCGAGTTCGGCGGGTGCTGCCGGTGGCGTTGGGCGTATCAGGCGCGGTCGTGGAGAGTGACCTGGTAGCCGTCAGGATCGGCGAAGGTGAATGTCCGCCCGAAGGGGCCGTCGATCGGTGCGGAGACGATGGTGTGACCATCGGCGACGAGAGCATCGTGAATGGCCTGGACGTCTGTGGCGTGGAGCCAGATCGCCGCACCGATGCCGGGCTGAGCAACGGACGCGAGATCGGTGCCGGGAACGACGTCGCGGAGTGCGAACGCGATCGGCTTCGTCGCGAAGACGACGGCGTGCGGAGGTCCGTCCTGCGAGCGGACGAGGCCGAGGTACTGCTCGTAGAACGCCTGCGAAGCGTCGAGGTCGCCCGCTTGGAGCGAGACGAAGTCGGGTCGAGCGCCCTCCGCACAGCCATGGAGGAGGTGCTGCGCCCGCTTGGGATGAGCGTGACGCGCTACTCATGCCTCGAACTGCTGGCTCAACGACCGGGCTTGTCGAACTCCGAGCTCGCGCGGGGCGCGTCCGTGACACGGCAGTCGATGAACGTGCTTCTCTGGGCCCTGGGACGAGAGGGCTACGTGACCAGGCCTGCGGAGGCACCCGTCGGGAAGGTACTTCCCACGCGGCTCACGCCTCGCGGCCGACGGAGCCTCGAGAAGGCGACCGTAGCGGTCCGGTCCGTCCGGTCAGAATGTTGGCCGGCATGACCGAGGCCGAGCAGTCAGGTGCGTTCCGGATCCTGCAGAGAATGATCCATTCCCTGCGCGAGGGCAACGACGGCGCATAGCTCGTTCCCCGCGCACGTCTCGTCGCGCCCGGACACGAGTGCAGCCGAGCCCGAAAAATGGATCCGCGGGCGGCCCGAGCCGAGTCGGGCGTCCGCAATGCCGATACACTCGGGCCGATGGCAGAGCCGCGTTCCCGATCGTCGCCGTGAGCGCAACGACGACGCCGACACTATGACCATCCCCGACACTATGACCATCCCGACGCTGACGACGCCACGGCTGATCCTGCGGCCGATTGAGAACGGTGACGTCGACGGGTTCACCCGGATCTGGTCCGATCCCGAGTTCGCCCGCCATGTCGGCGGGCCGGTCACGTCGCCGGACGCCGTGTGGCACCAGATGGCCGGCTGTATCGGGTGCTGGTTGCTCACCGGGGTCGGACCCTGGTCCGTGGTGGAGCGGGCGAGCGGGACGCTCGTCGGACGGGCGGGATTGTGGGACGAGCCGGGCTGGCCGGGCGTGGAGGCGCTGTGGTACATCGGTCGGCCCTGGTGGGGGCAGGGATACGCGGTGGAGGCGGCCGCCGCGGCGATCACCTGGGTGCTCCGGGTGCGACCCGAACTCGACCGGGTGTGTGCGGCGATCGTCCCGGCGAACATCCGATCGGTCCACGTCGCGCAGCGCCTCGGGATGCGCCGGACGGGCGCCGAGTACCTGCACGAGGAGACACACGCCATCTACGTCGTCAGCCGTGCGGACTGGTCTCGCCGGGCGGGCGCCGACGCGTGACCCGATGGGCCGGTACGGTCACACCGACAAGCCGACGACGGCCGCATAGCGGTGCGATGACCGCACAGCGGTGATCTGTGCACGTTGTGTTGGACGGACGGGTTGCCCGGCAGGACGCCGATCCGCCGGAGAGCCCTTCCCGCCGACGTGACTCGGGTTGGCGGGGAGGCGGTCGGGAGGAGAAGGGCCTCGTGGCGAACGGTGGCGCGGACAGCGACGTCGGGGTGAGTCCGGCGGTGGAGATCGCGCAGTGGGTGGCCGGGCGGCGGGCGCGGGCGGGGGAGACCCGGGTGCTTGCCGTCGACGGGCGCTCCGGCGCGGGTAAGTCGACGCTGGCGCAGGCCATCGCCGAGCGTCTCGATGCGCCCGTGGTGCGGATGGACGACCTGTACGACGGCTGGGACGGGCTTGCCGCCGGCGTCGACCAGCTCGTCGCGCGGATCCTGCGCCCGCTGGCCCGCGGGGAGCGGGCGTGTTGGCGCCGCTACGACTGGCACCAGGGGCGCTACGGCTCCCGACAGACCCTGGAACCGGCGACCGCGGTCCTCGTCGTCGAGGGTGTCGGCGCCGGCGCGCGGGCTGCGGCACCCCTGCTCAGTGGGCTGGTGTGCGTCGCGGCGCCGCTGCCGGTGCGACGGCGCCGCGCGCTTGCCCGGGACGGGGACACCTTCGCCGCGCACTGGGATCGCTGGGCTCGCCACGAGGATCGGTACTTCGCCGACGAGGACGTCGCCGGCCGGGCCGATCTCCTCGTCAACGGCGCGCCCGCCGGCGACGCGTCGGCTACCAGGCGGGCAGCCAGTGGCCGGTGACCGGATCGGTGCAGCCGGCGGATCGCCAGGCTGTTGCGGTGGGCGTGGGCGTGGGCGTGGGAGTGGGCGTAGACGTGGGTGTTCGCGTGGCGGCGGGGCCGTGGCGGCACGGTTTCGGTGGGACTCAGATCGGGCTTCCCGTGCCTGCCGGGCCGTCCGATCCGGACGGTTCACGCGTTCGGTCCGGGCGGGTGGGGAACATGTCGCGGCCCACCCGGGCCTTCGCCGTACAGTCAGGCGGTGACGATGCCGGAGAGTCCAGCGGTCAACGGTCCCGCCTCGCCGCAGCCCCTGCCGGCGGGGGTCTCGTCCGCGGGGAGGTCCTCGACCGACCCGGTCTCCCGCCTCGACGCCGACCCGGCGGCGCGGGGAGCCGCGAGGAGCCTGGCCGTGGCCGCGCCGTACACGCCCGGTGAGGTGGTCGTGCATCGGTCGTTCACCACGAAACGGCTGGTGTTCGTCCGCACCGGCCACGTCGTCGGCCACGACGAGCGCGGCCTGCGGCTGTGGATCCCGCACGGCTGCCCGATGGCCGTCGAGCTCAGCGCGGACGGTCGCGGGCTGCGGGACATGCCCTTCGCCGAGTGGATCCGCCAGCCGACGGTGATGACGACGACCGTCTGGCGCGGGCCGAACATCTTCATGCTGATCCCGCCGCAGGGAGCCAACTCGGTGTGGTGGTTCTGGGACTGGCAGGGGCGGTTCGTCCGCTGGTACATCAACCTGGAGGAGCCCGCCGTCGCCTGGCGCCACGACGACCTCGTCGGCGTCGACACCACCGATCATGACCTCGACCTGTGGGTCACGCCGGAGCGGACCTGGGAGTGGAAGGACGAGCACGAACTGGAGGAGCGCCTCGCCTTCCCCGAGCACTACTGGGTGCCCGACCCGGACGCGGTGCGCGCCGAGGGAGAGCGGCTGTTGCGGCTGGTGGAGGCCGGCGCGTTCCCCTTCGACGGCACCTGGACCGACTTCCGCCCGGACCCGTCCTGGCAGACCCCCGACGAGCTGCCCGTCGGCTGGGACCGCCCCCGCGCCTGACCCCCGCCGCCGCTGACCCCTGCTGCCCCCGACCTCTGAGCCCGATCGCGAGGTCTGGACGGACGGTGTCGGCGCGGTTCACGTGCCCGTGGGGGAGTCGGAATAGGCCCAGCCGGACCAGCGGGTCACGGCCACGACGATCGCCGGACCGGTCGGCGGGACCTGCCGGTACTGGTAGTAGCGCGCGGTCAGGGCCGCGACGGCCGCGGCGTGCCGCGGATCCCCGGCCTCGACGATGCGGGCGAGCCCGTCGGCCCGGGCCCACCACAGCCGCGCCCAGTCGTCGTCGTAATGGTCGACCAGCAGGCTGACCAGCGGATTGTCGTGGATATCGCGCAGGCGTCGCAGTCCGGTCTGAGTGCTTTTCGGTTTGTGGTCGACGACGGTCACGATCGTCGCGGGCGGGTCCACGCTGCCGCGATCACCGCCAGTTTCCCCCACCTCGCGGGGCTCGCCGGCCGCCTTGGCAGGCGTGCCCACCGCTTCGGCAGGCGTGCCCACCGCTTCGGCAGGCGTGCCCACCGCTTCGGCAGGCGTGCCCACCGCTTCGACGGCGAAGGTCACGGGTACCACGAGCGGCTGGCCGTCCGCGCCGCCGGTGGCCAGCCGGGCCACCCGGGCCGCCGCGAACCGATTCCGGGCCTCGAGGCCACTGAGCCGCATCCGTTCACTATGCCCGCAGCCTCCCCACGCCCGCAGCCTCCCCGAACTCCCCTTCCCCACGTCCGCCCGCCCGAGGCCAGCACCCCGCGCGGGCCGCAGCCCCTTTCTGCCGGCGGCCCTTTTTGCTGATAACCCTTCTTCCCGGCGGCCCTCATACGAGCGGGAGGTCCTCGGACTGGACAAACTCGTCGAACACATGTTCCCATGAGGCATGCGTTGGGACAACCTCCGGCTAGCCGCCACCGAGCAGCCCGTCGCGGCCGGCGCGAGCGCGCCGTCGCTGCTCGCCCGGGGCGCCGTCACCCGCACGTTCGACACCCCCGGGTTCGCCGGTCTTACCTTCTACGAGATCCACGCCCGGTCCGTGCTCAACCGGGTTCCGCCGGCGTCGCGGATGGCGTTCCGCTGGACGGTGAACCCCTACCGTGGCTGCTCCCACGCCTGCCGGTACTGCTTCGCGCGTGGTACCCACGCCTACCTCGATCTCGACACCGGGCGCGACTTCGACACCCAGATCGTCGTCAAGGTCAACGTGGCCGAGCGGCTGCGCGCGGAGCTCGCCGCGCCACGCTGGCGCGGCGAGCACGTCGCGATGGGCACCAACGTCGATCCCTACCAGCGGGCGGAAGGCCGCTACCGGCTCATGCCGGGTGTCCTCGCCGCCCTGCGTGCTGCCCGCAACCCCTTCTCGGTGCTCACGAAGGGCTCGCTCATCGTGCGTGACCTCGACCTGCTCGCCTCCGCCGCGGAGGTCACGCAGGTCGGCGTCGCACTGTCCGTCGGCTTCGTCGACGACGAGCTGTGGCGGCTCGTCGAGCCCGGCACACCGCATCCCCGACGGCGGCTGGAGGCATGCGCGGCGCTGAGCGATCGCGGGATCCCCACCGGGGTCCTCATGGCGCCGATCCTGCCGTACCTCACGGACTCTCCTGCGGCGCTCGCCCGGGCGGTGGAGCAGATCGGGCAGGCCGGGGCGTCGTCGGTCACGCCGCTGGTGCTACACCTTCGGCCCGGCGCGCGGGAGTGGTACCTGAGCTGGCTTGCCGAGCACCATCCCGCGCTGGTCGGCCCGTACCGCCGGCTCTACGGGTCCGGGGCGTACGCGCCGCGCGCCTACCGGGATCGGATCGCGGCGCAGGTTCGGGAACTCGCCGAACGGGCCCGCATCGGAGCCGCGGCGCCGCGTCCGGTCCGGCGCTTCGCGACCTCCGCGCCGCCGCCCGCGGGGGCGGCCGAGCCGG
>NZ_JAMQQF010000234.1 GCF_023716945.1 Frankia sp. AiPs1 | reverse complement strand
GGCCTGGCCGCGCTGGGCGCCGCCCACGCCGCGGACGAGCCCGACCACTCCCCGTCCCGGCAGCCCGCAGCGCCGCGCGTGATCCAGGTCGTTCCCTCCGTCGTTCCCTCTGATGTTCCCTCCGGCGTTCCCGGTCCCGGCTCAGGGCTGGACCTGCGACCCCGGTCGGGCGTCGGCCGACCGGCCACCATGCCCGGCGGGCCGCCGTCCCCGGCGGCGCCGTCCTCGGTGGCCGCGTACCCGGTCGTCACCGCCCTGAGCGCGGCGCAGAAGGTGCCCCTGTCGGCGGTCCCCGCGTTCCGCGGGGCGATCGGGCAGCTCGCGCAGGGCCGGCCGTTTGGCGACTTCGTCACCGCCCACAACGCCGGCGTCGTCTTCCTGGAGGTCCTCGCGCCGGGCCAGGACAACGCGCGGGCCTTCTTCCCCGGCCCGGACCTCGGCGGCGACCCGCTGCCGAACTTCACCCTGTTCGCGTCGTGCAACGCGCCGGGCGGCGGGCAGACGCCGGGCTTCGGGCCCGACAGAGGCTGCACCGGCATCACCTACCGGCTGGCCGGGCTGACCGGCGGTGGGGCGAGTTTCGACTTCGCGCAGGGCTTCTACCGACTACACGGATATTTCCTCGTCGATGTGGTCCCCGGGATGCATCAGGGTCTGCAGACCGTCAATCTGCGGGCGATCGACGCCCGAATTCTGCCGCACTGACAGTATTTCTGGCCCGACCTCGGCGGCGAGCTGGGCTGTCTATCTTCCTTGCCCGCTTCGTCGGACGGGTTTGTGGCCGGGTGGTGACGGAGAAAACCAGGGCAGGCTCTCTCTTGGGGGTGTGCGGTGTTTCAAATCATCTGGATCATTCTCGCCGGCTTGGTGATCGGCCTGCTGGCCCGACTGATCCTCCGGGGTCGGCAGGACATTCCGATCTGGCTGACGGTCGTTCTCGGCATCGTGGGCGCGCTGGTCGGCAACGTGATCGCCAGCGCGATCGGGGTGCGCCATACCGGCGGCGTCGACTGGATCCGCCACATCCTGCAGGTCGGTGTCGCGGTCGCCCTGGTCGCCGTCGTCGCGCCGGTGTGGGCGACGCGGCACCACACCCACAGCGACCATCATCAGCGGCACACGGCGGGACGGCTGTGACGGGCCGTCAGCGGCCCCGGCGGACCCAGTCGTCGTAGTCGACGCCCTCCTCGCCGATGGTCGTGTCGTCGCCGTGCCCGGTGTGCACGACGGTGTTCGCCGGCAGGGTGAGCAGCTTCGTGCGGATCGAGGCGAGGATCGTCGGGAAGTCCGAGTAGGACCGCCCGGTGGCCCCCGGCCCGCCGCGGAACAGGGTGTCCCCGCTGAACAGCGCCGGTTCGCCGGTCAGCTCGCCGAACAGGCAGATCCCGCCGGGGGAGTGTCCCGGGGTGTGCAGGACCTGCAGCGATCCGCCGCCGGGCAGGCCGACGAGCTGCCCGTCGGCGAGCGACCGGTCGGGGGCGCGGTGCGGGTAGATCGTCCGCCACAGCATCACGTCGGCCGGGTGCAGCGCGATCGGCGCCCGCACCAGGTCGGCGAGTTCCGCCGCCGCGTTGATGTGGTCGTTGTGCCCGTGGGTGGCGATGATGGAGGTCACGACGCGGGCGCCGACCGCCGCCGCGATCACCGACGGGTCGTGCGCGGCGTCGATGACCAGGACCTCCTGATCGTTGCCGATGAGCCAGACGTTGTTGTCGACGGTGAACGTCTGGCCGTCCAGGGTGAAGTCGCCGCGGGTGATCACGCGGTCCACCCGAAGGCTCGTAGTGCCGGTCATGGCGCCCGCTCCTCTGTTCCCGAATTCCCGATCGGGTCGGAAACCCGGATGGCCCGCCCGCCGTACGCCGGACCGCCGCCGGCCGGCGGCGGTCCCCGACGCGTCGACCGTATCGGGCGCATCCGGGTTGCGGGCCGCCCTGCCGCCCGCGCGACAGTGCGGCGAACAGGGACCTTCGCCGGGTGACCGGGACCCTCGCCAGGTGGCCGGGACCCTCGCCGGTTAGAGGACGACGACGCTGCGCAGCACGTCGCCGCGGCGCATCCGGGCGAACGCCTCCTCCACGTCAGTGATCCCGACCGTCTCCGTGACGAAGGCGTCGAGGTCGAGGCGGCCCCGGCGGTACAGGTCGATGAGGATCGGGAAGTCGCGACTCGGCAGGCAGTCGCCGTACCAGGACGACGACAGGTGGCCGCCGCGGCCGAAGACCTCCGCCAGCGGCAGCTCGACGGTCATCGTCGGGTCCGGCACCCCCACCAGGACCAGCCGCCCGGCCAGGTCGCGGGCGTCGAACGCCTGCCGGTACGTCTCGGGGCGGCCCACCGCCTCGATGACGACGTCGGCGCCGAAGCCGTCGGTGAGGTCGCGGACCGCCTGCACGGGATCGGCCGAGCGGGCGTCGACGGTGTCGGTGGCGCCGAAGTGGCGGGCCCAGGTCAGCTTCCGCTCGTCGACGTCCACCGCGATGATCTTCCGGGCGCCGGCGATGGCGGCGCCGGCGATCGCCGCGTTCCCGACACCCCCGCAGCCGATGACCGCCACCGTCTCCCCACGGGTGACCCGCCCGGTGTTCACCGCCGCGCCGAAGCCGGCCATCACGCCGCAGCCGATCAGGCCGGCTGCCTCCGGTCGCGCCGCCGGGTCGACGGGTACGCACTGGCCGGCGGCGACCAGCGTGAGCGGCGTGAACGCCCCGATGCCCAGGGCCGGCGCGAGGGGCGTGCCGTCCTCGAGCGTCATCGGCTGGACGGCGTTGCGGGAGTCGAAGCAGTACCAGGCCATCCCGCGCCGGCAGGCCCGGCACGTCCCGCACGGCGCCCGCCAGGCCAGCACCACATAGTCGCCGGCGGCCAGGCCCGTCACGCCCTCGCCGACCGACTCGACCGTGCCGGCGGCCTCGTGGCCAAGCAGGAACGGGTAGTCGTCGTTGATCGCACCCTCGCGGTAATGCAGATCGGTGTGACACACGCCGCAAGCGCGCACGCGCACGCGGGCCTCGCCCGGCCCCGGGTCCGGGACGATGATCCGTTCCAGCCCGACCGGTGTGCCCTTGCTCCGGGCCACCACCGCTTCCACCGTCTCTGCGCCCATAGGAGAGCTCCCTTCACATGACCGAACCGCATCGGTGACCCCTGGTGCATGATTTCGTACCCCTGTGGGCGTGACCCGTCCAACGCGCACCGCCCCCGATGGCGCGACACGCCGCTTTACGGCCACCCAGCGCCGCCGGGAACGGGTGAGTGTCGGTACGCTCCAACCGGTCCGTTTCTGCTCTTTGTAGAAGGAGCAACCCCTCCGTGGTCCGATTTGCCGACGCCCCCTCCGTCGATTCCCCGACCCGCCGCACCTACGGTGAGGTGACCGTCGGTGACCCCCGGTTGTCCGAAGACGGGCGGCTCGAAGCCGGCGGCGAGAGCGTCGATGAGGGGGTGGGCCAGCCCGGCCCCACCGGCCGGCCGCTGCCGTCGTTCCCCGTCCCCGCCCCGCTGACCGCCCACGGTCCCGCCTGGATCGTGGCCATGTGCAACCAGAAGGGTGGCGTCGGCAAGACCACCAGCACGATCAACCTCGGCGCCGCCCTCGCCGAGTACGGCCGCCGCGTGCTGCTGGTCGACTTCGACCCGCAGGGCGCGCTGTCGGTCGGCCTCGGCATCAACCCGATGCAGTTCGACCTGACCGTGCACGACCTGCTGCTCGGCGGGGACGCCCACGTCCGCGACGTCATCGTCGAGACCCAGGTCGACAATCTGGACCTGCTGCCGAGCAACATCGACCTGTCTGCCGCCGAGGTGCTGCTGGTCACCGAGGTCGGCCGCGAGCACAGCCTCGCCCGGGCGCTCGCCCCCATCCTCGACGACTACGACATCATCCTCGTCGACTGCCAGCCCTCACTCGGTCTGCTGACCGTGAACGCGCTGACCGCGGCGGACGCCGTCATCGTCCCGCTGGAATGCGAGTACTTCGCGCTGCGCGGCGTCGCGCTGCTGCTGCAGACGATCGACAAGGTGCGCGAGCGGCTCAACTCGCGCCTCGAGCTCGCCGGCATCCTCGCCACCATGTACGACGCCCGCACGCTGCACGCCCGCGAGGTGCTGGCCCGGGTCGTCGAGCGGTTCCCCGACGAGGTGTTCCACACGGTGATCAACCGCACGGTCCGTTTCCCGGAGACGACCGTGGCCGGTGAGCCGATCACGACGTACGCGCCCACCTCGGTCGGCGCCGCCGGCTACCGGCGGCTGGCCCGCGAGGTGATGGTCCGGCACAACACGCCCCCACTTGTCGGCTGAATCCGGGCTTTTGCATGATCGGGGCGAAAAGGTAGCAACGTGCTTTTCCATCTCGCCGAGCCGGCGGCGCTGCTCGGGATCGTCGTCGCGTTCCTGATCGGGGTGTTCGCGCACGACGCCGCCCAGGTCCTCACCGCGCGGGTCGTCCGGGACCCCACTCCCCTGCGCAGCGGCCGGCTCACCACCGGCGTCAAGGATCGGCTCAGCCCCTTCAGCGGGCTCGCCGTGTTCATCGTCGGCCACGGCTGGGCCGAGTCGGTGCCGATGAACGACGTGTGGCGGCGGCGGCGCTTCCACGTCGCGGCCGCGGTGCTCGCGGGCCCGGTGGCCTACCTGCTGCTGGCCCTCGGCTCGCTCGCGCTGTTCCAGGTGGTCGGCGACCCGGCCCGGATCTACCTCGGCGACCGGGTGACCGAGGTGACCGTGCCGGACAGCTTCGCCGCCGAGCTCACCCTGTGGCTGGCGATCACCTTCGGCTCGATGTTCATCGTCAGCCTCATCCCGGTCCCGCCGACGGACGCCGGGCGGCTGGTGTTCCTGCTCGGCGGGACGTCGTCGGGCTGGCGCAGCGTCCACCACCGGCTCACCGACGGCAACATCGGCCTGGTCATCCTGCTGGCGCTGCTGTTGCTGCCGGTGTTGTTCGCCGGCTTCCCGTCGGTCGTCGGCCAGCTCATCGGCCCGCTGCTGCGCGGGCTCGCCTCCCTCATCGGCCTCAACCTGGCCTGACGGCGAGATCATGGCCGGCGGGCGCGGGCGTAGCGTGGCGTCATGACCGGGGCCGATGCCGATGCCGATGCTGGCGTCGGTGCTGGTGCTGGTGCTGGTGCTGGTGGCGGTGCCGGTGCGGCGGGCGCCGAGCAGCCGGCCGCGCCGACCGCCCGCGGCGGGCGGACCGTGCCGTTCGTCGTCGAACTCGCCAACTTCAGCGGCCCGTTCGACCTGCTGCTCTCGCTCATCGCCAAACACCGCCTCGACGTGACCGAGGTCGCGCTGTCCCAGGTCACCGACGAGTTCGTCGCGCACATTCGCCGCCTGGGGGACCGGTTCGACCTCGGTCAGGCCACCGAGTTCCTCGTGATCGCCGCGACCCTGCTCGACCTCAAGGCCGCCCGGCTGCTGCCCGGCGCCCTGTCCGACGACGAGTCCGAGGACCTCGCCCTGCTCGAGGCCCGCGACCTGCTGTTCGCCCGGCTGCTGCAGTACCGGGCGTACAAGGGGGCGTCGGTGCTGTTCGCCGGGCTGATGGCGCTGGAGGCCCGGCACGTGCCCCGCGCCGTCCCGCTGGAGCCCCGCTACGCCGCCGCCCTGCCCGAGGTGCAGATCGGCATCGGCCCCGCGGAACTCGCCGCGCTGGCCGCGAAGCTGCGCGAGCCGCCGCTGCCGCCGCTGGTCGCCACCGACCACGTGCACCTGCCCCGGATCAGTGTCCGGGAGCACATGCTTGCGATCATCCTGCTGCTGCGGGAGCTCGGCACCGCGGACTTCCGCACGCTGTGCGCGGGCTGCCAGCAGACGATCGAGGTGGTCGCCCGCTTCCTGGCCCTGCTGGAGCTGTTCCGCGAGGGCCGGATCTCCTTCGACCAGGAGATCCCCCTCGGGGAGCTGACGGTGCGCTGGATCGCCGTCGATCCGGCCACGGAGGGCGACCTGCTCTCCATCGGCCGAGGGCTGTACGACGAGGATCCGGCCGACGACGAACCGCGGGAGGCGGCATCGTGAGCGAACAGTCGGACGCCGGCCCGGACGCCCGCCCGGGCGGCGGGGTGACCGCGCAGCGGCCGCCGCTGGCGGCGCTGCTGGAGGCGGTGCTCATGGTCGCGGAGCGGCCGGTCGGCGTCGCCGAGCTTGCCACCGGGCTCGGGGCCTCGGCCCGCGAGATCGAGCGGCTGCTTCCCGAGCTCGCCGAGGGATACGTCCGCGACGGTCGCGGTTTTCGGCTGCGTCATGTCGGTGCCGGCTGGCGGTTCTACACCGCCGACGAGTGTGCCCCCTGGGTGGAGGGCTTCGTGCTCGCCGGCCAGTCCGCCCGGCTGTCCCAGGCGGCGCTGGAGACCCTCGCCGTCGTCGCCTACCAGCAGCCCGTCAGCCGCGGGCGGATCGCCGCGGTGCGCGGCGTCTCCGCCGACGGCGTCATCCGCACCCTGACCGCCCGGCGGCTCGTCGAGGAGATCGGGCACGATCCCGAAACCGGTGCCATCCTGTATGGAACGACCGACTACTTCCTGGAACGGATGGGCCTGCGCGGGCTCGACGAGCTGCCGCCCTTGGCCCCCCTGCTGCCCGGACTCGACGATCTGGATGACATCGTTGCCTCATGAACGCTGCTGCTGACCGCCCCCGCGCGCCGCGCGACGCCCGCGCCCGCAGGGACAGCCGTCCACCCGCGGACGGCCGCCCGACCCGGGAGCCTCGCCTCGCCCGAGGGGAAGCCCGCCCCTCCCGGGAGGCTCGGCCTGCCCGTGGGGAGGCTCGGCCCAGCAGCGGGGAGGCTCGCCCCGCCCGTGGCGAGGGCCGTCCCGTGCGTGTGGAGGGCCGTCCGGCCGCCCGTGGGGAGGCTCGCCCAGTTCGTGGGGAGGGTCGTCCCGTTCGGGGGGAGGGTCGTCCGGTTCGTGGCGAGGGCCGTCCGGCCGCCCGTGGGGAGGCCCGCCCGGTTCGTGGCGAGGGTCGTCCCGTTCGCGGGGAGGGCCGTCCGCCGGTCCGAGGCGAGAGCCGTCCCGTCCGTGGGGAGGGTCGTCCCGATCGTGGGGAGGGGCGTCCGGCGGTTCGTGGCGAGAGCCGTCCGGCAGCCCGTGGGGAGGCCCGCTCCGCCCGTGGCGAGGCTCGCCCGTTCCCCAGGGGGGAGCGTCCAGCTCAACGGGACGCTCGTCCCGCCCGTGAAGGGGCTCGTCCCGTCCGTGGGGAGGCTCGGCCCGTTCGTGCGCAGGCTCGGCCCACCTGGGAGGCGCGGCCTGCCCGGGGAGAGGATCGACCGGCTCGGGACCCGCAGCCGGCTCAGGAGGAGCGTCCCGTCCGGCCTGCGCGGGACTCGGCTTCCGCCGCGGACGAGGGCATCCGGCTGCAGAAGGTGCTCGCCGCGGCCGGCATCGGTTCCCGCCGGCGTGGTGAGGAGCTCATCGCCGACGGTCGGGTCAGCGTGGACGGTGTCGTCGTGCTCGAGCAGGGCCGCCGCGTCAACCCGGAGACCGCGATCATCGAGGTTGACGGCGACCGGATCGTCACCCGCACCGGCCTGGTACATCTGGCGCTGAACAAGCCGCGCGGGGTGCTGTCGGCCATGTCCGACGACCGCGGCCGGCCCACCATCGCCGACCTGCTCACCGAGTTCGGCGGCGGCGGCGGCCTGTTCCACGTCGGTCGCCTCGACGGCGACAGCGAGGGGCTGCTGCTGGTCACCAACAACGGTGAGCTCGCCCACCGGCTCACCCATCCCTCCTACGAGGTGCCGAAGTCCTACCTGGTCGAGATCTCCGGGCCGCTGCGCCGCGAGGTGCCGCGCACCCTGCGCGCCGGCGTCGAGCTCGAGGACGGGCTGGCGCGGGCGGACTCGGTGCAGATCGTCGATCAGGCGAACGGCCGGGTGATGCTGGAGATCGTCGTGCACGAGGGCCGCAACCGCATCGTCCGGCGGATGATGGAGACCGTCGGCTACCCGGTGCACCGGCTGGTCCGCACCCGGCACGGCGCGGTCTACCTCGGCACCCTGCGCTCCGGGCGGGCCCGCCACCTCACCCGCGGCGAGGTCGGCGCCCTCTACCGCAACGTCGGCCTGTAGCGCGACAGCCGGCACCACCGGCAGCACGGCGAGTGTGGCGGACGATGTCGCCATAGGACGATGTCGCCATAGGCTGTCGGCTCATGGTCGGATCGGGCTGGGACCCTGCCCTGTTGCCGCGGCTGCGCCGGGTCGGTGTGGTCGGCACGGGTCTCATCGGCACCAGCATCGGGCTGGCGCTGTCCGCGCGGGGCGTGGAGGTCCTGCTCCGCGATGCCGACGAGGCGCAGGTCGCGATCGCGGCGAAGATGGGCGCGGGGCGGCCCTGGGCGGCGGGGGAGCGGGTCGAGCACGCCGTCGTCGCCACCCCGCTGCCGACGATCCCGGGCGAGGTCCGGGCGCTGGCCCGGGCCGGGCTCGCCGACACGGTCAGCGATGCCGGCAGCGTCAAGGTCCGCCCGCTGGTCGAGGGCGTCCAGCTCGGCTGCGACCTGTCGACGTGGTGCCCGGCGCATCCCGTCGCCGGGCGGGAGCGCCACGGCGCGGTCTCGGCGCGCGCCGACCTGTTCGCCGAGCGGGTGTGGGC
>NZ_JAMQQF010000233.1 GCF_023716945.1 Frankia sp. AiPs1 | reverse complement strand
GCCCGGCACCCCGCCCACCCGCAGGGCCGGGCGGCGAACCAGCGCCGGTTGCCGGCTCACCGTCCGGCGCCGCCGGATCGGTCGGGCGGTCGGGATCGCCTCGGCCGGTCGCGGGATCCGGGATCGCGCCGAAGGTCGGCGGGTAGTCGGGGATCGGCGGGATCGGCGGAAAGTCGGGGATGGGGGAGAAGTCGGGGATCGACGAGTCCTCGGCCAGGGGCGGGAAGTCCGGGATCGGGGGGAAGTCCGGAATATGCGGAAAATCCGAGCGGGGCGGGCCGTCCTCGGCACCCGGCGGACGGGCGCCGGGCTTCCCGGGAGGAGTCCCGCCACGTCCGCCGACCGCCGGCCCCCCAGGCCAGTCGGCCGGGTAGGCGGACGCCGGGGGACCCTGATAGCCGGGCTGACCTGGCAACCCGGGCTGGCCCTGTGGGCCCGGCCAACCTGGATGCCCGGGCTGTCCCGGATAGCCGGGATGTCCGGGCTGAACGGGCCGAACGGGATAACCGTGCTGACCAGGCTGACCGGGCTGACCCGCGTAGCCGGCCTGGCCCGGATAACCAGCCTGGCCGGGATAGCCGGGATAGCCGGGATGTCCGGGCTGAACGGGATAACCGGGCTGACCGAGTTGGCCGATCGGCTGACCGGGGTACCTGACCGGCCGCTGACCGCCGGACCCCGGCGGGCCGGGCTGCGGCGGGCTGCCGCGGCGAGTCCCCCGCCGACCGGCCGGGGGCCGGCGCCGCCGCCACTGATCCCGGATCACCCAGACGAGTCCCAGCGAGGCGGCGGTGCCGGCGAACGGCCCCACCCAGGTTCGAGCGATGAGCAGGTAGAGGGTCAGGACGCCGGTGAAGATGTAGCCGGTCACGAAGAACGCGAACGGGCGGACCTGAAATCTGGTGATCTGCTCGCGGAGCAGGATCGCCGGGATCAGCCAGATGAGGAAGCCGAAGAAGCCGGCCGTCAGCGGCGCGACGAACAGGTACCCGAAGAACGCTTCCATGGTCAGGGGTCCAGGCGA
Organism: Frankia sp. AiPs1; assembly: GCF_023716945.1. Taxonomy (GTDB): domain Bacteria; phylum Actinomycetota; class Actinomycetes; order Frankiales; family Frankiaceae; genus Frankia. The sequence goes on along the minus strand of NZ_JAMQQF010000233.1, from coordinate 7,609 downwards.
TCGTAGGGCAGGTCAGGCCGGGTCGGGACCGGGTGGGACGTCCACACCGTGCGCCACGGACGGCGGACCGGCGAAGTACGGTCCCAGCGCAGTGCGCCAGCGGACGAAACGGTCGGACTCCCGGAAGTTCTTCAGGTGGCTGTCCAGGCTGTCCCACTCGACCAGCAGCACAAAGCTGGACGGCGACTCGATGCCACGCGTCAGCCGCGCGGACCGGCAGCCGGGCGTGCCGACCACCTCCGTGCGCACCTCCCGGTAGGCGGCCACGAACTTGTCCTCGGTACCGGGCTGAACGTCGAAGCGGGCGATTTCCAGGACGCCTGACTCCGCGGGCCCGCTGTTTCCGCCGTCACTCACCGGACGTCTCCTCAATACGCTGCACGTTCCCGGCCGTCCCCACGTTCCGGGGCGTCCTCACGTTCCGGGGCGTCCTCACGTTCCGGGGCGTCCTCACGTTCCGGGGCGCCATAGCGTTCAGTGTGTCACCGTCCGGGGATCGTGGTCCGCCGACCGGCGCAGGTGGGCACCGGGCCGGGCGCGGGTCAGTTGGCCATGTCGACGAATCGCGAGTAGTGCCCCTGGAAAGCGACGGTGACGGTACCGGTCGGCCCGTTGCGATGCTTGGCGATGATGAGGTCCGCCTCGCCGGCGCGCGCCGACTCCTTCTCGACCGTGTCCTCCCGGTAGAGCAGGATGACCGCGTCGGCATCCTGCTCGAGACTGCCGGACTCGCGCAGGTCGGAGACCTGAGGGCGCTTGTCGGCTCGCTGCTCGGAGGCACGGTTGAGCTGGGAGATCGCGACCACCGGCACGTCGAGCTCCTTGGCCAGCAGCTTCAGCGACCGGGAGATCTCGCTGACCTCCTGCTGGCGGCTCTCGACCTTCTTCGGTGACGACATCAACTGCAGGTAGTCGAGGATGACCAGACGCAGCTCGTTGCGCTGCTTGAGCCGGCGGGCCTTGGCCCGGATCTCCATCATCGTCAGGTGTGGACTGTCATCGATGAACAGTGGCGCCTCGGCCACCTCACCCATCCGGCGAGCCAACCTGGCCCAGTCGTCGTCGGTGAGCCGGCCGGTGCGGATGTTCTGCAGCGACACCCGTGCCTCGGCCGACAGGAGCCGCATGGTGATCTCCATGCGGCTCATCTCCAGCGAGAAGATGACCGAGGTCAAGCCGTTTTTGATCGACGCCGCCCGCGCGAAATCCAACCCAAGCGTCGAGTTGTGCGTCGGGATACAGGTCTCGCCCGCGAGGTAGAGATGATCGGGACTGTCGACCTCGACGCATCGGACCGGGACAGACGCGATCGATCGGACGTCCGTGATGTACCGCACCCCGGCCGCCGGGTGCCCGGCCGGTCGCAGTCGGGCAGCCTTCCGCGCAAGCCGGAAGACCTGCTCCTGGGGAGCGAATTCCACCGTGAAACAGGTGGATGTTTCGACCGACCTTCCCACTACCCGCTTCGCCACGACGGTCGCACGATAGCCCAGCGACACAATGAGCTCACGCGTTTCTCGGGCCAACCTCGGGTTGGTCGAGGCGAACTGGACGGTTGACCCATTGCTCGCCACGGTGCCATCGGTGTCCAGCAGTCCTGCCAGCAGGTCACGGCGTTGCTGCTCGCTCGCCCGCAGATAGCCGGCCGGGATATGCCTGTTGCCCAGCACGCCGAGGGTTCGCAACCCGGCCTGCAACGTCCCAGCCTGCGCACGGCAGGAACGGCAGCGCGGCTCGTGGCTGGTTACCCGGCAGCCGCACTCCACGCAGCTTCGAACCTGGCGCGGCTGCGCGAGGAAACGCAGCTTGCCCCCGCAGGACCGGCCACAGGTGCGGACACCGGGCATCGCACCGGTGAACGGTCGCCCACACACCGTGCAGGCTTTCTCCGCCACCGCGGGCCACCGAAGCCCCAGCCGATAGCGGTACCTTGCGCTGGTGCTCCCCACGACGTCGTAGCCGCGATGCCGGCTCCCGTCGGGAATCTCTGCGTCAGCCGAGGTCGGGCTCGCGCAGGCCGACGTCCCGTCGCCGAGCCAGGCGCCGAGCAGATAAGGGTCGATCGGCAGGTCGGCCGCCGGCAACTGGAACGGGCCGGCGTTGTGCACCGCGTGGTTGCATTCACGATCAGCAGTCCGGCTACGCAGAGTACGGGCAATCTCCTCCGTGGTGACCGGTCTGGTGAGGGTCGCGGAGCGGGAGCCCGAACGGACCGCGCCGCCACGGCGGTGCTCCGCCCGGGTCTGCGTGATCCACTGATGCTGACCGTCCGCCACGATCACGGATCCGTCGGAGAACTCGACCTCGTAGCACGGCCGGCCGTGCATCACATCGGTGGCGGCGACGACACGGGTCGGCCGACCGTCGGCACCGATCAGCATGTCGCCGACGACGACGCGGCCCATCGTGGTCCAGCCAGCCGGCGTGGGGAGCGCGGTGTCGAGGGCCAGCGCCTTTCCGACGGCCGGCCGGGCCGCGACGATCCAGAGCTGGCCGCCGTGCAGCCCGTTGGTCAGCTCGTCGAGGTCGACGAAGCCGGTCGGCACGCCGGTCAGCGCACCTTCCCCGCGGCCCTGGATCGACTCGATCTCCTCCAGGGCCGGGTTGAGCAGCTCTCCCAGCGGCAGGTAGTCGTCGTTCGACCGCCGGTCGGTCACCTCGTACACGGCGGCCTGAGCGCGATCCACGACCTCGCTGACGTCGGGGGCGGCGCCGTAGGCGAGCTGGACGATGCGGGTACCGGCCTCGGCGAGGCGGCGCAGGACCGCCTTCTCGGCGACGATGCGCGCGTAGTAACCGGCGTTCGCCGCGGTGGGCACGCTCGAGATCAGGGTGTGCATGTACCCCGGGCCGCCGACCCGTTCCAGCAGGTCGCGGCGGCTGAGCTCGGCCGCGACACTGATGACGTCGGCAGGCTCGCCCCGGCCGTACAGGTCGCCGATGACCTCGTAGACGAGCCCATGGGCCGGGCGGTAGAAGTCCGCCATCCGCAGGACCTCGACGACGTCGGCGATGGCGTCCTTCGACAGCAGCATGCCGCCGAGCACGCTCTGCTCGGCCGGGAGGTCGTGGGGCGGGGTTCGCTCGAACTCCGCGCCGCCGCCTGCGCCGCCGCGTGAGATCTCAGTGACGCTCACGACGCACCCTCCCCGCTCTCCCGCAGATCCAGATTCGAACACATGTTCGTACACATCAGCGCTGCGGTCAACGGGCCACGCCGCCGCGCCCAGCAGATCTCGACCACCCGTCGACCCCCGTCACGCCGCGTCCGGTCCGGTGGCCGTCCGACCGCCGCCCCCTCGACCGCCCCAGTCTCGACTGCCCTTCCCACCGGCGTCCCCGCCCCGGCGATCCGGCCCCAGCGACCCGGCCCCGGCGACCCGGCTGGTCGGCAGTCCGCTCCGGCCGAGGCAGCACCCGGCGACCGGCCGCAGCGCTATGCGACCCGGGTACCTGGTGAGCAGCCGCCGAGGTGGCCGGGCGAGCCCCACGGAACCAGTCTGGAGGGTCCGACCATACGGATCCGCGAGCACCCCCACCAAAAAGTTATCCACAGGCCCTTGTGGAAAAGCTGTGGGTAACCTGCCGGAATCTGGGGAGGAGTTCGGGACAGCGGCTCACAACCTGTGGAAATCAAGGACCACAAGGCCGAGGGTCCGCAGGTACTACAGGCACAGCCGACCCGCCTCCTGTGGATAAAACGGGGCGGAAGAAAGTTCATCCCAGATCGGTCCCGCAACGACGAACTCCCCCGGACCGAGGACCACCACTGGGGTGGGTCGGCCGGGGGAGTTCGTCAGTCCGGGACATCCGCGCCTCGCCGGCGAGGCGGCAGTGCCGCCTCCCAGCGCGGAGCCGCCGGTTCTATGCCTTCTTGACCTGGAGCTTCACGGAGGCGGTCACCTCGGGGTGGAGGTGCACGGCAACGGTGTAAGCCCCGAGCGACTTGATCGGCGTGGTCAGCTCGACCCGCCGACGGTCCAGCTCGGGACCGCCCGCCGCAGTGACGGCGTCGACCACATCGGCCGCCGTCACCGAACCGAACAGCCGGCCTTCCTTGCCGGCCCGGCTGATCAGCTCGACCTTGAGGCCGCCGAGCTGGCCGGCGATCTCCTGGGCGTGGCCGAGGTCGCGGACCGCCCGAGCCGAGCGGGCCCGCTTGATCTGCTCGACCTGGCGCTCCGCGCCCTTCGTCGCGAGGATCGCGTACTTGCGCGGCACCAGGTAGTTGCGCCCGTAGCCGTTGGCGACCTCGACGATGTCACCCGGGCTGCCAAGGCCGGGGACCTCCTGGGTCAGGATGAGCTTCATCCCGCCACCCCCTAGCGAGCCGAGGCGGTGTAAGGCAGCAGCGCCATCTCGCGGCTGTTCTTCACCGCCGTCGCCACGTCGCGCTGGTGCTGGCTGCAGTTGCCGCTCACCCGCCGGGCACGGATCTTGCCCCGGTCCGAGATGTACTTACGCAGCAGCGAGGTGTCCTTGAAGTCGATGTACTCGACCTTGTCTTTGCAGAAGACACAAACCTTCTTCTTGGGTTTGCGCACGGCCGCCTTGGCCATGGACGTGCTCCTGCCCCGTTGCGTCGACCGCGAGGACGACGAGCGCCCGCTCAAAACGGAGGCTCGTCAGAGTAGCCACCGGCCGGCTGCTGCGACCAGGGATCATCATTGGGGACTCCGCCGGCCGGCGCGCCGGAGGGGACGCTGGCGGGCGCGCCGTAGCCGCCACCACCGCCACCACCGCCACCACCGCCGCTGTAGCCACCGCCACCGCCACCGCCACCGCTGCCGCCACCGCGGGCAGCGCGGACGACCTTGGCGGTCGCGTAACGCAGACTGGGGCCGACTTCGTCGACCTCGAGTTCAATCACAGTGCGCTTCTCACCCTCGCGAGTCTCGAACGAGCGCTGCTTGAGCCGGCCCGTGACGATGACCCGGGCCCCCTTCTGCAGCGACTCGGCGACGTGCTCGGCGGCCTGACGCCAGATGGAACAGCGCAGGAACAGCGCCTCGCCGTCTTTCCACTCGTTGGTCTGGCGGTCCATCGTGCGCGGCGTGGAGGCGATGGTGAAGCTCGCCACCGCAGCGCCGTTCGACGTGAACCGCAACTCGGGGTCGCTGGTCAGGTTGCCAACGACGGTGATGATCGTCTCACCGGCCATGGGCGCCCTCCCGGATGTCGGCGGTCCGCGACGGCAAGGTGATCGCCGTCCCCGCGGACCGGGTCATGCCGCCACCCGGCGGCTCTGGCGAGGCTTCTTCGGCTCGGGAAGCCGGATGACCTTCGTGCGCATGACCGACTCGTTCAGGACGAGCTGACGGTCGAGCTCGGCGACCACGTCCGGCTCCGCGTGCAGGTCGATCACCGCGTAGATGCCCTCGTTGCTCTTCGCGATCTCGTAGGCAAGCCGGCGCCGGCCCCAGATGTCGACCTTCTCAACCACACCGCCGCCCTGCCGGACGACGCCGAGGTACTGGTCGAGAGACGGCGCAACGGTGCGTTCCTCGAGATCAGCGTCGAGGATCACCATGAGTTCGTAATGACGTGCCAAGGTTGAACCCACCTCCTGTGGACTCAGCGGCCACGGATTCTCCGTGGCAGGAGGAGCCGCGGATCGGATCTGCGCCGCCACGGACGCGCGCGGCGGCGCAGATCCACAGGGAATCGCCCACCGGCACATCCGGACGATCAGCAGTGCACTGCGGCCGCTCGCGGCAGGGTGGCGATCTCGACGAGATCACCGGCTGACCAGCGAACGGACGGGTGCGCCGACGCACGGCGTGTCCCGACGAGCTTACTCGATCCTTTTCGGCATCCTCGGCGCCCCCACGGCCAGCACCACACGCAGCCAGGCGGTCGCCACTGCGGCCAGGCAGACGAGATCAACGGAGATGAGCAACCCGCGCAGGTGCCGCGACGGGCCGGGATCTGCGATCGCCAGCCCGAGTACGGCGAGCGCGGCCAGGCCCGCGAGCCCGGCCGCCAGGCGGGCGAGCGAGCGTGGGCCCGCGCCAGCGGCGCCGTCCGGGCGACGACCGTCCGGGCGACCACCGTCTGAAGAAGCGTCCACGCCGGCTCCGGATCCGACGTCAGGCCGACCCGACTGGGGATCCCCGGTCTCCACCGCATCGCCCTTTCGTCATGTAGCCCCGACGCGGCGACACGCGCGTCAGCGACATCGTCGCGCATCCCTCGTCCACAGGGTCGTACCGCCGCCCCGATATCCAGCGCGTCGGGCGGGGTCAGTCCACCCACTGGCCCTGGGTGAAGGCGATGACCAGCACCGCCATCACGGGGACGCACAGACACAGATACACCGACGCGACCCGGGGACTGCGCGCGGCGGCCCGCGCGAGCAGCAGGTAGAGCGGGAACGCGACCAGAATTCCGCGGATCCCCGAGGCGTAGTAGCTCGTGCAGGCCATGATCGCGGTCATCACGCCGACGAAGGTCGCCTCTCCCCATCTCCGGCCGACCAGCAGGACGCCCGTCAGCAGCACGCCGACGACCACCGCGAGCAGCTCCCCCCGCCAGAACCACACGAAGGTCGACGCTCCGTTGCCATCGGTCGCCGATGCCCAGGTGGTCGCCCATCCGGACCAGGGCCAGTCGGTGCCACGATGCCAACCGTCGCGCATGGCATCGGTGTAGGCGCCCCAGCCACCGGTGCGCGCCCGCAGGTAGCCCAGGTAGGCCACGACCGGGATCGGCGGAAGGGCCAGCGACAGCGCCGGCCAGGCGAACACCGGCCGTCCCGCGGCACGCCGGCCGACGACGTACTGCACGGCAAGTGCCACGCCGAAGGCGACGCCGCTGATCCGGGTACCCGCCGCCCCCGCGCCGAGCAGACCGGCCAGCCACCAGCGCTGCCGGCGGGCGGCCAGCCAGGACGTCGTCGCGAACGCCAGGAACAGCCCCTCCGAATAGGCGGCGAACAGGAACACCGCGTAAGGAAAGGAGATGAGGCTGACGACGGCGAACCTCGCAGCCGGGGCGCCCACCTCGTCCGCGGCCAGTCGCCAGAGCGCAGCCACGCTGACGGCGCCGGCGAGCAGGGAGACGGCGAGGCCGGCAGCGATCCAGTCCGGCACGACCAGATGGACGAGGCGGATGGCCAGCGGCAGGCCGGGAAAGTCGACCTCGGTGCGGTCCGAGTAGGCGGGGGAGAGATAGCCGTAGCGGGCGACCTTGGTGAACAGCCCGACGTCCCAGTGATCCCACAGGGTGCGCAGCCCGGGGGCGTCGCGGGCCGGCCGCGAGGTCAGCGCCCTCGCCGCGGCAAGGGAGAGGAGCGCGACAGCGATCCGGCTGCCAAGCCAGAGCGGCAGCGTGGCCCGAACGGACTCCGGCAGGCGGGCCCAGCCCGAACGGGCGGTGCTGGTGAGGCCGCGAAGGCCGACGCGTTCCTCCGCGGCGGACGGATCCCGGGAGGCGGCCTCAGCCACCAGCGGGTCCGCTGCCGTCAGGTTCCGGTTCGCCGGGAGGGTCCGACCGCTTCTGTCGCGGCCGGAACAGCGCCCCCGGCTCCATCGGCGCGAGCTCCGGCCGCCCGGCGGACTCGGCTGCCGGCTCTGCCAGTGGCGCCGCTGCCGGCTCCGCTGGTGGCGCC
>NZ_JAMQQF010000232.1 GCF_023716945.1 Frankia sp. AiPs1 | reverse complement strand
GCGCCGAGGCCGCCCGCCCCGCCAGCCGGACGCACATCGCCGTATGCACTCGAAGCCCCCGGTTCGGACCAGGGTGGTTCCATCCCGCCGGCCTGGTCCGAACCGTCGCCCAGCCCGCCCGGCCCGCCCGGGGCGTCCGGGGCGTCCGGGGCGGTCGCGAGGTCGTCTCCGCCGTCGCCGTCTCCCGCTGCGGCGACCGAATCGGGGGCGGGCGCACCGGGGACGGGGGGCCCGAGTCGGGGATCCGGATCGTTCGCGCACAGCCTCGGGTCCAGGCGGCGCAAGTCGAGGACGTCGCTGGCCGCCTCGGCCACGCTCGCCTCGAAGGGCTGACCGGCCTTGATCCCGTCGTAGCGGGCCCGCAGCTGCGCCGCCGGCTCACCCTTGTCGACCAGCAGTTCGACGGGGGCGAACAACTCGGCGGCTGCGGCGGCGTCGGCCTGGGACAGGGCCGCACGCAGTTCCTGGGCCGTGGCCAGCGCCCGCCCCTGCCGGGTGACCAGGTCGTCGGTGGCATCGAGACGGTGGGCGACGACACCGCGCAGGGTCAGCCCGAACAGGGCCAGGGCGACGACGAGCACGCCGAGCAGCCCGACCAGCCGGACGCCGGCATCGCAGCGCGCGGCGACGGTGCGCGCCAGCCGTGCGGCCCGCGGGAGCCAGCCGGGGCCGGGCGGGACCGGCGTTCCGCGAGCCCTGCCCTCGCGCCGTCGCCAGCCGCCCCCGCGGCGCCCGGAATCCGGCCCTCCGCTGGGAGCAGGCGGCGGCGACGCTACAACCGTCACGGTCACTGAGCGTATACGTGTTCCCTAGTTCCCGTTACGCGGCGCGGTGATTTCCGCCGACCCGGCCGCTGTCTCCTGTGGTCGGGACCGGCCGTTCGTCCCATCCGTCTGGGAGGATCGGTCGAGCCCGTGCCCTCCGATCAGGCGGCGGCGCATCGGGCGGCGGCCGCGGCGGGCACCGGAAGAGGAGCGTGCAGCGGCGTGTCGACGATCCCATCCCCCCCTCGCGACGAGCCCGCAGATCCGGGGCAAGGGCCGGTCGAGCCGCCCCCGGGGATCACCGATGCGCGCCTCGCCCGACAGATCGCCTTCCTGCTGGAAATCGACCAGCTCAAGTCGGTGCTGCGGCAGAGCCACCTGATCGACCGGTCCCGCCGGGAGAACGACGCCGAACACTCCTGGCATCTCGCGATGCTCGCCGTTGTCCTCGGCGAGTACGCGGCGGCGCAGGTCGACCAGGCGCGCGTCATCCGGATGCTGCTGATCCACGATCTGGTGGAGGTCTACGCGGGGGACACGTTCCTGTACGACCCGCAGGCCGCGGCCGGCCAGGCCGAACGCGAGCGTGCCGCCGCCGACCGGCTGTTCCCGCAGCTTCCCGCTGACCAGGCGAACGAGCTGCGGGCGTTGTGGGACGAGTTCGAGGCACGTCGCACCCCCGACGCCCGGTTCGCCCGCGCGCTCGATCGGGTGCAGCCGCTGCTGCTGAACTTCTACACCGCCGGGAGCACCTGGCGCCCGCACGGGGTGACCAGGGCGGACGTGCTGGCCCACCGGAAGACCGTCGAGGACGGCTCACCGGCGCTGTGGGAGTACACCCGCGTCATGATTGACGAGGCGGTGCGCCGCGGGTACCTGCTGGGCTGACGGCCCACCCGGGCCGCAGCAGGACAGCCCGATCGGAGGAGACGGTGGAAGCTTCCTGGCTGGCTACAAGTCCACGACCGTCGGGGCAGCCCGATCGGAGGAGGCGGTGGTCAGGACAGGCCGCAGTGCTGCTGCGCGGTGTACTCACGCAGCGCGGTCGCGACGGCGGGCAGGACCGGCACCAGGCAGAACACCGGGTTGCGCCAGAGCTGGCGGTATTCGCCGGCGGCGTCGGAGTCGGCGTGGGTGTCGGATTCGAGCGCGTCGCTGTGGGCGTGGGCGACGGCGGCGGGCGCCGCCTGGCCCAGCGCCCCGGCGAGCCACGGCCGGTCAGCCATGATCCTCGCCGCGGCGACGGCGAGCCCGGGGTCCACGGTGTCGCGGGCCACCAGGCCGTTGGGGGCGCCGATCGTCGCCGTCGGCTGGTTCATCCCGCTGTACGTTCCGGCGCTGATCGTCCGGTCGGCGAAGATCCCCGGCGCGCCGTCGCGGCGGACGAACCCGGCGCCGGCGACCCGCTCGTAGTACCGGTCCCAGTGCGTGCCGAAGCCCTCGCGGTACCGGTCGATCGGGAGGAGCTGCAGGTCGCTCGCGGCGCTGCCGAGCCGGCGAATCCGCTCGTCGAGGATCCCCGACGGCGCCGCCACCCACACCACCGCCTGCACCGGGTTCGTGGACGTCGCCGGATCGGTCAACGAGTCCATCCCCTCGCCGAGGGTCTGGTAGACGACATGGGGCAGCGGCAGCGCCGGCGGCGTGAGGGCGCACACGTTGTCGAACAGCACGTCGTTCATCTGTAGGGAACCGGACAGCTCCAGGCCGCCGGAGACGGTCTTGCCGCACAGGTCGCGCAGGCTCGACACCTCGCCGCGGCGGACGATGACGTGCACGAGGTCGAAGTAGGAGGGCCCGAGCGTGCGTAGCCGGTTGACCTGGTTCAGGGTGCCGCGGCGGAACCGGGCCGCACTCTGGTAGTCGAACTGGTAGATGCCGAAGGTGGCGTCCACGGCGACGTTGAGCTGGACCATCGCGAGGGAGCAGGCGGCGGCCCCGTCATCCTGCAGCCGGTAGATGTTGTCCGCGCTGCCGTCGGTGGCGACCGGATCGACGGTCAGCCCCCAGCCGGGATGGCGCCGGACGAGTTCGCGGCCCAGCTCCTGCGCGACGACCCAGTACGGGGAGTTCGCCTGCCCGCTGTAGATCCGCACCGTTCGGCAGCGCGTCCCCGGATCGTGCGAGCTCCCGCGCGCCGGCACGAGCAGGACGACGAGCAGCGACGCTGCGAGCAGGCCGACCGCCAGGGCGGCGGCCGTCCGTGGCCGCTTCCGTGGCCTCGCCGACGACGATGACGCCACCCCGGTACCCCCCCGCCTCTCCCCGGTCCCCGACCCCCACAGCGGCGACCGCCGCGGCGCGGGCGGGCCCGATGTGCGCTCAGTATGCCCGACATGTGCAGGCACCTTCACGCTGGGAGAGCGGCCGGCGTCACCGCGTCCGCCCGACGGGCACGGCCACCGCAACGCACCGCACGGGGGCGCAGGGCCGCGGGGCGCGGGCGACGACGCGGAATGGGAGGGGTAGACGGGAGGTGGGAGGTGGGAGACGGGGGGTGGGGGGTGGGGGGTGGGGGCGGGAACGGTCTCAGGCGTCCAGGAGGGACTCCAGGAACAGCACGGTGCGCGCCGCGACGCAGCGCCGTCCCGGTCCGGTGAGCACGTCGTGGCCGCCGGGGACCACATCGAGTTCGGCGCGCGGTGCAGTCCGGGTCGTCATCCGCACCAGGGGCAGTGGGCTGATCTCGTCGGCGGCGCCGTGCAGCAGCAGGATCGGCAGGTCGGGCAGGGCGCGCGGCGAGGGCTCCTCGACGGGCAGGCCGGCCACGAGCAGGTGCAGCAGCGGCAGGCCGAGCAGAACCAGGCCGTCGGGACGCACGGCGGGCGAGCCGACCATCGCCAGCGCCGCCAACGCGCCGGTGTCGGAGCCGAGCAACACGAACGGCACGCCCGGGACCCGTCCCTCGACCAGGGAGGACACCCGGTTACCGCCGTCGGGGACGACGGTGATCAGGTAGCCGTCGAGCGCCAGCCGGTCGGCGAGTGCGTCGAAGAGCGCCGGGTCCTCCCCGCGGCCGGGCAGGACGGCGATCGTGGCGCGGATGTCGCGGCGGGCGATGGTGGCGCGGGCGACCGGCCGCACGGGTGTCGCGGCGGGGCTGCGCGGGGCGGGGGTCACGGTGGAGGCCACCATCGGGCGGGCGGAGCGTGGCGCCGCGACGGCGGGAAACGCGCCCGCCTGCCGATCGGCGAGGGACAGGGGCTGGAACGGCGACATCATCGGCGCCTGGTCTCCTTCGGAGGAAACGGATCGCCGCGGCCTGATGACCGGGCGTGCCGCGGACGCGGCAGGAGCATGGTCGTGCGTCGGGTGGCCGGTCGGGCGGGTCACGCCGGTGGGGCGTCCGGGCGGCGGCCCTGGTCCCCCGCCTGTCCCGACGCCGAACGCCACGACGCCGGCTCCCGGGCTACGACCGGCTCACCGGCAAAAGCGCCAGAGGCCCAGGACGAGGCGGGCGCCGGCAAGCCAGCGAAAGCGGGGCTGGCGGGGAGGTCGGGGAGGTCGCTCGGCGATGGTCCGCCGCCGTCCGACGGAGGAAGGTCCGGCGACGGGCCGACGCCCGGTCGGGACTTCCCGGCGGATCAGCTCAGCGACAGCGCCATGGGGAGGATGACGGCGACAGGGAGACATCGTGCCCGAACTGAACGGACTGACGTGCGTCCACAGACATGCTTACTACTCTCGGTAGTCGCACTGTCATTCGTCAACTCGTTCTCGCTGTGTGCTACATCACTTTCACGGATCGGGGGTGGCGAAGCGTGCAACGACGGCAAACGACGGCAAGGGCATCACCCGAGCGGGTGATGCCCTTGCCCTGACTTGCCACGACGCCGCGACGGGGCTCACCCCCGCCGCGCGCCTGCGCCCACGCCCCCACCAGCCCGGGCCCGATGGACCGGACTCGAGCGGGCGTGGACCCGGGTGGTGCGTGGTGCTGCGATCAGACGGCCGCCGCGGCCTTCGCCTTCGCGAGGCGCTCGGCGACGTCGGCCCAGTTCACGATGTTCCACAGGGCCGCCGCGTAATCCGCCTTGACGTTCTTGTACTGCAGGTACCAGGCGTGCTCCCAGGCGTCGAACACCAGCAGCGGGGTGTTGCCGACACCGACGTTGCTCTGGTGGTCGTACACCTGCTCGACGAGCAGCCGCTGGCCGGTGGCGTCGTAGGCCAGCACCCCCCAGCCGGAGCCCTGCACCGTCGTGGTCGCCGCGTTGAGCTGCGCCTTGAAGGCGTCGAAGGATCCGAAGTCGGCGGCGATGGCCTCGCCGAGCGCGCCGTCCGGCTTGTCACCGCCGTCCGGGGAGAGGTTCTCCCAGTAGATCGAGTGGAGAATGTGCCCGGAGAGGTTGAACGCGAGCGTCTTCTCGAGACCGACGATGGCGCCGAAGTCGCCCTTGTCGCGCGCCTCCGCGATCTTCTCAAGGGTGTCGTTCGCACCCTTGACGTAGGTCGCGTGGTGCTTGTCGTGGTGCAGCTCGACTATCTGTCCGATGATGGACGGTTCCAGTGCGCCATAGTCGTACTTCAGTTCGGGCAGCGTGTACGTCGCCACTAGAGCACGATCCTTTCCGTTCGCAAGGGATTTTTCGGGGGCACCCACGCGGGGGCTCCCGGCGGTTCGGGTGGGCGGTTCCGGCGACGTCGACAGCCACCGGCCGGGCAGCCGGGGTCGGCGGAGCCTGGCGATGCCCATCGGCCCTCTCCTCCTCCGGCGAGCCGCCGAGACGGCACCGGTGTGGACGTCGACGTCAGGTGCTGCGAACGCCCGCTTGGACACTATCGCCAGGAGGATCGGTCCTGCATAGCGAGACCGGACACCGCCACGCGGGAAGACTCGCCGCCAGCTGCGGCCCATAACAGCCGGTGACGGCGACGAGGACGAGGACGGGATTCGGTGACCCAGGGAACAGCCGAGCGCGCCGGCCGGGAACCGCCCCGCGCGAACGCCCCGAGAATCCTCGGCGCCACCCGTTCGGCGCCGCCCGCACGGGCGCGGCCGAACAGGTCGCACGAGGAACCGCCGGGCCGCCCCCGCCAAACGGACCGGTTGTCGAGAGGCGCGCCCGCCACCGGTGACGCGCAGGGGTGGGCCAGGGCATGCTGCGATCCCTTCCCACCGACGGGCGCAACTATTCCGACCTCTGCCCGGCGCCTGCCACCGGCCGTGCCCAGCGCCGCCGCTCCCACCTCCGCAGTGCCGACACCCGGGGTTTCAGTCGTCCTCGTGGATCTGCTGGGTGAGGTAGTTGGCCGCGCCGAGTTGGGAGATCAGCTCGAGCTGGGCGTCGAGCCAGTCGATGTGCTCCTCCTCGGAGACGAGGATCTGCTCCAGGAGGACCGCCGAGCCGATGTCGCCGCGCTCGCGGCTCAGCGCGACGCCAGCACGCAGCACGTCAACGGCCTCGAATTCGCCGGACCGGTCGATCTCGAGCTGCTCGGGAACCGTCTCGCCGATGCGCAGCGTGTGCAGCCGCTGCAGGTTCGGCAGACCGCCGAGGTAGAGAACACGCTCGATGAGCAGGTCGGCGTGCTTCATCTCGTCGATGGACTCGTGGTAGTAGTGCTCCGCGATCCGCCGATAGCCCCAGTTGCGCTGCATCCGGCTGTGCAGGAAATACTGGTTGATGGTTGTGAGCTCGTTCGTCAGCACACTGTTGAGCACTTCTATGATTTCCGTGTCGCCACGCGTCGCCATCGGTATCCACACCTTTCCGTCGACTGTTTCCAGCCGGACGTCCCACACCGCGCCGGGGCGGCGCGGCCGGCCGCTCCGGTCACCCCGGCAGCCCGCGACCGGACACCGACCATCTGCGACGACGGGGACACAGATCGACCGGACCGGGCAGGCTTACGAACCTCGAGCCACCAGCAAATCACAAGGATGCGTAATTCGCAGCGAGCCGACACTCCCGACCCGTCACAACGTTCGGAACATCGATACAGGTAAGGCTGCCTGAAGTTAGGAGAGGCTACCCGTAGGTGGCATGCACGACGGGGACGATCCACCGCAATCACAGCCGGGTTCACCGTCGGAGGACCCCCCGGGAATCGACCTGCGACGTCCCGCCGCGGCCACTAATACCAGGATCGCACAAGCTCAACTTCCGGGCAGACGGACCAGGCCGAGATAGAAGTCGTCGATCCGGTGGAGGGCCAGGATGAAGGCGTCGAAGTCGACGGGCTTGGTGACGTACGCGTTCGCGTGCAGGCTGTAGCTGCGCAGCACGTCCGTCGGGGCGTCCGAGGTCGTCAGGACGACCACCGGGATGGTCAGCAGAGCCGGGTCCTCCTTGATCGACATGAGGACCTCCCGGCCGTCCATCCGGGGCATGTTGAGATCGAGCAGGATCAGGTCCGGCCGGGGCGCCCCGGCTTTACGCAGGAAGCGCATCGCCTCGACCCCGTCGGCCGCCACGTGCAGCTCGTGGTCGAACCCGCGGTCCGTCAGCGCCTCGGTGACCATGAGCGTGTCACCGGGGTCGTCCTCGACGAGCAGGATCCGGAACGAACGAACGGCGGTGGCGGGCACTGATGCGCCTTTCCTGACAGTCGTCGACGTTCTGGGTGACCCGATGCGGGGTCGACGCTCACGCGCGCTGGCCCACGATATCGCCGGGTGCCCGGTTCGGCCGGGCCTGTCCGCAGGCTGTGGCCGGCATGACCCGAACGGACGGCGGGCCATCCGCCTCCACCGGTCACGTGGTGTAACAATCCCGCCACGACCTCCGCCGCGCGGAGGGGGCTGGTTCGCGCGGCGGGTGTCTGCCCGGCCGCCGTCCCGCCAGCTCGGGTCGGTCGGGAGGAGCCGCGTTCGATGTCCACGGGCCAGCGCGCCACCGCCGTCCTGTTGTTGGTCTGCGCGGTGTGCGGCGCGGTCGGCCTCACCGAGCTGCGCCATGCACTCGACTACCCCGAGGTGCTCAGCGCACCTCCGGCCGACACCCTCGCGGTGGTACGGGAGCACTGGCTGGCGATCGGCGTCGGTGTCGTGCTTGCCGGCATCGCCGCGGGTCTGCTGCTGCCGATCACCGTGGGAATCGTCCGTCTGCTGCCGCGCGGCCCGCATCGCCCCCTGCTGACCGTGCTCGCTGCGGCGACCGCCGGCGCGCACCTCACCGGCCTGCTGTTCTGGCTGATCACGGTGCCGGCGCTGGCCCGGCGTGCGGCGATCCCCGCCCAGGCGGACCATGCCTCCGCCGTCTTCGACACCGCACGCACCCTGTTCGCGGTGATGATCGGTGAGGTCCTCGCCTGCCTGCTGACGGCGAGCTGGACAGTCGTCCTGCTGACCCGCGCGGCCCGGGTCGGCAGGACCTGGCGGCCGGCCGCCCGACCCGCGTTGCCGAGGGCCGCCGCCATCGCTCTCACCGGCTGGGGCGGCCTCGCCGCGGGGGGTGTGCTCGGGGGAGTCCTGCTGCCGTTCGGGGTGGATATCGCGGTCACCGGGCGCGTCGTCGGGGAGCTGCTGTGGTACCTGTGGCTCGTCGGACTGGCGGTCGCCGTCGGGCATCTCGATCCTGATTCGCTCGCGGCGGACTCGACCGTGGCCCCGGCGGCCGGCGGCCCGGCGTTGCCCGCCGAGCGGGTGGGCAACGACGCAGCCCGTCCGGACCGGGGTCACCCGGCCCTGCCCGTCGGCAGGGTGCCCGCCCGGGCGGGGCACTCCCCCGGCAGCGTCCCCTCTCCCCCGATTGCCCTGCCCGCCGGGGCCATAGCCGAGCGCGACGGTCAACTCCTCGCGCCGCGGTCGGCCGACGACGCCTTCTTCGACGCGGCCACCGAGATCTCCTGGGGGAACCCGCCCGCCGCCGGCGGCGGGGCCGTCCTGAACCGGCCGGACCACGGGGCCGCCCGTCGGGAGGATCCCAACGGCTCCGACCCGGACGATCGCGCGCGCGCCGGCGCCATCGTCGAAGCCCACCGC
>NZ_JAMQQF010000231.1 GCF_023716945.1 Frankia sp. AiPs1 | reverse complement strand
ACACCCCCACACACCACCGCCACCTCACCACCACCAGCAGCCACCACCCCATCCCACACACCCAACACCGACGAAAACGGAACCAAATGCTCCGGCACCACGTTCTCGGCGGCGTTCTTCGCCGCGAACCGCGGCGGTCCGGCGACGGCGAGCCGGGCGACCGGCAGCACATCGGGGGCTTCCACCATCGCCGCGAACACCTCGCCGAGCAGCTCGCCCACCTCGCGGGCGCGGTGGGGGGCGAGGAGCCCGGGATGGTGCTCGAGCTCCAGCCGCAGCTCGGCACCGGGGTCGGCGACCAACGTGAGGGGGTAGTGGGTCGCGTCCTCGGTCCGCGCCGCGGTGATCTCGACGCCGAGGGCCGCTCGGACCCGGTCGATCGCGGCGTTGTCGACCGGATACGACTCGACCACCACCAGGGTGTCGAACAGCGCCCCGAGCCCGGCCAACGCCTGGACCTCGGCGAGCCCGAGATGATGGTGTTCCAGTGTCTCGCTCTGGGTCCGGTGCAGCCGTCCCAGCAGGGCGGCGACGGTCTCCGCCGGGTCCACCGTGACCCGGACGGGGACGGTGTTGATGAACAGGCCGACCATCGACTCCACCCCGGCGATCTCCGGCGGGCGACCCGAGACCGTCGCGCCGAACACCACGTCGCCGCGCCCGACGAACCGGCTCAGCGTGATCGCCCAGGCCGCCTGAACGACAGTGCTGAGCGTGACGCCGTGCTCGCGCGCCAGGGCCCGCAGGCGCCGCTGGACGTCCACGGCGAGGGGGACCGGGATATGGTCCGGCGCGGCCACCGTGCCGTCCCCGCCCTGCGCCCCGGCGCCGACCTCGCCCCCGGCAGGGGGAGTGAGCGAGGCGGCGGCGGGAGTGGGCGGGGCGGTGACGGCCAGCAGCGTCGGCTCGGTCAGCCCGTCGAGGACCCGGCGCCAGACCGCGAGGGACTCGTCGCGGTTCCTGGCCGCAAGCCACGTCAGGTAGTCCCGGTAGGGCCGGGGCCGTGGGGCCGGCACCCCGGCGTAGAGGGAGAACAGATCCCTGAGCAGCAGGGGCGACGACCAGCCGTCCAGCAGGATGTGGTGGCTGGTGATCACCAGCCGGTGTGCCCGCGGCCCCGTCCGGATGAGCAGGAAGCGGATCAGCGGCGGCGCGTCCATGACGAACGGCCGGGCCCGCTCGGCCGCCGCCAGTTCCCGCACCCCGGCGCCGGAGCCGCCGGCACCGGCCTCAGCTTCGGCTTCGGCTTCGGCCCAGGGCACGTCGACCTGGCGCAGCACCACCTGCACCGCTCCGGTGGGGACGACGACGAACGCCGTCCGCAGGTTGGCATGCCTGTCCACGAGGGCCTGCGCGGCGGTCCGCAGCCGCGCACGATCCAGCGCTCCTTCTAGCTCGAGGATCGTCTGGACGGTGTACGCGGCGTCGCTGTCCGCCATCGCGTGGAAGAACAGACCTTCCTGCAAAGGCGCGAGGGGAAGGACCTCCTCGATGTTGGAACGGTTCACGGGTACGCCATCTCTCCTCGAACGCGTGGAGCGGGCTCCAGTCGAACGCAGTCATGCAGGCATTCAGGCATGCGGGCGGCCAGGTGGCCGAGCGACCAAGGGGCCGAGCGACCAGGCGGCCGGGCCTACCGCAGCGCATCCCCGATCTGGGGCACCAGGCTCTTGACGGCGTAGGGGATGCTCAGCACCGAGGCGAACGAGAGCGCGAGCCCGGTGTTGTTGTCCGGGAAGACCGCCCTGTTCTCCGTGACGGCCGCCATCCGCGCGATCTGCGGGTACTCGGCGAGCGTCTTCGCCTTCGGCAGACCCTGCTGACTCAGGACGATGACCACGTCGGCGTCCGCGTCGGCCATCCGTTCCGCGGACAGACTCACGAAAGCCTCCTCCGTGCCCAGGCTCTTCACATACTGCGACGATGTGAGCCCGAGTGCCGTCACGACCTGCGTGCGAGTGTCCGCCGACGAGTAGACGGCGACCTCTCCCTCCCAGGCCAGCAGAATGGTGACGGTGCGACCGGCGAACGTGGGGTTGTCCGCCGCCGCCTTCTTGAGGAGTTCCTGGGTCTTGGCGACCAGCGCCGCTCCGTCGGTCTTACGGCCGACCGCGGTGGAGATGACGTCCGTGGACTGCTGCCACGGCACGGAGTTCGGGTCGCGGTCCGGCGGCAGGCCGACCGTCGGCGCGAACGCGGTCAGCGACTTGTACTCGTCCTTGTCACCCCGGGACTGCACGTCCAGGATCAGATCCGGATGCAGGCGGCCGACCTGTTCGTAGTCGAACGGCGGGCTGAAGAACTCCGGCGTGACGTTGCCCAGCTTCGACTCCGCCCAGACGCCGACGCCGCGCTTCATCTCCTCGGTGAACTGGAACACTCCGATCGGCACGATGCCCAGGGCGAGCAGGACATCGTGATCGGTGCGGCCGAGCGAGAGGACCCGGGTCGGCGCCTTCGGAATGGTCACCGTGCCGAACGTGTCCCTGATGGTGACCGGAAAGGCTCCCGCGGCCGTTCCGGCCGTTCCGGCCGTGCCGGGCGCGGCCGGACCCTTGGTATCCCCGCCGCAGGCGCTCAGCAAAGCGGTGGAACCCAGAGCGGCGCCGAAGAACAGGATGTCGCGGCGACTCCGTGGGCGTCCACCAGTCACGGGGATGTGCATGCGTTCGTCCTCGTCTCGTGGCAGTCGTCAGGAGCTGCCAACAACTAGGAGTAGCTAAGGAGAGCCGATCTCTTTGCCGCTTGACGGGGGAGCCGACCGTCGGGCTCACGGCCCGTCGTCGAATGCCACGGCCCCTTCGACTCGCCCGCCACTAAGGTGAGCCTAACCCGTCGACCTACAGTTTCGCAACTTTGGCGACGGATATCCGGGCCATTCTTGGCGCGACCCAAAAAAAAAGGGGCGCGCAAAATCGCCGAATCGGCCTGGCCGTGTTCGGAGGAGGGTGCCGACAGAGAATCGTCGCCGACGGCGGCGCACGGTTACGGAAAAGCCGTCCGGGGCCGGTCGACAGACTGTCGGGACACTGGCGTTGGGCGTCCGGAGCTGGCCTGCTCACTGGATCCGCCACCGTTCCTCGAAGGCGTCCAGGGTGCTCTGGTCGAGGGCGACCAGGGGCATGTCCGACGGGGTGTGCCCGCTGCCGGTGCCGCCGGTGCCCCCGGAAACGTGCTCGGCGAGGGCGGCCAGCGCGGCGCCCCACGCCGCGGCGAGGGCGTCGACCTCGCCGTCGTCGAACAGCTCCGCGGGGTAGGACCAGGAGGATCGCAGGACGGGGCCGGCGTCGGTGTCCTGCGTGAGCGCGGTGACCGTCAGGCAGGCGGCGGCCGGGGCCGACCCGTCGGAGAAGCCGGCGAGATCGGCGAAGCCGGCCGCCGGCGACCACGGGCCCCGATCGGCCTTGTCGCCGGACCGGCCCAGGTAGTTGAAGATGATCTGTGGCGCCGAGGACCCGCCCAGCTCGGTGCCGGCCGCCGGGTTCAGGTACCGGAGCAGCCCGTAGCCCAGGCCATGGTCGGCCATCGCCCGCCGGTTCTCCTTGACCGACTTGACCAGCCGGCCCACCGAGGCGCCACCCGCGAGGGCGTCGTCGAGATCGACGTCGGTCAGGTCCAGCCGGACGGGGTACAGGGTCGTGAACCAGCCGACCGTCTGGGACAGCTCGGCGCCGGGCACGGCATCCTCCTCCCGCCCGTGGCCCTCGAGCGCGACACGCAGGTGGGAGGCGTGGCGAGCGCGGTCGCGGCCCCAGCTCGCGACGGCGAGGCCCAGAGCCGCGAGCAGGACGTCGTCCACTCCGGTGAAGAACGCCTCCGGGACGTCGGTGAGCAGGGGGCGGGTCGTCCCGGGCGGCAGCTGCGCGCGGGCGGTGCGCAGCGTCGAGTTCAGGTCGCGGCTCGGGTCCAGGTGCCGCGCGCCCAGCGGGGCCTCGTCGCCGCCGGCCATCTCCTGCCACATCGACAGCTCGGCGACCCGGGCCGGCAGGAGCGCCGCGTCGGCCAGGCCGAGCGCCCAGTGCCGGAACGGCGTCCCGACCGGCGTGTCGTCGGGTGCGAGCCCGGCCCGCACGCGCCGCAGGGCGTCGGCGAGATCGGGCCCGAGGATCCGCCAGGACACCTCGTCGACGGCGAGGTGGTGCGCGACCACCGCGATCAGGCCACCCGCCGGCCCGCCGTCGAACCAGACCACCTGGAGCAGCAGGCCCGCCGTCGGGTCCAGCCGGTCCGCCGCCGCGGCCGTCTCGGCGCGGACGACCGCAGCGCTCGACGGCGCATCCGGGCCGTCGTCGAGCACGACGCGGCGCACGACCGGTCGTTCCGGCTCGGCGAAGGGCGGGACGACCATGGCCCAGCCGTCCGCGTCCGGGGTGACGACGGCGCGCAGGATGTCGTGCCGACGCAGCAGCGTGCCGACCGCCGCCTCGAGCGCGGCAAGGTCGATCTCGGCCGGCGCCACCAGCACCGCCGTCTGGGCGAACCGGGACCGCAGGCCGTCGCGTTCGAGGACCGCGCGCATGATCGGGGTGAGGGGCACCGGTCCCGTCGCCGCGTGGGTGGCGACGGGCGGTCCCGCGGGTTCGGCGGCCGCCTTGGCGTCGGCGGCCGCGGCGATCTCGGCGATGGTGCGGTGCGTGAACACGTCGCCGGGGGTGATCCGCAGCCCGGCCGCGCGGGCCCGGGCGACGAGCTGGATCGAAACGATGCTGTCCCCGCCGAGGGCGAAGAAGGAGTCGTCGGGGCCCACCTCGGCCACCGCCAGCAGGTCCGCGACGAGCCCGGCGAGCGTCTGCTCCGTCGCCGAGCCCGCGGTCCGGCCGGTGCCCCGCAGCTGCGGGGCCGGCAGGGCGCGCCGGTCGACCTTGCCCGCGGGCGTCAGCGGGATGGCGTCCAGCCGCTGGATGATCGTCGGCACCATGTGGTCGGGCAGCCGGCCGCCCAGCCATCGGCGCAGGTCCTCGACGTCCAGCTCCGCGCCGGACACACCTGGCAGACCGGGCACGCCGGGCACACCTGACGCACCGGGCACACCTGACGCACCGGGCACGCCGGTGACGTAGCCGACGAGATGCGCGGCGCCGCCGGCGTTGCGGTGCACCGTGACCACCGCCTGCCGCACGTGGTCGTGCTCGCCGAGCGCGGCCTCGATCTCCTGGAGCTCGACCCGCATCCCCCGGATCTTGACCTGGTGATCGGCCCGCCCGACGAACTCCAGCGTGCCGGCGGCCGTCCAGCGGGCGAGGTCGCCGGTGCGGTAGAGCCGGGCCCCGGGCGTCCACGGGTCGGCGACGAACCGGGCCGCGGTCTGGCGCGGATCGCCGACGTAGCCGCGGCCGAGCGGGAGGCCGCCCGCGTACAGCTCGCCCTGCACCCCCACCGGCGCCGGGTTCAGCGCCTCGTCGAGCACGTACAGGCGGGTGTTCGGATTGGGCCGGCCGATGCTGATGCCGAAGCGTTCGGCGTCGTCGCGGTAGATGTCGTGGCTGACGCCGATGGTGGCCTCCGCCGGGCCGTACCCGTGGTACATCACCGCGTTGAGCGTCGCGCGGAAGCGGCCGAACAGCTCGGGAGTGAGGGCCTCGCCGCCGCACCAGACGTGGCGCAGCGTGCCGACGGCGCCGTGGATGCCGGGCAGCTGCAGCAGCATGTCCAGCATCGAGGCGACCAGGTAGGTGAAGGTGACCCGGTGCCGGGTGATCAGTTCGAGCAGGTAGTCGACGTCCCGCTCGCCGCCCGGTCTGGCGATCACCAGGGTGGCACCGGTCACCAGCGGCAGGAAGATCTCGTTGACCGAGATGTCGAAGCCGAGCGGGGCCTTGAACAGCACGGCGTCGCCGGGGCCGAAGCCCAGCAGCCCGCGCTGCCACAGCAGGCGGGCGGCGATCGCCTGATGGCCGATCATCGCCCCCTTCGGGGTGCCGGTCGAACCCGAGGTGTAGATGACGTACGCGAGGCCGTCCGGGTGCAGGGGCGCGACCGGGACGGGTGCCGGCGCGGCGGGGATGTCCCCGGCGAGCAGGACGGGCACGTCGAGCTCGTCGGGCAGCCCGGTTCCGGTGGCGCTGACCACGGCGCGCAGCCGGGCCGTGCGGTGGATGTCGGCGATCCGGCGGGCGGGCCAGCCGGGTTCCAGCGGCACGAAGGCCGCGCCGATCCGCTGGATGCCGAGCAGCGTCGCGACCAGGTCGGCGCAGCGGTCGAGGTGCGCGCCGACGACGTCCTCGGTGGTGACGCCGAGGGCGAGCAGCCCGACGGCGACGGCGTCGGCCCTGCGGTCGAGGTCCGCGTAGCTCAGCCGGGCGTCGCCGTCGACGATGGCGAGCGCGTCCGGGGTGCGGGCCGTCTGCTCGGCGAACAGCGCGGGCACCGTCGTGGCGGCCACCGGGGTGGCGGTGTCGGTCCACTCGACGAGCAGGCGGTTCCGCTCGTCGGGGTGGAGCACATCCAGCGCGGACAGCCGGGTCCCGGCGGCGGTGGCGAGGATCCGCATCGTGTGGACCAGCCGCGTGGCGAAACCCTCGATCGTGGCCCGGTCGAACAGGTCGGCGTCGTACTCCACGCAGCCGTCGTAGGTGCCGTCCGGCCGCGGCGTGAAGTCGAACGCGAGGTCGAACTTCGCCCCGCCGGTCGTGTCGCCGCCGGTGCCGCCGCCGGTGTCGCCGCCGTCGGTCAGGGCGGAGACGTCGATCCCGGTGAGCCCGGCGGCCGCGGTCCCGGCCTCCCGGAAGTCGACCATCGTCTGGAACAGGGGGTGCCGTCGCGCGGCCCGTTCCGGCTTGACCGCCTCCACGACCCGGTCGAACGGCGCGTCGGCATGCGCGTAGGCGTCCAACGCCGTCTCCCGCACGTCGAGCAGCAGCTCGCGCAGCGTCGGGTCGCCGTCCAGCCGGGTGCGCAGCACCACGGTGTTGACGAAGAAGCCGACCAGATCGTGCAGCGCCTCGTCGCCGCGGCCCGCGGACAGCGCGCCCAGCGGGATGTCCCGGCCGGCGCCGAGCTTGTGGAGCAGGACCGCCACGGCGGCGCACACGGTCATGAACTCCGTCGTGCCCGTGTCACGGCCGAGGTCGCGCAGGCCCTGGACGACGGCGGCGGGAACCGGGAAAGACACCTCCCCGCCGCGTGGCGGCGATCCGGCGCGGCGAGGACGGTCGACGGGCAGGGGGATCTCCTCGGGCAGCTGCGCGAGAGTCCGCGTCCAGTA
Source organism: Frankia sp. AiPs1 (assembly GCF_023716945.1). Lineage (GTDB taxonomy): Bacteria > Actinomycetota > Actinomycetes > Frankiales > Frankiaceae > Frankia. Next base: position 1,560 of record NZ_JAMQQF010000231.1, on the reverse strand, counting down.
CCGCAGCTGGTCGGCGAGGACGCTGCCGGGGTCGTCGGGATCACCAAGCAGTTCCTGCTGCCAGAGGGTGTAGTCGGCGTACTGGACGGGCAGCGGCCGCCACGCCGGCGCGGCGCCGGCCGACCGGGCCGCGTACGCGGTCGCCAGATCGGTGAGCAGCGGGTCGGTCGACCACTCGTCCCCGGCGATGTGATGCACCACCAGTCCGAGCACGTGGTCGTCGGCCGCGAGGCGGAACAGATGCACGCGCAGCGGCGGCTGCGTCCCCAGGTCGAACGGCCGACCGACGGCCTCGGCGACCAGGGCGGGCAGCTCGCCCTCGCCGGTCTCGACGAGGGTGACCGCCGCGCGGCACTCGGTCAGGATCTGCTGGTAGGGCGTGCCGCCGTCGTCGGGGAAGACGGTGCGCAGGGACTCGTGCCGGGTGACGACGTCGTCGAACGCGGCGGTGAGGGCGGCGACGTCGAGGTCACCGCGCAGCCGGGCGACGAAGGGGACGTTGTAGGTGCTCGACGGGCCTTCGAGCCGGTCGAGGAACCACAGCCGGCGCTGGGCGGCGGACAGTGCCAGCCGCTCAGGCCGAGGCCGGGGGCCGAGCGGAATCCGCGCCGAGGAGGGTCGCTCGGCGTCGAGGACCGTCGCGAGGCCGGCCACGGTGGGAGTATCGAAGACGGCACGGACGGGGGTCTCCGCGCCGGTCTCGGTCCGAATCCGGGCGATGAGGCGGGCGGCGAGCAGGGAATGCCCGCCCAGGGCGAAGAACGAGTCGTCGAGACCGACGTCGTCGACACCGAGCAGCTCCCCGAACAGCCCCGCGAGCAGACGTTCGGTCGGCGTCGCCGGGGCCCGCCCGGCGATGGCGCCGCCGGTGAACGTCGGCGCGGGCAGGGCCCGCCGGTCCAGCTTGCCGTTCGGCGAGACCGGAAACGCCTCCAACACGACCACGGCCGCAGGCACCAGATAGTCCGGCAACACCATCGCCGCCGCGGCCCGAAGCTGCTCGGCGTCGAGCGACCCACCCCGATCCTCTGCGGAGGCGTCCCCACGATCCACCACGCGAGCGCCACCCCGGTCGGAGTCGATCGTGGTGGCGTGGTCGGCGGTGACGTAGCCGACCAGGCGAGTGACCCCGCGGTCGGTGCGGGCGACCACCACTGCCTGGCTCACCCCGGGCAGGCCGCTGAGCACTGCCTCGACCTCACCGGGTTCGACCCGATAGCCGCGAATCTTCACCTGCTCATCCGCGCGACCGAGGAACTCCAGGGTGCCGTCGTACTTCCACCGCACCAGATCTCCGGTCCGGTACAGCCGCTCGCCATCCCCGAACGGGCTCGCCACAAACCGCGACGCCGTCTCCCCCGACCGACCCGCATAACCACGGGCCACCCCGACACCGCCGACGTACAGTTCTCCGGCCACCCCGACCGGCACCGGCAGAAGCGCACCGTCCAACGCGTAGGTCCGCAGCCCCGCGACCGCCCGACCGATATGCGGCCCTGAACCACTTTCCACGGACGTCCACGTCGCGTCCACCGTGCACTCCGTCGGACCATAGAAATT
>NZ_JAMQQF010000230.1 GCF_023716945.1 Frankia sp. AiPs1 | reverse complement strand
GGCCGGGGCCGGGCGCGGTGGCGCGGCGGAGCCCGGTGGCGCGGGCATGCCCGCCGACCCCAGGTGGACGCCCGGCTCGAGGGCAACACGGCGCGGCTGACCATGACCTTCTCCGTGCGGTACCCGAATCCCGTCGGCGAGACCGCCGAGCGGGTTCGGGGCGAGGTGCGGGAGCGGGTAGCGGCGCTGGCCGGTGTGCGGGTCGCCCATCTCGACATCGAGGTGCCCTCGCTGAGCCCCGGCGCCGGGGTCGGCGGGCCGATCCAGGGTCCGCTCCCGGCGGGTCCGTCGGAACCTGCTGGAGATCGATGACGGTTGGGGGGCCGGGCGGAGCTGGGATCGACCCCCAACACCTGCTGCCCGCGGTGTCTGTTCGTACGCAACTGGGCACGAGTAGTAGTACGGGGCGGACTCGGTGGGGGGTGGACATCGTGCGGATGGGACGTCGGATCGTCGCCGGGCTGCTCGCCGCGCTGATCGCGGCCGGTGGCGTCATCGCCATCGTCGAGATCATCGCTGCCGCCGCGGGCGGTGGTCAGGTCGTGGTCGGCTGGCGGAGCTGGGCGGACAGCCTGAGCGACACCGCCTGGTCGGCGGGGCCGGCGTTGCTGGCCGCGGGGCTCGTCGCACTCGTGGGGCTGCTGCTGATCTGGATCGCGCTTCGGCGCGGCACGCCCGCCCGGCTGCGTACCCGCTTGGGGTGCCCGCAGGCCGGGGTGTTCGTGGACCGGCGCGGACTGGCCCGGGATCTGCGGGCCACGGCGCTCGGCGTCGACGGGGTGGAACGGGCCCGCGTCCGGGTGCACCGGCGGGTCGCGAAGGTCCGGTTGCGCCTGCGCCCCCGCGTCGCGGCCGCTGACCCGCAGCGGGTGGCCGCCCTGCTGCGCGAGGAGCTCGACGCCTTCGCGTTGATCGAGTCGCCGGATCTGACGGTCCGGTCGATCTGGGCCGGTCACCGGCACGAACCGGCCGCCGGCGGCGGGCCGGCTAGGCATGACGGCCCAGCCGGTCGGGGCGATCCGGACGGGTCCGTCGGGCCTTCCGGGCGGGACGGTCAGACCGAGCCCGGTAGTCCGCTCGGGTCTGCCGGTAGTCCGTTCGGGTCCGGCGGTAGTTCGCTCGGGTCTGGTGGTGGGGACGGGTCCCGTGGTGCGGACGGCGACCGGGTGGGTGCCGCGGCACGCAGGCGAGGCGAGGCGCCATGACCGGGGCAGCGCCATGCACGACCGACCGACGCAACCGGGTCATCCTCGCCGTCCTCGGCGTGTTGCTCACCGCGGCCGGCGTGGTCGCGCTGCTTGTCGGGGTCGGCCTCTTCGGGGACGGCCGGGCGGACCAGTCGGTGCTCGACCCGGATGTCCGTGGTTTCGCCGCGGATCATGGCTGGTTCTGGCCGGTCGTCGGGGTCGGCTGTGGGCTGATCGCCCTGCTGGCTCTGGTCTGGCTGACCCAGCAGATGCGCACCGACAGGTCCCCCGGGCTGGACGTGACCCACGACGAGCTGGGAGACGTGCACCTGCCCGCGGCCGCGCTGACCGACGCCGTCGCGGACGACGTGGCCGGGATCGCGGGCGTCGAGGGCGCGCGAGCCGAGCTGCGGGGCAGGAGCGAACCGTCGCTGGACATCGCGGTCAGGGTGACCCGGGGTACCGACGTGCAAGCCGTGGCCGGGAAGGTCTGCGGCCCGGTGCTGGGACGGGCTCGGCGGGCGCTCGGCCGTCCCGACCTGCCAGCTCAGGTGAACATCCGGCCTGTTGGTGTGGCCCGGCGCAGGCGTCGCGTGCGCTGATGCCGCCGGTCCGGCCGTGACCGGTCCCCCGCGACGGTCCGCATCTGCGCGGGGTCTTGACAGATCGGGGTGGTCGTCCCCCTCTCGCGAAGCGTCCGGTACTGTGAAGGACCGCGCCGCGGTGGTTCTCCCGCCCTCCGGCGAGGAATCCCATGTCTTGGAAAGGATGAGCGCCGCCATGTCCGAGGTCCGCATCGCCGCGGAGCCGCGCACCGAGTTCGGTAAGGGCGGTGCTCGTCGCACCCGCCGCGCCGGCAAGGTCCCCGCTGTTCTCTACGGTCACGGCAAGCCGCCGCGCCACATCGCCCTGCCCGCGCACGACCTGATGCACGCCTTCAAGACCGTCGCCGGCACGAACGTCCTGCTGACGCTCGAGCTTGCCGACGGCACCGAGCTCGCGCTCGCGAAGGACGTCCAGCGGCACCCGATCAGGGGCAGCTTCGAGCACATCGACCTGGTTCTCGTGAACCGGGGCGAGAAGGTCGTCGCCGACATCCCCGTGCAGGTCATCGGCGAGCCCCACCCCGACACGCTGGTCGACCAGCAGGTCACCTCGATCGCGTTGAAGGCCGACGCCTCGCGTCTGCCGAACGCGATCGAAGTGGACATCACCGGCCTGGAACCGGGCACCGCGGTGCTGGCCCGCCAGCTGGCGTTGCCCGAGGGCGCCGAACTAGACGCCGAGCCCGACCTGGTCGTGGTGCAGTGCCTGGCCAAGCGAACCGTCGCCCAGCAGGACGCCGAGCTCGGCGAGACCAGCGAGGCGACCGAGGAGGCCGGCGCGGCGAGCGCGTCCGCCTAGGCGGACGGCTCTCCCCGTCGACCCCCTCTCGTCCCTCGTCGCCTGCCGATGATCTGCGGATGAGCTGTCGATGACGAACGTGCCGACCGACGACGGGCCCTGGCTCGTCGTCGGACTGGGCAATCCGGGTCCGGGCTATGCCGGCAACCGCCACAACGCCGGTTTCATGGTCGTCGATCTGCTCGCCGAGCGGACCGGGTCGCGGCTGAAGTCGCACCGGTCCCGGGCGGATGTCGCCGAGGCTCGCCTCGCCGGCACGCGGGCGGTCCTGGCCCGCCCGCTGTCCTTCATGAACCTCTCCGGCGGGCCCGTCTCGGCGGTCCGCACCTTCTACAAGATCGATCCGGCCCGGGTCATCGTCGTGCATGACGAACTGGACATCCCGTTCGGGAGCGTCCGGCTCAAGCGCGGCGGCGGGGACAACGGCCACAACGGGCTGCGATCGATTTCTGCCGCCCTCGGCACCCGCGACTATCTCCGGGTCCGGGTCGGCATCGGCCGCCCGCCCGGCCGGATGGATCCGGCCGACTTCGTCCTGCGGGACTTCGGCGCGGCGGAGCGGCGCGAGCTGCCGCTGCTGCTGGAGCATGCCGCCGACTCGGCCGAAATGCTTATCACGGACGGCCTGGAGCCCACGCAGAACCGCTACCACGCCCTGCTCTGACCGGGTCTGGGTCCCCCGTCGGGGTGCCGTTGCGTCCCCAGGCGTGCGTCTCGTCGTCGTACATCCCGCCGTGTGGCGGTCAGGACGGGGTCAGGTGCTCCTGGATGCGGCCGATCAGTGCCGCGTGGTCGAGCTCCCGACGGACGAAGGCTCGGCCGGCGAGGCCGATCTCGGCCGCCCGCACCGGGTTGTCCAGCAGTTCGCAGGCGGCGGTGGCGAAGGCGCCCGGCTCCTCGGCGACCAGCAGGTCGGTGCCGGGGGCCCAGTCCAACCCACGGCTGCCGGTCGGAGTGCTCACCACCGGGGTGGCGGTCGCCATCGCCTCGATGGCCTTGATGTTCACGCCTGAGCCGGAGCGCATCGGGTTCACCGACAACGTCGCCGCGGTGAGGTAGCCGGCGACGCTCGGTACGTCGGTATGCAGCTCGACGCCCTCGAAGCCGGCGAGCCACGCGGCCAGGCCGTCCTCCGGGCGCCGCCCCACCACCTGGAAGGTGGCCTTCGGATGGCGAATCCGGATCATCGGCCAGCATCCCCCGAGGAACCAGCGCAGCGCCTCGATGTTCGTCGGGGTGTCCAGCGAGCCGACGAAGATCAATCGCTGGTCGCCGGCCACGGCCGCCGCGGCCGACTCGGTGGACGCGGTCGCCCGCAGCGCCCCCACCGGCAGGAACGGCGGCAGGTGAAACGTCGGCACGCTTGCCCGGGTGCGCCGCCACTCGTGGTCTTCCAACGAGATGTCGGCGATGCAGGTGACCAGGGGTGAATGGTGCATGGCGAGTTCGGCGAGACGCAGCTTGTGGTACTCAAGCTCGTAGGCCACGGCCCGGGGACCTGAGCTGCTGCGCGCGAGCACGCGGAAGAACTCCGAGTCGACGTTGTGGGCGCGCACCAGATGCGGCAGCTTCCAGATCCGGGCGATTTCCTCGCCGAGATGCGATGACCGGCAGCTGTAGCTGATCACGGCGTCGGCGCGCGGGGGGGTGGACTCCAACGCGCGGCGCAACGGCCCGACGGGCCGGGAGGCGTGCATGAAGGGCCTCGGCGTCAGGTGGGCACGCGGGCTGTCGTCCCGGGGCAGCCGGATGACCGCCGAACCGGGAACCGCCTCCTCGTATGCGGCGATGTCCAGATCCTCCCGCGAGGGAACCAGGATCTGCATCCGAATACCGGCCGCGGAGGCCGCGGTGAGGAAGCTGAATGTCTCCACCCGGCCGCCGGCGTCGGCCGGAAGAAACGGTTCCTCGACAACGACGATCCAGCGCGTGGAGTCGCTCACCGGTCCCACTGTAACGGCCCGGGTTCACCCGCATGGGGGAGGGTCCGCCCGGTCGCCCGGCCGAGGAATGCGACGCGTGGCCGACCGGTCACGATGGCGTCGAGTGGCGGTGAATAAAACGGGGCGGTTTCCCGCGGCCCTCATCGGCGGCCGGGCGATCCGCCTCGGCGGCTGGGTGATCCGCCTCGGCGGCCGCCGGTCCTCCTCGGCGGACTGTGGGCGGCCTCGGCGGACTGTGGCCCACGCCAGACTGCGGCGCAGGTAGGGTCCGGGCATCACGGCCGCGCAGCGTCATGGGGTCAATCGCGTGATTCGACGGGCCAGGAGCCGTTCGCCGTGGCGTTCCGGTGGAACGCTACGGTTACTGTCATGACAGGTGTCCGGACCATCGGTCGAGGAGCCGCTGTCGCGGCGCTCGGAGCCGTTACCGTTTACGGTCACGTTCTGTATCCGGTTTATATCGGACTGCGCAGCCGTGGCCTGGAATCGATGACACCGCCGGACCCTGAGATCTGGCCGGGCCTGAGTGTCGTCGTCTCGGCCTACCGGGAATCCGCAGTTATCGGCACGAAACTGGATGAACTTGCCGGCACCGATTATCCCGGGCCGATGGAGATCATCGTCGTCGCGGACGATTCGGAGACGGCGGAGGCCTCGCGCCGGCCGGGCGTGCGGGTGCTGTCCTCGGGGGAGCGGCTGGGCAAGGCCCGCGCGGTCAACCGCGGCGTCGCCGCCGCCTCCCACGAGATCGTCGTGCTCACCGACGCGAACGCGGTGCTCGCCCCCGGCGCGCTGCGCGCCGCCGCCCGCCACTTCACCGATGAGACCGTCGGCGCGGTCGCGGGGGAGAAGCAGGTCGACGACCCCGACGGCGCCCAGGGTTTCTACTGGAAGTTCGAGTCGTGGCTGAAGCGCTGCGAGTCGGCGACCGGGGCGACGATCGGCGTCGTCGGCGAGATGCTCGCCTTCCGCCGGCAGGCGTTTCGGCCGCTGCCCGCCGACACGGCGGTCGACGACGCCTGGCTGGCCCTCGACGTCCTCGAGGGCGGCCTGCGGGTCGTCTACGAGCCCGAGGCGTACTCGATCGAGTCGGCGGCCCCCGACTACACCGGTGAGTGGGAGCGGCGGACCCGGATCGTCGCCGGCAACCTGGACATGCTCTGGCGGCGCCGGGCGACGCTGGTGCCGGGCGCGTTGCCGGTCACCCCGCAGCTCTGGGGGCACCGGCTGGTCCGCTCGTCGTTCGGACCGATGGCCCATGTCGTCCTCGTCGCCATCGCCGTCCCGGCCGCCCGGCACAGCTGGGCCGCCCGGGTGTTCCTCGCCGGCAACGCCGCCGGCGTCGCAAGCACCGCCGCCCTGATGACCGGACGCACGCCGCCGGGGCCCAGCCGGCTGGTCGCGCAGGTCTTCTTCCTGCAGGCCGTCGCGCTCGGCGGAGTGCGCCGCTTCGCCGCCCGGGACCGCCCGGCAGTGTGGCCGAAGCCGGATCGCCAGCCGGTCGCCCCGCCGGCCGGCGCCGACCCGGCGAGCCTGGGCGGCGCTGCCAGCTCAGCCAGCTCGTCCAGCGCGCTGACCCCGGCTGGAAACTGAGCGAGGATCGCAGGCCAGCACCCTCGGCAGCCGGGCCGAACGGTGCATCGGGAGTTCGCGTGAACACACGCAGTGAGGAGCGTGCCGCCGTGTCGGTCGAGCAATCCAAGCGGTCCACGTGGCAGTACGAGCTCGTGCTTGTCAGCTACCACAGTCGGGAGCAGCTCGAACAGCTGTTCGCGACGCTGCCGCTGGACATGCCGGTGGTGGTCATCGACAACGCCAGCGGCGTCGACCGGGTCGACGAGCTGCTCGCGGACCGCCCAAACAGCCGCTACCTGGACTCTGGTGGCGGCAAGGGCTTCGCGAAGGCCGCAAACATGGGCATCCGGTCGTCGAGGTACGACTACATCGTCCTCGGCAACCCGGACAGCCGGCCCACCGTCGACGTCATCGACGTGCTCGTCGACGACCTCATCGCCGACCCGGAGCTGGTCACCAGCGCGGCGACGATGAAGGGTCACGACGACCGGCCCGAGCTCGGCAACGGGGGTTGGGAGCCGACGCCGCGGCGGGTGCTGCTGCACGTCCTCGGCGCGCACAAGGTGGCGCCGACCTCGGCGCTGTTCGCGCGTCCGACCCCGGGCCGGCCGATGAACCCAGAGTGGCTGACCGGCGCCTGCATGGCCGTGCGCCGCGCCGCGTTCCTCGACCTGGGCGGCTTCGACGAGACGTTCTTCGTCTACAACGAGGACATGGCGCTCGGCCGGGCGATCCGCGAGGCCGGCCTGCACCAGAAGCTGCACACCGATCTGCTGGTTCCGCACGGCGCCGGGGGCAGCGGCGCGGGCAAGACCTGGATGCTCCAGATGCGCGGCGCGTCGATGGTCCGCTACCTGCGCAAACACAACGCTCCGGCCCGAGTGAACGTGATGCGCTCGATGCTCGTCGCCGGGTACGCCGGGCGCACGGTGCTCTCCCGTGCCCGTGGCAAGAAGGCGGTGGCCGACGAGCACGCCGCCTACATCAAGGGGCTGCTCGTCGGCCCGCCCGCCCCCTGACGAACGCGCTGCTCGGCGCGACCGCGCCGCGCGACCGCGCCGCTCCCCGAGCCCGGCGATCAGGGTGTTCCCGCGGCACCTGGGTCACGGTGAGGCGCCACGTGGCCGCTCAGGTGAAGCGGGCGACCCGCCACTCACGGCGGCCGCGGCGGACGAGGATCACCGAGCCGTGCAGCAGGTCCTTCTCGGTGACGGTCGACTCGGCGTCCATCCGGTCGCCGTTGACCAGCACCGCGCGATTGCCGAGGTGCTCGCGGGCGTCGCGGCGGCTGCTGGCCAGGCCGGTGGCGAGCAGGAGGTCGACGACGGGCCAGCCGCCGTCGGCTGCGAGCCGGGCCAGCGGCTCGGTCACCGTCGGCACGTCGGCGAAGACATCCGAGATCAGGTCCGCCCCGATCGCCTTCACATCACCGCTGAACAGCGCCGCGGACGCCGCCTCGGCGGCGTCGACGGCGGGCTGGCCGTGCATGAGCGCGGTCATCTCCCGGGCGAGATGGCGCTGCAGCGCCCGGCGGCCCGGCGCCTCGGCGTGCTCGGCGAACAACCGCTCCAGCGGTTCGCGGTCGGTGAGCGAGAAGAACAGCGCGAACCGGCGCGCCTCGTCGTCGGACAAGTTGATCAGAAACTGGTAGAGCGTGTACGGCGAGGTGCGGTCGGCCGTCAGCCAGACCGCGCCCTTCTCCGACTTGCCGAACTTCGTGCCGTCGGCCCGCAGCAGCAGCGGGCAGGTCAGCCCGTGCACCTGGGTGCGCAGCACCCGGCGCACGTAGTCGATCCCGGCGACGATGTTGCCCCACTGGTCCGACGCCCCCATCTGGAGCGTCACGCCGTGGTCCTCGCACAGTCGGCGGAAGTCGTACGCCTGCAGCAGCGAGTAGCTGAACTCGGTGTAGGTCAGGCCGACGTCGGGATCGTCGAGGCGGCGGCGGACCGAGTCCCGTCTGATCATTTCGGCGACGGGGAAGTGCTTGCCGACGTCCCGCAGGAACTCGATCATGCCAAGCCCGCCCAGCCAGTCGCCGTTGTCGACGAAGGCCGGGAGCTGGTCGGCGGCCAGGGCCCGCCCGAAGATCGTCTCCATGATCTCCCGGTGCCGGGCCACGTTGGCCCGCACGTCCTCGGCGGTGAGCAGGGTGCGCTCGACGGACTTGCCGGACGGGTCGCCGATCAGGCCGGTGCCGCCCCCGAACAGGGTGACGGCGCCGAGCCCGGCCCGGGCCGCGCGGATCAGCAGCGTGATCGGCAGCAGGTTGCCGATGGTCAGCGACGGGGCGGTCGGGTCGAAACCGATGTAGCAACGCCGCCCGTCGCTGTCGAGGTGGTCCCGTAGTTCGGCGGGATCGGTGCTGTCGTGGATGAGTCCACGCCAGGACAGCTCGTCCAGGAGCGCGTGTGTCATGTGGCCATGTTAGGAGTGGCCGCGCGGGCCCCCGTGCGTCGTGGTTCGCCGAGCGGACAGCAGGTGCGCGCCCACGCCGAGCAGGCCGCCCAGCCAGACGGCCAGAACCAGCCCGCCGACCCACACCAGCACGACGAGGAGACCGTGCTGGTCACTGCGGCCGCCGGCGGCTCCGGCCGCCGCCACCGAACCGCCGTTCCGGTCCTGCCCGCCACCCGCGGTCGCCCCGTGGCCGTGGCCGTGGCCGTCCGCGGGATCGGTGGAGTCGCCGGCGCTGCGC
>NZ_JAMQQF010000022.1 GCF_023716945.1 Frankia sp. AiPs1 | reverse complement strand
CGCGAACTGGGACCCCGCCAGCCCGCGGCCCGCCGCGGCCCTCCAGCTCACTTCCGAGGTAGGCCCGCGCCGGGACCGCCGGACCTTCGCGGGGCCCGTCGCGTGGCGATCGTGCTGCCGGCGTCGTCGCGTGGCGATAGTGCTGCCGGCGCCGTGGCTGCCGGGTGTCTGTGCGGCCTGTGCCGCGAATGCCTGGGTTTCGCCCTGCCTGGGCCGCGCCGCGGGTGGTCCGCATTTCCGATTTGGGATGTCTGCCCGCCGGATGCGGCTCCGCTGTCGTGCGATGGCGGCAGATGGCCGGCCTCGGAGTTCGGGCTTTTCGGAGACTGCCCGTCGTAAGACGATCATCGACCGAAGGGATGAACCGTGGATTCCGAGTTCGAATGGGATCGCATACTTCTCGCCGTCGCGCTGTTGGCCGGGATGTTCCTCCTGCCCGCCCTGGTGATCTGGTGTGACCAGGTCCGGGATCGACACCGCTTCGGGGCGCAGGCGCTGTCCCGCCCCGTTCGGTATGGACCCGACGGCCAGAGCTACCGGGAGGGGACAGCGCCCGCGGCCGCTTCCGAGTGGGCCGCACAGGGCGGGGCCGCTCCCGAGCGGTCCGCGCGGGATGGAGACCGCGCGGGCTGGGGCGCACGGCGGCGGGGCGAGGCTCTTGCCTCCGACGAGGCGGTGGGTGAAGCGCCCGCGCCGTCGGCGCTGTCGGGAGGACGTCGCCGGTGACCGGCGGTGGCTAGCCGCGTCGGGCGGCACGCCGTCGGGCGGCACGCGGCCGGTTGAGCGGCAGCGGACGGCTAGACTTGATCGTGGTGTGCCGGGAAGTCTGGTCGGCGGTGATCCAACCGACCCCGGACGCTGGGAGACCGTGCTGAACCCGCCGCCGCGCCGCGCCCCTCGCCTGTTCGCCCGCGGCTCCTGGGCGGAGACCCGGCGGATCACGGCGATCCTGCGCGACGAGACGATCGGCGGGGCGCTGCTGCTCGCCGCCACCGTCCTGGCCCTCGGCTGGGCGAATTCACCCTGGTCGGCCTCCTACGACGCGCTGCTGGCCACCGACTTCGGCCCGGCGGCGCTGCACCTGGACCTCTCGGTTCGCGAGTGGGCGGCCGACGGGCTGCTGGCCGTCTTCTTCTTCGTCGCCGGTCTTGAGCTCAAGCGCGAGTTCGTCGCCGGGGACCTGCGCGAGCCCAGCCGCGCGGCGGTGCCGGTGGCCGCCGCCGTGGGCGGCGTGGTCGTCCCGGCCGTGCTGTACTCGCTGCTGAACCTGCACAGCGGGGCGTTGCGGGGATGGGCGATCCCGACCGCCACCGACATCGCCTTCGCCCTGTCGGTGCTCGCGGTCGTGGGCAGGAACCTGCCCACGGCGCTGCGTACCTTCCTGCTGACCCTCGCCGTGGTCGACGACCTGCTCGCCATCGCGATCATCGCCGTCGCCTACACGGATGAGCTGTCCGCGGTGCCGCTGGCCGTCGCCGTCGTTCCCTTGGCGATGTTCACTCTGCTGGTGCAGCGCCGAGTGCGGGCGTGGTGGCTGCTGCTGCCGCTCGCGGTGCTCACCTGGGCGCTCGTCCACGCCTCCGGGGTGCATGCCACGGTCGCCGGGGTGCTGCTCGGCTTCGCTGTGCCGGTGGCGCGCAGCGAGAGGGGCGGGGGACCGCAGGCGGGCCCGGGGCTGGCGGAACACTTCGAGCACCGGTGGCGGCCGGTGTCGGCGGGCGTCGCCGTGCCGGTCTTCGCCTTCTGCTCGGCGGGGGTGACCGTCGGCGGCCTCGGGGGCCTCACCGACGCGCTGGCCGACCGGGCCGCCCTCGGCGTCGTCGTCGGCCTGGTCGCCGGCAAGGCGATCGGGATCTTCGCGACGACCTGGCTCGTCGCCCGTTTCACCGGGGCGAGCCTCGACGGGGGTCTGGCCTGGGTCGACGTGGCGGGGCTCGCGCTGCTCGGGGGGATCGGGTTCACGGTGTCGCTGCTCATCGGGGAGCTGGCGTTCGGACCCGGCAGCGTCCGTGACGATCATGCGAAGGTGGGTGTGCTGACCGCTTCGGTTCTCGCCGCGCTGCTGGCCTCGGTGGTGCTGCGGCTGCGCAATCGCGCCTACGCGCGGATCCACCAGCTCGAGACGGCCGCCGCCGACCACGACACCGACCACGCCGCCGACGAAGACGGCGGCCCGGACGGCTACCGCCCGGGGCGGCCCTAGCGCGTCGGTGGGCGCTGTTCGCCGACGGCGCCGGCCGGCGGGCGGATGAAACCCTGCTGGGCGGTCGTCGCGACCAGGGTGCCGTCCCGCCGGAAGATCTTGCCGGTCGAGTACCCGCGGCCGGCGGAGGCGGTCGGGGAGTGCTGGTCGTGCAGGAGCCACTCGTCGGCCCGGAACGGGCGGTGGAACCAGATCGCGTGGTCGAGGCTGGCGAAGGACACTCCGGGGCTCGCCGATGCGATGCCGTGCGGCCGAAGGGAGGTGGCCAGCAGGTACAGATCGGACGCGTAGGTGAGCGCCTGCAGGTGGACGCGGGGATCGTCCCCCAGCGCGGTCCTGACCCGGAACCAGACCTGCTGGCTGGGGGGATACGCCCGCGGGGCGAGCGGGGACACGACGCTGACCGGCCGGAAGTCCAGCACCGCGAAGTGCGGCGGCAGCGGGCCGTCGAACCCCCAGGAGGCGAGATGGCTGGGCAGGTCGGCGACCGACTCGGGATCGGGCACGTCCAGCGGAGCCGGGTCGGCGTGGTCCAGCCCCTCGCGGGGGGTGGTGAACGACGCCATCACCTCGAACAGCCGGCGGTCGTGCTGGCGGGCGACCACGCGGCGCACCGCCGACGAGCGGCCGTCGCGCAGGCGCTCGACGTGGTAGCTCACCGGGATGTCCGGCTCGCCGGACTGCAGGAAGTAGCCGTGCAGCGAGTGCGCGGGGAAGTCCGCGGTCTGCTGGGCCGCCGCGAGGGCCTGGCCGGCGAGCTGCCCGCCGAAGATGCCGGTGCGGGCGCGCGCACCCCGGGCGCCGACGAACACGTCCGGCTCGGACTCCCGGACCCCGAGGACGTCCTGCAACGGCAGGGCGAGATCCGTGGCCGCGCCGGCCGCGCCGGCCGGGGTGGCGCTGAGCGCCGGCTCCCCGACGGGACCGGGGCCGGTGGGAACGACAGTCATGGTCAGCTCATCCTCGCCTCGTCCGCACCGGCACGCGTCCCCGCACGGCGGTGCGGTCCGCGGCGGGCCCGATTCCGGCGGGCAGGCGCGCCGCGGGCGCCGCACGCCGCCTCCCGCGCCCGCCGGTCGCAGCCGGCCGGCGGGCGCGCGATGCGGAACCGATCAGGTGAAGGCCTCGGACAGTTCGGTCCGAAGCACCCGGCGCAGCAGCTTGCCGCTCTCGTTGAACGGCAGCTCCTCGCGGAACTGGATGTGGTCGGGGGTACGGCTGGAGCGCAGCTGGGTGCGGACGTGCGCCTTGAGGTCCTCCTCCGTCACCCCGCCGGAGGTGACGACGGCGGCGACGACCTGCTCGCCCCACTCCTTGTTCGGGATCCCGACGACCGCGGCCTCGAGCACGCCCGGGTGCTCCAGCAGCACCGCCTCGATCTCGCCCGGCGACAGGTTCTCGCCGCCGCGCACGATCACGTCGTCGAGCCGGCCGTGGACGAACAGGTAACCGCCCTCGTCGAGGTGGCCCTCGTCGCGGGTCGGGAACCAGCCGTCGGAGTCCAGCGTCGTGCCCCGGCCGAGGTACTCGCCGGAAACCTGGCCGCCGCGCACGCAGATCTCCCCGCGCTCGCCCACCGGCACCTCGATGCCGGCCGCGTCGCGGATCGACACCTCGAGCGTCGGCAGCGGCTTGCCGACGGAGGCGAGCCGGGCGCGGACCGTCGGGTCGTCGTTGGCGAACGCCGCCTGATGGTCGTCGGGCCCCAGCACCGCGATGGTGCTGGAGGTCTCGGTGAGCCCGTAGGCGTTGACGAAGCCGACGTTCGGCAGCAGGCCGACCGCGCGCTCGATGACCGGCAGGGGCATCGGGCCGCCGCCGTAGGACAGCGAGCGCAGCGACGGCAGACCCAGGCCGTCGGCCTCCACGATGTCCAGGATGCGGCCGAGCATCGTCGGGACGACCATCGCGTGGGTGATCGACTCCACCCGGACGGTGGTGACCCAGGCGGTCGGGTCGAACGCCTCGAGCTGGACCACCCGGCGTCCGGAGTAGGTCGACGACAACACCGCCGAGATGCCCGCGATGTGGTACGGCGGCACGCTGACGATCGCGGCCTCATCCTCCGCGGAGCCGGCGAACTCGACCGTGGAGATGATGTACTCGGTCAGGTTGCTGTGCCGCAGCACGGCGGCCTTCGGCTCGCCGGTGGTGCCGCTGGTGAACAGCAGGACGGCGATCTCGTCGGCGTCGCCGCCCCAGCCGTCCTTCTCCTTGCCCTCGGGGTCCTCGGCGAGCGCCAGGGCCTCGGCTCGGCTGAGGAACTCGACGCCGTCAACCGGCCCGACCCGCTCGACGACACCCTCACCCACGATGATCGTCGCCGGGGCGGTGCGGGCGACGATGGCGCGCAACTGCGGATCCGCCAGGCGGTAGTTGATCGGCACGAACGGCTTGCCGGCGATCGCCGAGCCGAACAGGGTCAGGGGAACCGCGGGGGAGTTCAGGTCGATCAGCCCGACCCGCTCGCCCGGCCGCGCCTCGAGCGCGGCGCCCAGGCGCCGGGCCCGGCTGGCCAGCTCGGCGAAGGTCAGACCGGAGGCCAACGGGCCGAGTGCGACCCGGTCGGCCATGCCGTCCGCGGCCATTTCGAGAAGCATCCCGAGGTGCATCGTGGCTACCCGTCAGTCAGAGGAGGGCAGGGGCTTGGCGTCCTTCTGGGCGAGGATGACCTCCCCGATGGACAGGGAACCGGTGCCGCCCTTGGTGCACAGCAGCTCGAGGCCGGAGTCGGTGTCGGCGAACCGCTTGCCCAGCGGCGTGCCGGCGGAGAACGCGGGGTCCAGGGTGAGCCCGGTGGGGGCCTCGGTGCCGATCGCCACGACCGGATGGCCGCCGCACCGCAGATCGATCGGACCCTTCGCGGGTTTCACCACGATGAACTCCGTCTGGTCGACGGTGGACCGGTAGCGGGTACCGGGCTTGGTGACAAGGCTCACTTTTCGACCTCCTCGCTCGCGCGTGTTCCTCTCGCGGAGCGGAGGGAGCCACGCCTTTCCTGATTTCTACTGCCCGGGGGGATCAGGCGCCACCGCCCCGGGTGGGAGCGACATAGCCACCCGTATGTGGATCGAGGGTCAGCGCCGGCGGCAGCGGCGGAATCTCACCCGCAGTCGTCGGCCCCTGGCTCGTGGCCGCCGGACGAACGCGCCATGCCGGCGGCTGGAACCGCCGCCGGGGCGGCTGCCCGCGCGCGACGACGCCTCACCTAAGCATACGAGGCTACCTCGATTTCTAACAACGATGTCACGTGACGCCGGGTGTGGGCAGGCCCCGTTTGCGGGTGTATGTCCGCGACGTGATCCCGGTCGTGCCGGAACCCGCCGTACATCTCATGTGCGAAGTTAGATGTTTCATCGCTCATTGAACCTCAGATTCGGACTCGGGGCAGCCGATGCGCCGGTGCCCGGCCGCAGCGGCCGTCACCTGCTGCCCAGTCCGCTTCTGACCGCTGGTGAAGGGGCCGCAGGGCGGCTGCGGTGCGCGGACGCACCCGCCGGACGCCGGCCCGGCGCCGCCGGTGATCCGGCGGACCCGTCGGTCGCGATGTGCTCGGCGCTCGCCGCGGCGGCGGTCGCCGCGGGCGACCACGTGACGCTGGGCGCTTTGCGGTGGCTCCAGGCGGCTCGTGATCGAGGTGGGTCTGACGACGTCGTCACTCATGCGCGCGGGTACTGGTCGCCTGCCGGCACACCCGAAGTCGGTCGCCGCACCCGGCTGTCACCCTCCGCGCGACGGGGGCACGGGGTGACGGTCGGTGCCCGGCTCGTCCCCGTGTCCGGCCAGTCGCGGCAGCCGCGCCGTGCTCGGACCGATCACCGGCCCGAGGAAGAGGTCGCAGCGCAGCGCCCGCAGCGTGTCCAACTGTGAGGCCGTCCCGACGTCGCCGGCCATCGCCCGGATGCCGAGCTCATGGGCGAAGTGCAGGAGCGCACCCGAGGCGGCGTGGCGCACCGGGCTGCGGTCGACGCCGTCGACGAACGCCCCGTTGAGCCGGATGTAGCGGAAGGGCACCCGGTTCATGGCGGCGGCCATCGTCCGCGCCGACCCGTAGTCGTCGACGCAGAGGTCGACTCCCAGCCGGCGCACCTCACCGAAGGCGGCCGACAGGGCCGTCTCGTCGTCGGCGACCTCCCGCTCGGTCACCTGTAGACACAGCCGGTAGCGGAGGTCCGCGCCGGTGGCGGCCAGCAGCACATCCAGCTCGGGAACGAACCGGGCTTCGACGAGGCAGCGGCTGGAGATGGCCACGGTCAGCAGCGGTGGCGGCGTGCCGTCGGCGCGCTCGTCCGCCCACTCGACGGCGGCCCGGCAGGCCCGCCCCACGGCCCAGCGGTCGATCGGCACCCGCAGGGCGACGTGCGCCGGATCGGGCAGGAACTGCGCGGGGGGCAGCAGCCCCCTACGCGGATGTCGCCAGTACGGCAGCGCCTCCGCGCCGGCCACCTCCCGGTCGATGTCCTGGATCGGCTGGTAACGCATGACCAGCTCGTCGGCGGACACGGCCCGGCGCAGCTCGTCGCTCTCGGTGATCTGGGCCATCAGCCGGGTGCGCATCACCTCGTCGAACGCCAGCCGCCGCCCCGGGCCGCGGCGCTTCGCGGCGTACATCGCGATGTCGGCGGCGTTGAGCAGATCCTCGCCGTCGGCGGTGTCCGGCTCGGACAGGGCGATGCCGACGCTGGCCGACAGCAGGACCGTGCGTTCGCGCAGCACGCAGGGCGTGTCCAGGGTGGCGAGCACCCGGTCGGCGATCGCCTCGATGTCGGCGGGGGAGTCGACGTCCTCGCAGATCACGGCGAACTCGTCGCCGGAGAGCCGCCCGACGACATCGGCGGGCCGCACGGCGTGCTCGAGCCGGTCCGCCGTCAGCCGCAGCAGATGGTCGCCGGCCTGGTGACCCAGGGTGTCGTTGACCGTCTTGAAGCCGTCGAGGTCGATGAACAGCACGCCGATGCGGGTCCCGTCCCCCCGTGCCCGCCGCAGCGCCCGGTCCAGCCGGTCGAGCAGCGCCGTCCGGTTGGGTAGCCCGGTGAGCCCGTCGTGCAGGGACTGACGGCGGATCTCGTCCTCCATCCGGAAGCGCACGGCCGCCGCTCCCAGCACGGCGCCGACCGTGTGGACGAACTGCACGTCCTGCTCGCTGAACGCCGGCGCGGGGGGGAGGCGGCTCACCTCGATGACCGCCGACGGCCGGTCACCTCGGCCGGTCGCCACGACGAGCTCGTGAGTGCCCGAGTCGTGGGGTGACTCGGTGCCCTGGGGTGACTCGGGGTCGTGGGGGCACTCGGGGTCGTGGGGGGATTCGGGGTCGTGGGAGACGTCGGCGAGGGTGCGGGTGCGCCGGCCGGTGTCGTCGAGTTCGTGGATCCGGACGGTTCCGGCCGCGAGATGTTCGGCGAGAGTCCGGGCGGCCCGGGTCCACATCGAGGCGGCGTCGAGGCTCTCCAGCGCCTGCTGGCCCAGGTCGGCCACCATGGCCTGCTCGACCGAGCGGGTCCGCAGGGTGGCCAGCGCCTGCTGGTGCTCGGTAACGTCGGTGGCCACGCAGGTCAGGTAGCTCACCTCGCCCTCGGGCCCCTCGATCGGCATCAGGTGCAGATCGAAGCAGCGGCCGAACGCCTCGATGACGTGGTGCAGGGGACGCCCGGCGAGCGCGGCCGCCAGCAGGCCGAGGGCGTCGGGCAGATCCTCGAAGAGCGTGAACACCGAAACGTCGGGATGCTCGGACAGCCGCGACAGCGTCGCATCCATGAGGCCCTCGCTGGCCAGCACGAACCCGGCCCGGTCCACCAGGAACATCGACACCGGTGTGTTGTCCAGGATGAGGCGCAGGCGGTCGTTCGCGGTGATCTCGTCGGAGACGTCCTGGAGCTGACTGACGATCTCCGGTCCCGTCGGTCCGGGCACCGTCGCCGAGGTGACCAGGACGTGCACGGTGCTGTGGTCCGGGCGCCACAGGCGGACCAGCCGCTGGGACGACGGGTCGTGCTGGCCGGGCCGGCGGGTTTCCTCGTGCCACAGCGCCCGCTCCTCGGGCACGGTGACGTCCTGCCAGTAGGTGCCGACCAGCTCGTCCTCGGACCGGCCGAGCAGGTCGCAGGCCGCCGCGTTGGCCCGGCGCAGGCGGCCGCTGCGAAGATCGGTCGCCGTCACGGCGAGGTTCAGGAGCTCGAAGAGGTCCGCACGCTCCTGTACCAAGACTCCTCACCCACCCCGTGCGGCCCGACCCACCCCATGCGGCCCGGCCTTGTCCATACCCGGGCGGTCGCGCCCTCATGCGATGCCGGCACCAGCGAATGGTGACGCAAAGTAGTTGTTGGTCCCGGGGTGGGTGGGAGGCAAGCGGCGTGGGTGGGAGGCAGTCGGGGTGGGTGGGAGGCGATCGGGACGTCAGCGGGCGTCGACCGGCGCACGCACGCCGGCCAGGCAGTAGGCAGCGACCTCCTGCGGCCGCGACGAGCGCTCGTGGCGACCCCAGAGCACGTCCTGCACGGCGCCGGACAGCGTGATGGCGAGCAGCCGCGCCTTGTCCCGTGGGTGCTCCACGCCCAGTGCGGCCAGCGGGTCGGTCGCCAGCCCGGCGATCATGTCCAGCGAGGTCCGGGCCGCGCTGCCGGCGATGTCCCGTGATCGCTCCGACTGTGCCAGCACCGCCCGCGTCGCCGCGCCGATGACGGGGTCCGTCGCCTGGCGGAGGAAGCCCGCGATCATCGCCCGGAGTCGGCCTTCCGGCGAGGTCTCCCGGTCCATCAGGTGCCGCAGGTAGGACTCGGCCCGCCGCATCCCGTCGGCCACGATCGCGGCGACCAGGTCGTCCTTGCTGGCGAAGTACCGGTAGAACGCCCGGTTGGACAATCCCGCGGCTGCGACGATGTCCGCGACGCGCACCGCCTCCGACGTGCCTCGGTCGATCAGCAGGGTCAGCCCCACGTCGAGCAGCCGCCGCACCTGCGCCTGTTCGACGTCCTCGGGCTGGTCGAGCTCACCGATCTCAGCCATCGACGCCGGTGTCGTCGCCGTCCGTCATCGCCAGGATGACCTTGCCGATCGCCTGCCGCGCGGCGACATGGGTCAGGGCGGCGCCGGTGTCGGCCAGTGGGAAGCGCGCGCCGATGAGCGGGGCGACCCGGCCGGTGCCGAGCAGTTCGGCGAGCTCGGCCCGGTCCCGCGCCGCGAGCTCCGGCTCGAACTGGGCGAAGGTGCGCAGCTCGAAACCGCGCACGATCATGCCCTTCAACAGCAGCAGGTTGAGGGGGATGCGCGGGATCTCTCCGCTGGCGTAGCCGACTGTGACGAACCGCCCGCCCCAGCCGAGGGTGCGCAGCGCCGCCTCGGCGAAGCGTCCGCCGACGGGGTCGACGACCACGTCCGCGCCGCCGGCCGCCGCCCGGATAGCGTCGCGCAACGGCGTGCGCTCGTAGTCGATCAGGTGCTCGGCGCCGCGTTCCCGGCAGGCCGCGAGCTTCTCCGGGCTGGACGCCGCGGCGATCACCCGCGCGCCGAGCAGCGCGCCCAGCTCCACCGTCGCGAGCCCGACGCCACCGGCGGCCCCCAGCACGACCAGCCGTTCCCCGGGCGCGATGGCCGCGATCGAACGCAGCGCGTGGTAGGCGGTGAGGTGGCAGACCCAGCTCGCGGCGGCGGTGGCGAGATCCACCCCGGCCGGCACCGGGATGAGCGACTGCGCCGGGGCGGCGACGTACTCGGCGAAGGCGCCGCTCATCACCGCGCCGGCCACCCGGTCACCGACCCCGACGCCCGTCACCTGCGGCCCGACGCCGACGACGACCCCCGCGAACTCGCTGCCGGGGGTGAACGGCGGGGGCACCGGCACCTGGTAACGGCCCGCGGCGATGAGCACGTCCGGCAGGTTGACCGCCGCCGCATGCACTCTGATCAATGCCTCGCCCGGCCCCGGCTCGGGCCTGGGTACCGGCTCGGTCGTGATCTCGTCCGGCGTGCCCAGTCGATGGCAGACCGCGGCTCGCATCATCGCGATTCCCACCCGATCAGTATGCCAGTTGACGTTCCGAGAATCACGTTCCGCGAAGGTCTTCCGCTTTGCGGTCAGTCCCACGCCGTGCGGCCGGCGTGATTGAGTGGGCGGGTGGATGACGAGCGGATCTACGCCCAGGTCAGCGCCCTCGTGGCCGAGGAGCACGAGCTGCGGGGCCGCCGCGCCCGCGGCGAGATCGATGCCGAGACCGAGCACGAGCGCCTCGAGCGCCTGGAACAGGCGCTGGACCAGTGCTGGGACCTGCTGCGCCGCCGCCGCGCCCGGCGCGACGCCGGCCAGGACCCGCAGGGCGCCGAACCGGGCAGTGTCTCCCAGGTCGAGCACTACCTTCAGTAGGACGGCGGGTTTCAGTAGGACGGCGGCGCTGGAGTAGGGGAGCGGGATGGATCTGCAGCTTGCGGGCCGGGTCGTGCTGGTGACCGGCGGCTCGGACGGCCTCGGCGCCGCCCTGGTGCGGACGCTGGCGGCCGAGGGGGCCAGGGTGGCCTTCTGCGGCCGGGACACCGCGCGGCTGCGGTCGGTCGCCGAGGCGGCGGCCGGCTTCGCCGGCGAGGTCCTGCCGGTGGTCGCCGACGTCCGTGAACCGGCCGACCTCGATCGGTTCGTCGCCGCGGCCACCGAGCGGTGGGACGCCGTCCACGCCCTGGTCAACAACGCCGGGGCCAGCTCCGCGGGGCCGTTCGAGGGCCAGACCGACGAGGCCTGGCAGGGCGACCTCGACCTGAAGCTGCACGCGGCGGTCCGGGCGTCCCGGCTCGTCCTGCCGCACCTGCGCCGGGCGGGCGGCGGGAGCATCGTGAACTCGCTGTCGATCAGCGCCCGGGCGCCCGGCGCGGGCTCCATGCCGACGTCGGTCACCCGGGCCGCCGGACTCGCGCTCACCAAGGCCCTGTCCAAGGAGCTCGGCCCGGACAACGTCCGGGTCAACGCGATCCTCATCGGCATGGTCGAGAGCGGTCAGTGGGACCGGGCCGCGGCCGCCCAGGGCCTCGGGATCGACGAGCTTTACGCGCGGATGGGCCGCGACTCCAACATCCCGCTGGGCCGGGTGGGCCGGGCGCAGGAGTTCGCCGACCTCGTCGCCTTCCTGCTCTCCCCGCGGGCCGCCTACATCACCGGCGCGGCCGTCAACCTCGACGGCGGCCTGAGTCCGGTGGCCTGAGTCCGGTGGCCTGAGTCCGGTGGCCTGAGCCCGGTAGCCTGGCGGTCAGTCGAGAAGGTGACCTTTCCGTGGCCCGTTTCCTGTTCGCCACCACTCCCGCCGTAGGCCATACGGCGCCGGCGTACCCGGTCGCCCAAGCCCTGGTGGGCCGCGGGCACAGCGTCCGGTGGTACGCCGGTTCGGCTTTCGTCGACGCCATCACGGCCACCGGCGCCACCTTTCATCCCATCAGCGAGCGCCACAACGACTTCAGCGTCCTCGACCTGGGCGAGCGGTTCCCCGGCCACCAGCAGCGGACCGGACTGCGCAGGCTCCAGTTCGAGCTGGTCCACGGGTTCGCCCTTCCCCTGCCCGGACACGTCCGAGATCTGCGCGCCCTGCTCGAGGTCGAATCCGCGGACGTCATCGTCGGCGACACCGCCTTCGTCGCCGCGGCGCTGATCCAGGAACTCGGCGGCCCGGCGTTCGCCGGTTTCGGCATCACCGTGCTCGGTTTCCCGAGCCGGGAGCTGGCACCCTTCGGCCTCGGGCTCGCCCCGTCCGCCAGCCTGATCGGCCGGCTGCGCAACCGCGCGCTCGATCAGCTCATGCGCCGGGTCGTGTTCCGGCCGATGACCGCCGCGGTCAACGACGCCCGCGGGCAGCTCGGCCTGCCACCCACCGCCCAGATGGTGTTCGAGTATCCGCTGGTCTCCCAGATGTACCTGCAGCTCAGCCCGCCCGGCTTCGAGTATCCCGTCCCGGACCTGCCGGCTCAGGTGCGCTTCGTCGGCCCACCGCGACCACTGGCCGACCCGACCTGGCAGCGACCGGACTGGTGGCCCGAGCTGACGGCGGCCCGGCGGGTCGTGCTGGTCAACCAGGGCACCGTCGCGACCGACGCGGACCAGCTGATCCGCCCCGCGCTGGCCGCGCTCGCCGGCGAGGACATCCTGGTGGTCGCCGTGACCGGCGGCGCCGACCCGGCCGACCTCGGGACGCTGCCGGCGAACGCGCGGGTCGAACGCTTCATCCCCTTCGACGAGCTTCTGCCGCACGTCGACGTCTTCCTCACCAACGGCGGCTACGGCGGGACGCAGCTCGCACTCTCGCACGGCGTGCCGATCGTCGGCGCCGGCCGCACCGAGGACAAGAACGAGGTCAACGCCCGGGTGGCCTGGTCCGGCGTGGGCATCGACCTGCGTACCCAGACGCCCACCACCGGGCAGATCCGCACGGCCGTCCGTCAGGTGCTCGCCGACCCTCGTTATGCGACGCGGGCGCGCCGCCTGCAAGCCGAGATCACGCGCGCCGGCCGCGAGGAGAAAGCCGCCGACCTGCTGGAACAGCTCGCGGCCGCCGCCGCGTCGACCAGCGGCGACCGGCTCGGCACGGTCCTGCCCGCCCAGCCCACCCGTGGCCAGCCCACCCGTGGCCGGGTCATCCGCGGCCGGGTCATCCGCGGCCGCAGCTGAGCCGAGCGCCTTCCCGCCCAGAACTCACCAGGTCGGGCGGCACGGGCCCGGACGGCTCGTCCGCTCTCGGTCCACCGTGCACGGTCGGGGCCGAAGACGTGACACCGTGATGGGCGACGTCACGTCTGCGTGGATTCCGGGCCGCTGTCGGGCGGGCCCGCCGGCAGGTCGCCGGTGGCCGCCGGGGCGGCGAGGGGGAGGCGGACCTGGAAGCGGGTGTCGCCGGGGGTGGAGGTGACCCGCAGGTCGCCGTGGTGCTTCTTCACCACGATCCGCCAGGAGATGTCCAGCCCGAGGCCGGTGCCCTCGCCGACCGCCTTCGTCGTGAAGAACGGTTCGAAGATCCGGTCCCGGATGACGGGGTCGATGCCCGGGCCGGTGTCGCCGATCTCGACGACGAGGGTGTCGTGGTCGGCGAAGGTGCGCACCGTCAGCGTGCCGCGGTGGTCCATCGCGGCGACGGCGTTGTCGATCAGGTTCGTCCAGACCTGGTTGAGTTCGGCGGCGTAGGCGGGGATCGCCGGCAGGGACCGGTCGTAGTCCCGGTGGATCTCGACGTCGTCGCCGATCTTGCGGCCCAGCATGATCAGGGTGCTGTCGAGCAGTTCGTGGATGTCGATGGTCTGGTACGGCGCCCGGTCCATCTGCGAGTACTGCTTGGCGGCGGTGACCAGGGTCGAGATCCGGGTGGTCGAGTCCTCGATCTCCCGCATGAGCATTTCGCTCTCGACGGTGTAGGTCAGCCAGCGCACGGCGCCGTCGAGCACGCCCGCCGGCACCGAGCCGGCCACATGGTCGAGCCAGGCGACGTCCAGGCCGGCCTGCACGAAGATCGGCGCGACGTCCCAGGCGTCGCCGATGTCGCGTTCGTCCAGCCAGTCGCCGATGAGATCCTCGCGGTCCGAGACCTCGATCGGGGTGAGCGTCGGTGCCTTCGCCACCCGCTCCACCGCCTCCTCCTGCAGGCGGATGAGCACCTCCAGCTCGGTGCGCTCGTACGGACCGGCGGCGATCATGCCGAGCTTGTGTCGCATGCCGGCGACCCGCTCGCGCAGCGCCGAGGTCGCCCGCACGGCCGCGGCCGCCGGGTTGTTCAGCTCGTGGGTCAGCCCCGCGGACAGCGAACCCAGCGCGAGCAGCCGCTCCCGCTGGCCGACCACCTGCTGGGTGCTCTGCATGCCGAAGAACAGACCCTCGAGCATGTGCAGGGCCATCGGGAACCACTCGCGCATCACGGTCGCCACGTCGTCGGCGTCGAGGACGAAGAAGCGGCTGGGCTCGGTCACCCGCATCGAGTTCTTGTAGACCTGGGGAACCCGGTCGCCGAGGTAGGCGTGCCAGGCGCCGGCGTACACCCCGCGCTGGTTCGAGCGCACCACCTCGATGTCGTCCGCACCGACCCGAGTGGACATCACCAGCGCGCCGGAGATGAGCACGTAGAAGCAGGTCGCCGGCGCACCCTCGCGGTAGACCGGGCCCGGCTCGAGCAGTTCGGCGTGGCCGCGTTCGCACAGCCAGTGGAGCTGATCGTCGGTGAGCTTCTCGAACAGGAACAGGGTGCGCAGCTCGTCGACGTCGCAGGGAACCGGTGTCATGATCGCCCTCTCGGTGTCATCGCCCTCTCGGCGTCACCGTCAACGCGGTGGCGAGGTGGTTCAGCGCTTTTCCAGGTAGCGGTGGACGAGCGCGATGGCCATGGCGCCCTCGCCGACCGCCGAGGCCACCCGCTTCACCGATTCGGCGCGGGCGTCGCCGGCGACGAACACCCCCGGCACCGACGTCTCCAGGTGGTAGGGGTCGCGATCGAGGGACCAGCCCGGCGGGCGGCGCCCGTCGACGACCAGGTCCGGTCCGGCTAGGACGAACCCGCGCTCGTCGCGGGTCAGCACGCCGTCGAGCCAGCTCGTGCGTGGCGCGGCGCCGATGAAGATGAACAGCCACTGGGTGTCGACCGTCTCGGTCTGCCCGCTGGCATTGTCGCGCAGCGTGAGCCGTTCGAGGTGGCCGTCCCCCGCCGCCGAGACGATCTCGGTGCAGGTCCGCACGGTGATCGCCTCGACCCCGGCGATCTGCTGGATCAGGTAGTGGGACATCGACGCCGCCAGCGACGACCCGCGCACCACCATGGTGACCCGCCGGGCGTGCCGGGCGAAGTGCATCGCGGCCTGGCCGGCGGAGTTCGCCCCCCCGACGATGTAGACGTCCTGCCCGGCGCAGGAGGGCGCCTCGGTGAGCGCGGAGCCGTAGAACACCCCGCGGCCGGTGAACTCGTCCAGGCCGGGGGCGGCGAGCTGCCGGTAGGACACCCCGGTGGCGAGGACGACGGCGTGTGCGGAGATCTGCCGGCCGTCGTCGAAGTGGACCGTGCGCGCCGGCCCGCAGACCTCCAGCGTGACGGCGTCGCGGGCGGTGAGGACCTCCGCGCCGAACTTGATGGCCTGGCGGCGGGCCCGGTCGGTGAGCTGGGCGCCGGACACGCCGTCGGGGAAGCCCAGGTAGTTCTCGATCCGCGAGCTCTGGCCAGCCTGCCCGCCGGTGGCCGTGCGCTCGACGAGCACGGTGCGCAGCCCCTCCGAGGCCGCGTACACCGCCGAGCCCAGTCCCGCCGGGCCGCCGCCGATCACCACGACGTCGTAGAAGTCCTCGGTGGGGGAGGTCGTCAGCCCGACGCGGCCGGCGAGCTCGGCGTCGGTGGGGTCGGTCAGCGTCACCCCGTCAGCGGTGATCACGACCGGCAGGGTGTCCGGGGATGCCTCGGCCGCGGCCAGCAGCCGCGCGCCCTCCGGCTCCTCGGACAGGTACCAGCGGTAGGGCACCTGGTTGCGGGCGAGGAAGTCGCGCACCTCGTAGGAACGCGCCGACCAGCGGTGCCCGACCACGCGGGTCTCGGTGACGGGGGCGTGATCGGCGGCGAGCCAGGCGTCGAGCAGGCCGTCGACGACCGGGTAGAGCTTCTCCTGCGGCGGGTCCCACGGCTTGAGCAGGTAGTGGTCGAGATCGACGATGTTGATGGCGTCGATCGCCGCGGTGGTGTCGGCGTACGCGGTCAGCAGCACGCGGCGCGCCGTCGGGTACAGGTCCATCGCCTGCTCGAGGAACTCGATGCCGTTCATCGTCGGCATCCGGAAGTCCGCGAGCAGCACGGCGACCCGGTCGCCACGCAGTTTCATCTCCCGCAGCGCGTCGAGCGCCTGCGAGCCGGACTCGGCGCGCACGATCCGGTAGCGCTCCCCGTACTGGCGCCGCAGGTCGCGAGCGACCGCGCGGGAGACGCTCGGGTCGTCGTCGACGGTGAGGATCGCCGGGCGGGCCGGGGCCCTCGAACCGGGCGCCGCCGCGGCGCCGGGCGTGGGCGGAGCCGATGCGGACGTCATAAGTGCCCCCAGGGAAGATCGGTGGCTGGCGCGGTGCCGGTGCGTCGTTCGCGGTGCGGTCGAGCGCGGGTCACGGGCCGTCAGGCGCCGGGCGGTCGAGTGACGGGCGGTCGGGTGACGGGTGGGTCGGGCGACGGGCGGTCGGGCGACAGGACGGGGCCGTGTCCCTGGCAGGGGCCGATCAGCCGACCGGTTCGCCCGCCGCGGCGGCCGGGGCGGGCGCAGTCCGACGTCTCGGAGAGCAGGTGGGTGGGCGCGGGTGAGCCGGTGCCGTCCGTGCGCCGCCGCATTCCGCCAGTCTATGGTTCCGTCTCCCGCCGCGTTCGCACGTGCGAAAAACCGCCACAGATGTTGCCGTTGAGCCGCAAAGGCCACGCGGCTACCGTCCGCGACCCCCTGCGGCGAGAGAGGCAACGTCGGCGTTGCTGACAGCCATGCGCGGGGAACACCGGCGCGGGTCGGGAGACGATCGACGGTCAGCGCGGCCTGGACGTCGGCGTCCACAGTGCCGGCCGTGCTCACACCGCCAACCCCGCGCATCCGCGCCCGTTCCGCGTACCGCCGCAACATCCTCCCCGGCCGGTCACCGCCGCCGGTCAGAAATGACCCCCGTCCGATTCCGGGGCGGAACGTCGAGCCTCATCGGCGACGCTCCGCTGCAGCTCGCCTGTCCCGATGTGGACTGTCGGACAGGCGTCCGGGGCCGAACGCCGTATTTCCAGGGCCCCGTTCGTATTGTTGGCGAATGTTCCGTGCTGGGAGTGTGCCGAGATGGCCGCTCGCCGTGATGGGCATCGCCATCATGGCGGCGGTCATGTCGCTGGCCATGGCGGTGTTGCCCGGCAGCTCCGGCGCCGCCGTCGGCCGGGTCGGCGGGACGCCGCCACCGCGGCCGGCCGCAGGCTCGTCCGGCCTGGCGACCGGCGGCGTGTGCCCGGCGTCCACCGGCGGCGTTCCGCTGCCTGGCGGGGTGCACGTTCTCGTTCACGACGGGGTTCGGCGTTCCTACCGTTTGGCGGTGCCCACGAATTACGACGGGCGGTTCTCCTATCCCGTCGTGTTCGACTTCCACGGTTTCAAGGCGGACGCGGCGCTGGAGGAACAGCGGTCGCGGATGGGCGTCGTCGGCGCCGGGCGCGGCTTTGTCGTGGTGACCCCGGACGCGCTCGGCACGCCGCGTCGCTGGAATACTCCGAGCGACCCGGGCAAGGCCGACGACGTCGGCTTCGTCGGCGCCCTGCTGACCGACCTCTCGTCCCGGTTCTGCGTCGACGGCCGGCGGGTGTACGCCACCGGGCATTCCAACGGCGCCGAGTTCGCCGCGGCGCTGGTCTGCCGGTCCGCCCGATTCGCCGCGGTGGCCATGGTCTCGTCGACCTACGAGGCCAGCTGCCCTGCCGGGCGTGCGCCGGCGACGATGGCCGTGCACGGCACCGCCGACCCGTCGGTGCCCTATGGCGGCGGCGTGGTGGCGGGCTCCTCGACCCGGGTGCCAGCGGCGGCGACCGTGGTCGGCGGCTACGCCGAACGCTATGGCTGCGACCCGACGTCGCTGACCACTCAGCCCACCCCCGGGATCGTCGTGCGCCGCTACGGCGGCTGCGCGGACGGCGGCGAGGTACTGTTCGACACCGTCGTCGGCGGCACCCACCTGTGGCCGGCGAGCCCCGAGGCCCGCCGCGACCCGCGCGACTCACCCGCGGGGCGGACCTTCGACGCCACCGGCGCCATCCTCGACTTCTTCACCGCCCACCGCGCCGCCCCGCCCGCCTGACGGCGATCTCGGCCCCACCGCATGAGCTGGCCCCACCGCATGAGCCGGCGCCCCCGGCTGGTCCGGACGTCATCAGCGGCCGCTGGTCGCGCCGGCGTCCGGCGGCTCGATCTGCGGTGGCCGGCGGAAGGACAGGCGTTCGTCGGCCACGCGCACCGCCAGGTTCGCCCACACCGCGGTGAGCAGGTCGCCGGTCGGAACCAGGGCGAGGCGAACCAGGACCATCCCTGCGACGACCACGACCGTCACCACAGCGGCCCCGTGCATCGCGAGGACCGCCGGGTGGCGTGCCCGTGTTCCGCGCGTCCGGGTGCAGGCCAGCCCGATCGTCATGGACATCGTGACGATGAGCAGCAACTCGGGCATCATGGCGAGGTCCTTCCGTGTCGGCGGCCGAGGTGGGGTCGTCTCGGTCCGACGCGTCGAGGGCCCGGCGATTCTTTTCTCTCGCGAAAACCGCTCGCGAGAAAGAAAGAACGAGGCTTGCTCGACTGACCTCCAGGTCATCACAGATTATTTTTCGAGCTGGCTGCGAAAATTTTTCCCTGTGAGAATCCTGTGAAAATTCCGAATTTTCGCGGAGGGCGGCGGTGGTGTTGGGACCCGGCAGCAAGGGCTCGGTGCGGCGGGCCAGACGCGGTGCGCCCCCGAAGACGAGCAGCGATCCGCAGGTGAGCCCCGCTGTGCGGGCTCTGGTGGAGTGGCTGGACGAGCTGATCAGCTCGGCGCACGGTTCGCGCACGAACCTCTTCGCGCACGTTCGGGAGGTCCAACCGGAGCTCTCGCTGGCCACGCTGGACGACAAGAAGCTGTCCCGGCAGTTCCGGGGGCGTCCGCCCTATGCCCGAGGCCCGGAGTGGCCCTACGTGCGGGACGTCGCTCACGCCTGCCTCCCCGCGGACGAGGTGGCGGAGGAGGTGGCCCACCTGGCCGGGTTGTGGCGGGCGGCCCGCGGGGGTAGTCCGCCACCGAGGTATCGCGGTCACATCCGGGATGTCCGGGTGCCCACCCGGCTCGAGGAGATCGACGATCTGACCGATATCCGTCAGCAGAACGCCCGGTATCGGATGACCCTCGAACAGCTCGGCCATGAGCTTCGAGATGCGGCCCTGGGTGAGCAGGAGGCGGTCCGCCGCTGCGACCAGCTCACCGAGGACCGGGACGCCGCCCTCACGGAGCTCGTCCGGCTACGAGCACGTGCCACGGATCAGAGCCGCGAAGCGGTCGAGCTGCAGATGCATCTGTTCCGCGAGCAGGAACGGACCCGGGAACTGGAGGACCAGGCCCGCCGGCTGGACGCCGCCGTCGAACGTCTGCTCGACGCCTACGTGCCGACCGAGACAGCCCGAGCCACGATCCGCGCGGCGATCGCCTCCTCCGCGCGGCCGTCCCCTGCTCGCCCGGCACTCCCCGCCTGCCCGGCACTCCCCGCCTGCCAGGCACTTCCCGTCTGCCCAGCGCCCTCCGCGCCTGACCGACCCGGGGACCGGCCGGGCGCCGCGACCGGGGCCGGCTCCAGCGGCGGCGGACCGCAGCCGGTTGGGCTGGGCTCCGCACCTGCGGCCCGGGCTGAAAAGATGGTCGAGCGTGATGCGACGACCGCGGCCGCGGTGGCCCAGCATCGGCTGTCGTCGCGCTCGCTGCTGTTCCTGGTAGTGATCCTCGCCGTCCTGGTGCCGGTGTCCGCCGGCCTCTGGCAGGTCGGTCTGCTGCGCGCCGACCACCGGGCGGCCGCCCCCGCCATCGCGCTGCAGCGGGCCCCGGTCACCAGCTCTGCCCAGGTTGTCCCGGCGCCGATCACCAGCGCCGGGACCTACGAGCCGAGCCGTACCTCGGCGCACTTCGGCCTTCTCCCGCCGCCGCCGGCCGGCGGCGAGGCGACGCTCGTTCCGAGCGGCCCGGTGCGTTCCGCCTCGTACTCCGCCGACGGGCGGATGGTGGCGACCGTCGGCACGCGTGGAGGACTTGCCGTGTGGGACGTGGCGCAGGAGGGGCGACCCACCCGGCTGAGCCAGGTCGACAACGGCCGTGCCCTGGACGTCGCGTTCATCCGCAGCGGCTCTCTGATCACCATCAGCTCGGACTCCGCCTTCCGCCTCTGGGACGTCCGCGATCCCCATCGGCCACGGGCTGTCAGCCGCCAGGTGACGCCGAGCCCGCCGAACTCACTGGCGATCTCTCCGGACGGGGAGGTCGTCGCGATCGGCGCTGCCAACGACGAGGTGTGGTTGTGGGATATCGCGGACGTGTCCGCGCCCCGTCAGCTTGGCGTGGCGCTGACCGGTCATGCCGGCTCGGTGTCCTCGGTTGCGTTCAGCCCGGACGGGCGAGTCCTCGCCAGCGGCGCCGACGACACCATGCGGCTCTGGAACATCAGTGACGCGGCGCATCCACAGGCGCTCGGCGCCCCGCTGACCATCCGATCGGGGGCGTTGCTGTCGCTGGCTTTCAGCCCGGACAACCGCACCCTTGCCACGGGGGGGACGGATGGATCCGTCGGGTTCTGGGACGTGTCGGATCCCGCCCTGCTTCGCACGCTTGGAACGTCCCCAGCACAGGGTGGTCCGGTGTTCTCGGTTTCCTTCAGTCCCGACGGACGCACGGTCGCCAGCGCCGGCGGCGATCAGACCCGGCTGTGGACGGTGACCTGACCGGCCCGCCCGGGATCACGAAGGCCGCTCAACGTGGTCCTGGATGGCGAGGAAGCGTCGGATCGCCTCGGCATCCGCCGGAACGATCGGCCTCGCCGGAAGGATCGGCCTTGCCGGACCGGTCGGCCTCGCCGGAGCTGTCGGGTCCACGGGAACGATCCGGCCCGGAGAACGGTCGGGGGGTGCCGGGCGGGTGACCGTGGAGCGCGCCGAGCGGGCGGCTGGTTCGGTCACCACGGCGACGTCGATCGGGCGCAGGGGCAGCACCTCGTCGAGGACGAGCTGGCCCGGGCGGCGGTCGCCCTCCCAGGTCCCGTCGTTGTGCTGAACGTACAGCTCGTCCGCATACACGGCGTAACGCCGGACGTCGTATCCGGAGCCGCGCGTCGCGGCGTCGGGCCCCGTGGCCGCTCGGT
Organism: Frankia sp. AiPs1; assembly: GCF_023716945.1. Lineage (GTDB taxonomy): Bacteria > Actinomycetota > Actinomycetes > Frankiales > Frankiaceae > Frankia. The sequence continues at coordinate 11,678 of NZ_JAMQQF010000022.1, read as the reverse complement.
CGAAGGCGGCGCGGATGCGACCCAGGCTGATCCCGGCCCGCCGCAGCGTCCCGATCATCCGGAGCTGAGCCAGGTCATGACCGCCGTCGCGGACCAGCCCGGAGCGGCGCCAGCGCGCCACCTGGCGAGGAGTGACCCGGGTGTCGGGCGGCGGCGGGGGACCGGCGGCGGGTGTTCGCGACCTGGGCTTGTCCCCCGTCATGTCGCCGAATGTAGCCCCACGGGGCCGCCTCGCCGCACCTCGGGGCGGACCTTCGTACGCTGAACGGATGACCGAGCGTCTGTACTTTCGCCAGCTTCTGTCCGGTCGCGACTTCGCCGTCGGCGACCCGGTCGGCACCCAGATGGTCAACTTCGTCTACCTCGTCGGGGACCGGGAGACCGGCGAGGCAGTGGTCGTCGACCCCGCCTACCAGGTGGACGATCTGCTCGCCATGGTCGCCGCCGACGGCATGCGGCTTACCGGCGCGCTCGTCAGCCACTACCACGCCGATCACGTGGGTGGCTCCGCGTTCGGCATCGAGATCGAGGGCATCCGCGAGCTGCTCACCCGAGTCGACGTGCCCATCCACGTCAACCGGGCCGAGGCCGAGTGGGTGCGCCGGGCCACCGAGGTCACCGCCGCCGACCTCGTCGAGCACGACGACGCCGACGTGGTCACGGTCGGGGAGATCCCGATCCAGCTCCTGCACACCCCGGGTCACACCCCCGGCAGCCAGTGTTTCGTCGTCGACAACCGGCTCGTCGCGGGCGACACTCTGTTTCTGGAGGGCTGCGGCCGGATGGACCTGCCCGGCGGCGACGCCGGGCTGATGTACGACAGCCTGCGCCGGCTGGCGACCCTGCCGGACACCACCACCGTCTTCCCCGGCCACCAGTACTCGCCGCAGTCCTCCGAGGACCTGTCGGTCGTCAAGCGGATGAACCACGTCTTCCGGCCGACGAGCGCCCAGCAGTGGAAGTCGATGCTCGGCCTGGGCTGATCGACGACGTGCTGGAGACCCGCCCATGAACCCGACGTCACCGGCTCCGAGACCGGCTCCGGTCTCGGTCTCGGTCTCGGCACCGGTGGCCGCTCCGGCACCGGTGGCCGCCCCGGCATCTGGCCGGATCCGCACCGAGTGCCTGCAACTCGACTGCCCGGACGGCGAGAGCGCCGCGGACCGGGTGGGCCGCGTGCTGGCCGAACTGCGCCGGACCGACGCCGACCTCGTCGTGCTCCCCGAGCTGTGGGCCACCGGATACTTCCGGTTCGACGCGTACCGCGCGCAGGCGGAGCCGTTGACCGGTCCGACGCTGACCGCGTTGCGGGAGGTGGCCCGGGAACGCCGGTTCCACCTGGTCGCGGGCAGCCTGGTGGAGCGGGCCGACGACGGCCGGCTGCACAACACGACCGCCCTGATCGGCCCCGGCGGCGACATCCTGCACACGTACCGAAAGATTCACCTGTTCGGTTACGGGTCCGACGAGGCCAGGCTGCTCACGCCCGGAACGACAGCCGACACCGCTCGCACCGAGCTCGGCTGCATCGGCCTGGCCACCTGCTACGATCTTCGCTTCCCCGAGTTGTTCCGGCTGCTCGGCGACGCCGGTGCCGACCTCGTCGCGGTCGTGTCGGCGTGGCCCGCGGCCCGGCTGGAGCACTGGCGCGTGCTCACCCGGGCCCGCGCGATCGAGAACCAGGTCCACCTCGTCGCCTGCAACGTCGCGGGTCGGCAGGCGGGCCGCGACATGGCCGGGGCGAGCGTCGTCGTCGACCCGTGGGGGGTGGCGCTGGCCGAGGGCGGCCAGGGTCCCGCCCGGGTCCGCGCCGAGCTCGACCCGGGCCTGCCGGCCGCTGTCCGCGCCGAGTTCCCGGTGCTCACCCACCGCCGGCTCGGCGTCACCATCGCGCCCATGGCCGGAGGTCACCAGAGCCGGTAGGCGACCTCGCCGTGCTGGGTGGTGTCCAGTCCCTTGGCCTCCTCCTCCGGCGTCACTCGCAGCCGCAGGACCAGCCGCACCGCCCCGGCGATGATCAGCGAGGCCACGAACGAGTAGGCCACCACGGCCGCGACGGCGACGACCTGCTCGCGCAGCAGGCTGCTGCCGCCGCCGTAGAACAGCCCGTCCCGGCCGCCGATGTCGCTGCTGCCCAGCAGGCCGATGAGCAGGGCGCCCAGCGCGCCGCCGACGAGGTGCACGGCGCCGACGTCCAGGGCGTCGTCGATGCCGACCTTGCCCTTGATGGCGGTGGCCAGGGCGCAGACGCCGCCGGCGAGCAGGCCGATGATGATCGAGCCGACCGGGGTGACGTACCCGGCCGCGGGAGTGATCGCCACCAGTCCGGCGACGGCGCCGGAGGCGGCACCGAGCGTGGAGGCCATCCCGTCGCGCAGGCGCTCCACGGCGATCCAGCCCAGCATGGCGCAGGCGGCCGCGGTGTTGGTGTTCAGGAAGGCGCTGCCCGCCAGCTCGTTGGCGTGCAGCGCGGAGCCGGCGTTGAAGCCGAACCAGCCGAACCACAGCAGGCCCGCGCCGAGCAGGACGAACGGGACGTTGTGCGGGCGGAAGTCGCCGGTGGGCCAGCCGCGGCGGGGGCCCAGCACGACGGCCACCGCGAGGGCGGCGGCGCCGGCGTTGGCGTGGACGACGGTCCCGCCGGCGAAGTCCTCGGCGCCGTGCTCGTAGAGCCAGCCGGCGGGGGAGAAGACCCAGTGCGCGACCGGGCCGTAGACCAGCACCGACCACAGCGCGATGAACAGGGCGAAGGCGCTGAACCGGAACCGGTCCGCGCTCGCCCCCGTGATGAGCGCCGGCGTGATGACGGCGAACATGAGCTGGAAGCAGACGAACACGATCGGCGGGATGGTCTGCCCGGCCGTGCCCGTGTAGCCGGCGACCTGGACGTTCATGTGGGCGAGCCCGACGTGGTCGAACCCGCCGACGAACCCGTTCGCCCCGCCGAAGGCCAGGCTGTAGGTCACCAGGACCCACAGCACGCTGACGATGCCCATGCAGAAGAAGTTCTGCATGATCATGCTCAGGACGTTCTCGACGCGGACCATTCCCCCGTAGAAGAACGCCAGGCCCGGCGTCATGAGCAGGACGAGGGCGGCGCTCGCCAGCACCCAGGCGGTGTCCCCGGTATTGATCGCGCCGAAGTCGAACGGCATGTCGCTCCTGTCCCTGCGCCGCCGTTGTGCATGTCCCCGCGATCCGTGGGCGGGCGTCGGACCAGCGAAGATGTGTTGTGCGACGAGGGTCGACAGTGCTGCTTTCCAGTTCGTTTCGTGCAGGTATCGGGTTGGTAAACCTACCGTTTTGGGTGCATATCGTGGCGATGCTCGTCGGCTGGGTGGCCGCCGGACGGCCCCGCCCGCCGCGTGGCAGGCTGGCGACATGCCGAACCAGTCCGCCCGGCCGCCCGACCTCACCGGCCGTGGCGGGGAGTTCCTCGACTTCTGGCGGGAGCGGCACCTGTGCAGCCTGACCACGGTGCGGGCCGACGGCAGCGCCCACGTGGTCGCCGTCGGCGCGACCCTCGACCCCGCGGCCGGGATCGCCCGCGTGATCACCTCCGGGCGATCCCACAAGGCGCGCCTGATCGCCGCCGGGCCCGCCGACGGAACGGCCGTCGCGATCTGCCAGATCGACGGGCGCCGCTGGTCGACCCTGGAGGGGCTGGCCGTGGTGCGCGACGATCCCGCGAGCGTCGCGGAGGCGGAGCGGCGCTACGCGCAGCGTTACCGCGAGCCGCGGGCCAACCCGCTGCGGGTCGTCCTCGCGGTGCGGATCACCCGGGTGCTGGGCAGCGTCTGACCGCCGCGGGCGCGGGCGGCCGCACCGGGCCGGTGCCCGGTCAGGACGATGCCGCGCCGGGCGATGCCGCGCCAGGCGATGCCGCACCGGGCCGGTGCCCGGTCAGGACGATGCCGCGCCAGGCGATGCCGCGCCGAGGGCGGCCGCGATCCCGGCCAGCAGCCAGTTCAGGCCCTCGATGAAGCTCTCCCGGGCGTCCCCGCCGATCAGGACGAGGTCATTGCTGTGGAACTGGGCCAGGTGCGGATACTGGCCACCTTCAAGCACGCCGGTCAGGTAGCGCTGCACGTCCGCCCGGTCGGCGCCGCCGAGGTAACCCTGGCGCTCCCGCAGTTCGGCGGTGACGTGCCCGAGGGTGTACGTGTCGACCGCGCGCAGCAGCGCGACCCGCTGGCGGGTCGGTAGCGGCAGGGCGGACACCGCCGCTGCGGACTGCTCGGCGTGGCGCAGGCCGTTCGGGCCGAACTGGGGGTGGCCGGAAAGCGTCTGCAGGATCCACGGGTGGCGCAGGCTGCTGTCCCGGGTTCGGTGGGCGATGGCGCACAGGGCGTCGCGCCAGTCCGCCGGCAGCGGCTCGGGCACGATCACCTCCGCGGCCACCTGGTCGTTCATGAGGGCAAGCAGGTCGTCCTTGCGGTCGAAATGGGAGTACAGGCTCATCGGCCGGGCGTCGAGCGCCGCGGCGATCCGGCGGATCGAGACCGCCTCGAGACCCTCGGCGTCGGCCATCGCGACGGCCGCGTCGACGATCGCCTCCCGGGTCAGCCGTGGGCGGCGGCGTTCGGCCGGTCGCGCCCAGACGATCCCGGCGGACCCCCCCGCCGGCGCCGGGCGGTCTGGCGCGCCCGCCACCCCGGCGAGCGTCGGGCTCGGAGGGGTCGATCCTGCGGGGGGCAGGTCCGTGGGCGTCGGGCGTGCGGGTGCTGCCGGGCTGGGTGCCGGTGCCGGGGCCGGGGGGGCCAGGTTCGTCGGTACCGCCGGGAGTCGCTCCGCGCGGGTGTGGTCACCCATTCCTCGAGGTTACGTGGTTCCGCGAAACCGTTACGGTGTACGGGTCGCGATGCGGCGTAGCGAAATCGAGACGGTGTATCGTTCGGATGCGCGCTGGCAGGTGCCGCTCATCCGCCGCGCTGGTGGCGGGAGTGACGTGATTCCCTGAATCGTTCCGGAGGTGGTGGGCCCGTGGCTGTGCAGGCCGAGGCGTCGACGGCGGATGGCGCTGGCGGTGGTGACCGGTTGGATCCCACGCTGGTCCGGCTGGCGTTGATCGTTCTCGTCGGAGCAGTGGTGGTGCAGCTGGACGCGACGATCGTGGCGGTCGCGCTCGACACCCTCGCCCGGTCCTTCGACGTCGGCGTGTCGACGATTCAGTGGGTCAGCACCGGCTACCTGCTGGCCCTCGCGGTGGTGATCCCGCTCACCGGCTGGTCGGTCGAGCGCTTCGGGGGCAAGCGGATGTGGCTGGCGTCGCTGACGCTGTTCCTGGTGGGCTCCGTGCTCTGCGGGATCGCGTGGTCCGCGAGCAGCCTGATCGCCTTTCGGATCGTCCAGGGCGTGGGGGGTGGCCTGCTGCTGCCGCTGATGCAGACGATCCTCGCCCAGGCGGCCGGTCCTGCCCGGTTGGGCCGGCTCATGGCCACGGTGGCCGTCCCGGCGCTGCTCACCCCCGTGCTCGGCCCCGTCGTCGGCGGTGTGCTCATCGATGATTGTGGCTGGCGATGGATCTTCTTCGTCAATGTGCCGGTCTGTGTCGTCGCCATCGCGCTGGCCTGGCGCCTGATGCCCGACATGCGGGTGGCGCAGCGCCACCCGTTCGACGGGGTCGGATTCGCCCTGCTCTCGCCCGGGCTCGCCGTGGCGGTCTATGGCCTGTCCGAGGCGGGTCGGCGCGGCGACTTCGCCGACCCAAGGGCGCTGGTGCCACTGATCGCAGGGTTGGCACTGATCGCCGTCTTTGCCTGGCACGCGCTGCGGACCAGGATCGTCCCGTTGATCGATCTACGTCTGTTTCGTTTCGCGTCGTTCTGCGGCTCCGCGGGAATGATGTTCCTGTTCGGGCTCTCGCTCTACGGCGCGATGTTGTTGCTTCCGCTCTACGAGCAGCAGGTGCGGGGGCGTAGCGCCGTCGCGGCCGGGTTGCTGCTCGCGCCACAGGGACTCGGCATGATGCTCGCGATGATCGTGGTCGGCCGGCTGGTCGATCGGACCAGCCCGCGCCTGCTCGTCCTGATCGGGATCGTGCTCAGCGTGCTGGGCTCGGTGGCCTACACCCAGATCGACACGGACACGAGCGAGGTCCTCCTCGGCGGTTCGCTGGTGCTTCGGGGAATGGGCCTCGCGGCCGCGTCGATCCCCGTCATGTCGGCGGCCTACCACGGACTGCGCCCCACCGACATTCCCCGCGCCACCTCGGCGGTCCGCATCTTCCAGCAGATCGGGGGCTCCCTCGGCACCGCCGTGCTCGCGGTGGTCCTGGCCCACCAGCTACCCGGGACGACGTCGGGTGGCGCCGGGTTGGACCTCGGCGGGCAGGCCCACGCCTACGCGGTGGCGTTCTGGTGGACGCTGGGATTCTCCGTGCTCGCTGTTCCGCTGGCCCTGCTGTTGCCGGGGCGCGCGGCCGGCAGGCCGCGGCCCGCTGCGCCACGGGATGGATCGGGCGCAGCGCAGCCGGCTGTCGGATCTGATCCGGGCACGCCGGGTCTCGCACCCGCCGAGCCGGGCCGGGTGGCGCGGCCGGTCTGACGGTCTCGTCCGGGCGCTGCCGAAGTAGCTGACGGCGCCGAAGATCAACGCCCGTAACCGGGGTCATCGGTGGCATCCCGCCAGGGCAGCGCGACGCTGACCAGGGTTGGGCCACCAGGAGGGCTGTCGACGACCAGGGTGCCGTCGATGGCGTCCAGGCGTCCGGTCAGACCGGCGAGGCCCGTGCCGCGGCGGGGATCCGCGCCGCCGACACCGTCGTCGCTGACCCGCAGTAGCAGGCTGGCGCCGTCGCAGCGGCTCAGCTCGATCGAGGCGGCGCTGGCCTGGCTGTGCTTACTGATGTTGGTGAGCAGCTCCGACGCGGTGAAGTAGACGATGCCCTCCAGAGCGGCGGCCGGCCGGCCGCTCAGCTCGACGGCGGCCCGGGTGGGCACGGTGCACCGGGCGGCCAGCGAGGCCAGGGCCGCGGGCAGACCGCGATCGGTGAGGATCGCGGGATGGATGCCGCGGGCGAGGTCGCGCAGCTCCTGCAGGGCGAGCTTCGCCTCGCCGTGTGCCTCGGCGACCATGAGGGCGGCGGCGTCCGGATCGTCGGCGAGCTTCTCCTTCGCCAGCCCCAGGCCCATGGCCAGCGCGACGAGCCGGGCCTGCGCGCCGTCGTGCAGGTCGCGTTCGATCCGCCGCAGGTCGGCGGCGGCGGAGTCGGCGAGCGTTCCCCGGTCCGCCTCCAGTTCCCGGATCCGCCGTTCCACCCCCTCCGACGGGGAGAGCAGTCCGCGGATCATCGCCCGATCGACCGCGACGAGCCCGCGCGTGGCCGAGGGCAGCACCACCCAGCCCACGGTGAGCAGCAGCACCGCCGCCACGAAGCTGATGATGCTCCAGGGCAGGCGGATGAACAGGTACAGCGCCGTCCGCCAGGACACCGGATCGGCCAGCGCGGCGAACATCGAGCCGAGCCCGCCGGCCCGCCGGCGCGGCCGCCGCGACGGGGCGTCGATCCTCAGGCCGAGCAGCCACCGGGCCCGGACCCGCTCGATGGTGCCCAACACGCGGCACAACTGCAGGCCGAACGCGAGCACGGGTATCCCGATCACCGTGACCACCAGGCCCGCGCCGAGGGCCAGCGCGGTCGTCACGCAGACGAAGCCGATAATGCCCAAAGGGAGGTTCAGCAGCAGGAACAGAACACCCCGCCAGGTCGCGGCGCCCGCGGCGAGCCGTTGCCGGCGGGGCGTGGCGGCCTCGGCGGATCCGGCACCTTCGGGGGTCGGGGTGGAGTCGGCCGTGGCGGCGACAGGCGCAGTCACCGGCTGCCGTCCTCCCACTGGATCTTCCCACCGGAATCGTCTCGGGCCGGTCCCCGCGGCCGGTCCGAGGCGTGCGTCGAGAGTACCCCGATCATGGCTAAGCCGAGACTTTTGTCGGTGGGGGATGGTTGTCTTCTCGTAGATCCGGAGGGCATCCGCTTCCCACCCGGAAGCGGTCGGGCGACCACGAGGAGCTTGGGAGTCATGAAACTTCTCACGGCCACCGCGTACGCGCAGGGCCTGCGTGTCGACGATTTCCACTGGGCGGTGGAAGGTGAGCTCGTAACCCTGCGGGCGTTCTGTGACATGCACCTGGACCGGCCGCACGGCCGGTGCGAGTGCGGTCGGGTCTTCGTCGGCCTGGGCTCTTTCTACGGAACGACGACGGCGATGGTCCGCGACCTTCCCGGAGTCACGGAAACGGATTACCGTGAGGCATTGCGTAATAGTCTGGACGCGCAGGGCTGGGACGCCCGCCACGCCGACGCGGAGGCATCGCGCCTGCTCACAGAGGTCGATCGCTGGCCGGTGGGGGCGATCGTCGAGCGGTTCGTCGACGGGCTGTCGGTCCGGGCGCTGTCGGACGCGAGCATCGGCCGCGTGTCCGACCGCCGTTGAGACTGCCCGGATCTGGTTCGGGTCTCCCGCCGTCGTGGCGGCGGGAGACCGACGCAAACCGGGGTGATGGTGTAACGGTGATTGGGTGAATCTCCCGGTGGCGAATCGGAATTGTGGCATTCCGCGGACGTCACCGGGAAACAGCAGGAACTGGACGGCCGTGCGCGCTCAGGGAGCTGGCGAATTCCTGCGCGATGTGCGACAAGAGGTACAGCCGGTCGACATCCCGTCGGCCGGTTCTGCGCGGTTGGTTCTCAGCGGCTGGTCCCCAGTGTCGGATTCAGGACAGCGGGTTCGGACCGCCCGGCTCGGACTGTTCGGCCAGGAAGCGTTCGAGCGCCTCCCCGAGTTCATCGGCGGTCGGCAGCTTCTGCTCGGCGTCGATCGTGGGCAGGCTGGGGCCGCGCCGCCCCCGCTGGTAGGCGTCGTACTGCTCCTCCAACGCGTGGACGAGCGCCGCGGCCTCTCCGCCCTGGGCGATCTGGCTGTTGACCTCGTCCTGGACGGCGACCGCCGCGGAGCGCAGCCCGTCCAGCGGAAGCATCAGGCCGGTCGCCTTCGACACCGACGTCAGCAGCACCTCGGTGGCCGCGGGGTAGGTCGTCTGGGCCAGGTAATGCGGAACGTGGACGGCGAAGCCCATCGCGTCCCGGCCGTCGCGGCCCAGCTCGTACTCCAGCAGATGCCCGGCGCTGCCGGGGACCTGAAGCCGGCGCAGCCACGGCTCATGGCCGACGACCAGCTCCTTGCTGCTTCCGTGCGCAGTGATCGTCGCGGGCCGGGTGTGCGGAACCGCCATCGGCACGGCGTTGAGCCCGACGGTGAGGCGGACGCCGAGCCGGGCCACCAGCCCGCGGACGGCCGCCGTGAAGCGCTTCCACTGCAGGTCCGGCTCGGGGCCGGTGAGCAGGAGGAACGGCGTGTCCGACTCGTCGCGTAGCTGGTAGAGCGCGAGCACCGGGTCCGTGTAGCTCTCCCAGTGGTCCTCGGAGAAGATCATGGTTGGCCGGCGGGACCGGTAGTCCAGCAGTTGATCGACGTCGAACGTCGCGACGATGCGATGGTCGAGCGCGGTCAACAGGTGCTCGCCGGCGAGGCTGACCGCGTTGCCGGCGTCGACGACGCCCGTCAGCGCCTCCAGCATGATCGGGCGATGCGCGTCGATGGGGTCGTCGGACGCGTCCTCGGTGAGACTGTAAAGCTCCTGCGGATCAAGCACGATCGAGGTCCTCCTTACACCACCGGTCGCTTCCGTCACCTGAAAAGAAGCGCGGCAGGCGCCGCCGGCATTCCGCCGGGGCCGGGGACCACCGGACGACGGGCTTCGCCCGCCTCGGCCACACCGGCCTGACGCCGCCCGGGTCTCATACACGATTTTACCCGCTTGCCGCCTCCGGTAGGGAGCTGACAACGAAGCCGTCACACAGTGCGGCTAGGCTCCCGGAAAAGTTTCGGCGCCCACCCGGATGCCCTTAGCAAGCCAGCCGGCCCGGTGCGGGGGTCCGGCCTTGTCGACCAGGGACCGCGGCCGCCCCACCAGGACCGGCCCGGGACCGGTCCGGGACCGGGACCGGCGCGCCCGATCGGGCCCGCGCCGCGTGGCGAGAGGCGGCACGCAATGACGGACACGCCGACGGGAACCGGGCCACTGCGAGGCCCACTGCGAGGCACACCGCGAGGCCCGCGAGGAGGCCCACAGGGAGGCGCCGTCACCGGACGAGCCGCCGCCATGGCCATCGACGAGGTCGACGTTCGCCGCATCGAGGCCGTCTGCGAGCCGTTGCGGTCGCTGAACACCGAGGGGCTGCTTGCCGGCCTGCTCGACGGGATCGACGGCGCCGCCGAACTGGTCGCGCTCGTCGCCACCTACTGCGTGCTCGACCACGCGGCGCTGCTGATCGCCGTCGACGACTTCGACGCCGCCCTGAGCGCGCTGGCCTCGCTCGGGCTCGAGCCCAGCGCGCTGGTCCCGAGCGTCATCGTGCGGGCCCGGCTGGGCGAGCGTTACGGCGTGCGCCCGGACCAGCTCGATGTGCGCCTCACCCACGCGTCGCTGCGATCCGACGCCGGTGCCGGCCGCACGGTCGAGATTTTCATGGTGCGGCGGACCCCCGAGTTGCCGCCCGGTCTCGTCGAACAGGAGCGCGCCTTCGAGCTGGAACGGCACTTCGCGATGCGCCTGCCCGAGCCGAACCCGATCATTATCGAGGGCCTGCGCGCCGTGCTTCGAACCCGCGCGGAGTTCCACTGGGACGGCGGCGGTTACAACCCGCACGACCGGGCCAACGCCGGCGGAACCAGCGTGCTGTACTTCCTGCGCCTCATCCCGGACGGGTCGGGCAAGACGCGCCGGGAACGCCTCGAGGTGAAGTTCTTCGGTGACTACTCGGCGATCACCAGCACCCACACGACCACCCCGCCGGCGGGCCCGGACCTGCTGCTCGGCCTGCCCCGCTCGCGCCGGTGAGGGTCCTGGTCACGGGGGCGACCGGCAAGGTCGGCGGGGCGGTCGTACGGGCCGCGATCGAGGCCGGCCACCAGGTGCGGGCCCTCGTCCGCGACTCGGCCCGGGCGGCCAACCTGCCCGGGCCGGTCGACGTCGTCGTGGGGGACGTCACCGACCCGGCGACGTTGCCGGCGGCCGTGGCCGGGATCGAGATCGTGTTCAACGCGATGGGCGTTCCCGAGCAGTGGCTGCCCGATGCCGACGAGTTCGACCGGGTCAACGTGGCCGGTTCGGACAACGTCGCGCGGGCGGCGGCGCAGGCCGGCGTGCGCCGGCTGGTGCACACCAGCACGATCGACGTGTTCGACGCCCCGCCGGGCGGCCGTTTCGACGAGACCGCACTCGCCGCCACCCCGAAAGGCACCCCGTACGAGCGTTCCAAGCAGCGCGCGGAACGGGCGGTGCTCGCCGTCGCGGGGGGCATGCAGGTGGTCATCGTCAACCCGGCCACCGTCTACGGCTTGCCGCCCTACGGGCCGACCTCGATGGAGAGCCGGATGTTTCGTCCGGCACTGCGTGGGCTGCTGCCAGCCGTTCCACCCGGCGGGTTCGGCCTGGTCTTCACCGAGGGACTGGCCCGCGGTCATCTCGCGGCCGCCCGCGAGGGCCGCCCCGGCGCGCGGTACATCCTCTCCGACGCGCACGTCAGCCTGCGGGAGCTGACCGCGGCGGTCGTCGTCGCCGGGGGGCGCGGTCGCGCGCCGGCCGTCACCATCCCGGCGGCGGCGGCCTCGGTG
>NZ_JAMQQF010000229.1 GCF_023716945.1 Frankia sp. AiPs1 | reverse complement strand
CGCCACAGCCGCCCGGTGGGCGCCCCGGTGCCGTCACGCTCGACGCCCGGCAGGTCGCAGCCATCGATACCGGCCAGGCGCAGCGCCGGCGAGTTGAACACCCACAGGGCCCCGCCGCGGTGCTGCACCCGCACCGGCCGGTCGGGCACCAGCGCATCGAGGGCGCGCCGGTCAAGGTCGCCGGCCACCGACGGGTGGTAGCCGACCGCGCGCACCCACCGTGCCGGACCGGTGCCCGGGGCCGCGCGCAGTGCCGCGCGCAGCCCGGCCTCGTCGACGATCTCGGGCGGCCCCACCCGCACCGACGACGCCGACGCCGCCAGCGACAGCAGGTGGACATGATGATCGTGCAGCCCCGGCAGCAGCGCGCCGCCCGCGGCGTCGAGAACATGCTCCCCGGCCCGCGGACGCAGCGGTTCCGCGCTGACCTCGACGATCCGCCCGCCGAGAAGGCGCACATCCGCGACCCGTGCCGGCGGGACCGCCCCGGTCGCCCTGGTCGCCCCGCGCGGCCCGGTCAGCCCAGCCAGCCCGGTAAGCCCAGCCGGCCCGGTCAGGTCGGTCAGCTCCGCCCGGCGCACGAGCAACGCCCGACGCTGCGGTTCCTGCGCGGCGCGGCCCATCCTCGTCACCCTACGACCGCCGGCGACCGGCCGCGGCGGGTCGCCGGCCGAGACGATGGCGACCACGGTTAGTTACTCTCCGGAATCGATCCGTACATCGTCACGATCCAGGAGGTGCAGGTGAGCGAGGGGTGCAGGTGAGCAACGCGCAGGTCCTCGACCTCGACGACCTGCGCCCGTACCGGCCGCGGCTCGACGAACAGTTCCCGGTCTACCGCGATCTCGTCGACCACCTCTCAGCGTGTTGGGGTTCGCCGGGGCGCTGGCCGCGTTCCCGCTCGGCCAGGTCCGGCCGCTGGGCCGGTTGTTCCCGTACACGATCAGCGACCATTTCCCGCACTACTACCTCGACGCGTGGGCCGCGGCCGGCGTCTGCGAGTTCGGCGACGACGAGCTCAGCGCCGGCCCCGACGGCCGGCCCCGCCCGCCGCACTGAGCGCGCGGCGCACTGAGCCGCCCGACATCCGGCGCCCGACCGCGTGGGCGCGTCGGCGGGGACGACGGTCGCGGCGGACGGGCAAAGAGCGGGCGCCGGGCGGGCCCGTGGGGCGATACTGCCTAGCCATGGCACAGACCTACGAACACCCCACCCGATGAGATTCGCCGTCCAGCATGGCGTGGCCGATCCCGCCTGGTCGCCGCGGATCCTCACCCCGCAGGCGGTCACCGGCTTCGCGCGAGCGGCGGAGGAGGCCGGATTCGCCGCGCTCGGGTTCAGCGACCATCCCGCGCCGTCCGCCCGCTGGGTCGACTCCGGCGGGGAGGGCAGCGCCGACCCGCTGGTGTCGCTGGCGTTCTGTGCGGCGGTGACCCGAAGCATCCGCCTGTTCACCTGGGCGCTGGTGGCGCCCTACCGCAGCCCGCTGCTGACCGCCCACCAGGTGGCGACGCTCGACGCGTTGTCCGGGGGGCGTCTGACGCTGACCCTCGGCGCGGGCTACCTGCGTTCGGAGTTCGGCGCGCTCGGCGTCGACTTCGACGGGCGGCTCGCCGCGTTCGACGAGACGGTGGACGTGCTGCGCGCGAGCTGGGAGCAGCCGCGGCTGACCCACAGCGGCCCGCTGCTGCAGACCCGCGGCACCAACATCCAGCCGCGGGTCGTCCAGCAGCCCCACCCGCCGCTGTGGCTGCACGGCAACAGCGCGTGGGGGCGGGAGCGGGCCGTCCGCTACGGGCAGGGGGTCGTCACCCTGCTCACGAACGACGCCCTGGCGCGCACGATCCGCACGGCGCCCGTGGCCGGCGTCGACGGGTTCACCCGAGTCGTCGACGACGTCCGGGCCCGGCTGGACGCGGCGGGCCGCCCGCCGGACGCCCTCGACGTGGTGGCCACCGGCATGTGGCCGCAGCTCGACGTTCGGCAGGACTGGGACGCGGCGGCCATGCTCGACGACGTCGCGACCTACGGCAAGCTCGGTGCGGACTGGATCGTGATCGCGGTCTGCGGCGACGACCCGGCCGCGGCCGAGGACACCGTGCGCCGCTTCGGTGAAGAGATCGTCGCCCACGCCGCGGACCCGGTGTAACCCCGTGTCGGGTCTGTGCGCGGGTCGGGTGGTGATCGTCACGGGGGGCGGCAACGGGATCGGGCGGGCGCATGCGCTGGCATTCGCCGCCGAGGGTGCCCGGGTGGTCGTCAACGATCTCGGCTGCGACCGAACCGGCCATGGCCGCGACGACGGGCCCGCGGCCGCCGTCGTCGAGGAGATCCGCGCGGCCGGCGGGCAGGCGGTGGCGAACACCGAGGACGTCGCCGACTTCGCCGCGGCCGGGCGCCTCGTCGCCCAGGCGGTCGAGACGTTCGGGGGCCTCGACGTCCTGGTGAACAACGCCGGGATCCTGCGCGACCGCACCCTGGTCAACATGACCGAGACGGAGTGGGACACCGTCGTACGGGTGCACCTGCGGGGCACCTTCGCCCCCACTCACCACGCCGGCGTCTACTGGCGCGACGAGCATTCCGCCGGGCGCGGGCGGGCCGGACGCGTCGTCAACACCAGTTCGCCGTCGGGGCTGTTCGGCAACATCGGCCAGACGAACTACGGCGCTGCCAAGACCGCCATCGCCGGGTTCACCATCACCGCCGCGCTGGAGCTCGCCCGCTACGGCGTGACCGTGAACGCGATCGCTCCGCTCGCGCTGACCCGGATGACCGAGGGTCTCACCGGCGACCTGCCCGAGGCCCAGGCGGCGAGGATGACCCCCGGGCACATCGCGCCGCTGGTGGTCTGGCTGGGTAGCGAGGCGTCGGCCGGGGTGACCGGGCGGGCGTTCGCCGTCGTTGGCGGCAGTATCACCGTGTTGGAGGGCTGGGTCGCCGGTCCGGCCGTCGACGTCGACGGCGTCTGGGACCCGGGCGCGCTCGGGGAGGTCATCCCCGGCCTGGTCCGCGCCGCCGCGCCGAACGCCGACCTCGCCGGCGCTCGTCCCCCGCGCGACGCGCCCGCCCACCGCTGAGCCGCCCCGGCATCGGCACCGCGGCGGGATCCGCCAACCCGCCTGGATGATCATGAACGGTGCCAAATCGTCAACACCGTTGATTATCTTGGAAGGTGGGGAGGGGGATTGCGGTGCGTTGTGCACCATCGCCGGGCCCGGACCGTACAGAACGCACCGCAACCGACCCCAACCGCGTTCGGCAGTGTGATCACTGTGGCGACGGGGCCGTCAGACGGTGCCGTCGAGGAGGTGTTGCAGGCCCGGCGCGCACAGGTCGACGATCCGGTCCCGTTCGGCGACGCTGATCGCCTCGGTGTGCACGACCTTGCGCAGGACGCCGAGGCCGAGCAGGTGGGCGAGGACGAGTTCGGCGCGCAGGGCCGCATCCGGACCGGTCAGGCGCGACCTCAGCCGGGCGACGACCTGATCGCGGAAGTTCTCGCGCAGCAGGGTCGCGTGCTCGCCGTGTTGGAGCGCGAACGCGACCCGGATGAGCGGGTCGCGGCGCTGCTCGTGCGCGTCAAGAAGAGCGTGGAGCAGGTGGCGGCCGAGATCAGGCAGCGGCGCGTCGAGCAACCGGTCGATCTCGTCGCCGAACCGGGCGACGCGGGCGAAGAGCTGCTCCTTGCTGCCGAAGTACTTCAGAACCAGCGGAGCGCTCACCCCGGCGTCCGCGGCGATGGCCTTGAGCGTGATGGCGGCGTAGGGCTGGCGGGCGAACGCCCGGCGGGCCGCGGTGATGATCGCCTCGCGGCTGACCTCGGCGTCCCCCCGGCGTCCGAGGGTCGAGGGGCTGGTCACAGTCCGGTCCTCCGCCCGTCCCGGGATGCGGCGGACGTCCCCGGCCGGGACGCCTGAGCCTGCACGCTACCGCTCGGCGACGCCGCACCGTACCCGCCTCGGCACCGTCGGGTCCGTGCGGGCATCACACTCTCGCCGAGCCGCCGTCACCGTGTCCGCCGTCACCGAGCCGTCGTTGCCGAGCCGTCGTTGCTGCGCCAGGTGGAGCGGCGTGCAGAGCGGTGGCGGCGCGGCCGGGGCGCCTGCGCGACGATGCGCGCGGCGTCCGTGCGACCGGCGTCCGTGCGACCGGCGTCCATGCGAACGGGGTCACCGTGCAGGATGTCGTCGGTCCGCGGTGGGCCGCCGGCCTGCAGGGGCAGCGCCACGTCGGCCCGGCCGCGGGCGGGCACCAGGCAGCCGACCCCGAGGGCGAGCGCCCCCACCACGCCGGCGATCGCGAACACGGTCTGGAAGGCGCCGAGGCTCGGCACGGCCCCGACGGAGGTCGCCATCGTGAGGTGGCTGAGCAGCGCGGCGACCACGGCGCTGCACATCGCCTGCCCGACCGTGCGCAGCAGGACGTTGAGGCCGTTGGCCGCGGCCGTCTGCGTGCGGGGAACCGCATTCATGATCAGCATAGGCATGGCCGAGTAGGCCAGCGCCGTCCCGGCGGCGACGACCGCCGCACCGATCACGATCATCGGCAGGTTCTCGCTGGTGAACAGGCGCAGCAGGTAGCCGAAGACGAGGGCGGACGCGCCGAGCAGCAGGGTGATCCGCGGGCCGCGGGTGGCAGTGATCCTCGCCGCGACCGGCGACAGGGCGAACATCGCCACGCCCCCGGGCAGCAGGCACAGGCCGCTGGCGAACACCGACAGGCCCAGGCCGTAGCCGGTCTCCTTCGGGACCTGGACGAGCTGGGCGGTGGACAGCGAGTTGGCGTAGAAGGAGAAGCCGATCAGCAGCGCCGCGGCGTTCGGGGCGAGCACCGCGGGCCGCCGGGCCAGGCGAAGGTCGACCAGCGGGTCGGCGACCCGAAGCTGCCAGCGAGCCCAACCGATGAAGATCACCACGGCGGTGAGGATCAGGCCGCCGAAGCGCGGGCTGGTGAAGCCCCAGTCGGCCGCCTTGGACAGCGCCAGCAGCAGGCACAACAGGCCGAGGGCCAGCCCGACCGCGCCGGGGACGTCGAAACGGGCGGGGGCGCGGACCTTCGACTCGCGCACCAGCAGCCCGGCGAGGATCAGATCGGCCAGGCCGAGCCCGCCGGTGACCCAGAACATCACGTGCCAGTCGGCGAACTGGATGATCAGGGAGGCGAACGGAACGCCGAGCGCCGCGCCGATGCCGACGGTGGCGCTCATCAGCGCGACCGCCGACCCGACCCGCTCGGGGGGCAGCTCGTCGCGCAGGATGCTGATCGACAGCGGTACCACCGCGAGGCAGGCGCCCTGCAGGCCGCGGGCCGGGATCAGCAGCCAGATGTTCGATGTCAGCGCGCACAGGACCGACCCGGTGGTCAGCATCCCGAGCGCGACCAGAAGCATCCGCCGTTTGCCGAAGATGTCCCCTGCCCGCCCGAACAGCGGCGTGACCACGGCACCGACGAGCAGGGTGACGGTGAGAAGCCAGCTCACGTTCGACGCCGACGCGCCGGTGAGCCGGGGCAGGTCGGGCAGCAGCGGCACGATCGAGACCTGCGAGATCGCGGTGAGGATGCCGCCGACGCCCAGCACGGCGCTGAGCTGCCGGGAGCGCCCCCCGCCCGCCGCGGGGGTCTCCCCCGGGGACTCGGCGCGGACCGGATGCGCGGCAGGCTCGTCCACGTGACTCCTTGGATGATCGAGAAAGAATATCGAGACAGGCAGTGCTCGGAACAGGATCGGCCACCTACGTGAACCGGCGTTCACCAGCATAGTGAACGCCGGTTCACCGACTCAAGCAGTGCCGCCGTGCCGGCCGTCACCCATCGCGATACGCAAATGCGCAGGCCGGGCCCCATCCCCCGCTGCGACCGCGAGCCTCACGGGCAGGCCGACGGGCCCCGACACCCCCGCGCGGCGGAGCTCTCCGGTGGCCACCCGGGGGCTGCCCGGCCCGCCCCGATACCCGGTCGCCCCAGCCCGACAGACCCCGACTCGCCCCTTGACTCCAGTCGCCTCGCCCCGAAGATCACCGGTTCCGCGGAACCGCCTACCGCCACCCACCCGAGCGAGCGCGCGGCCACCCCGCGCCCGACCTCGGATCAGACCTCGACGGCCACGGATCTCCCTCAGCCGTCTTGTCGGCCGGCACCCTCGGCGCGACCGCGAGGGTCGGCGACCAGATCCGCCAACGGCTCGACCCACTCGACCCGCTCGGACGACTCGGATGACTCGGACGGGTTGGGTGGCTCGCCGTGATCTGCGTGGATCCGACCGTCGGTGGCCCGCAGTGGGCGGCCGCTGCCGCCCCAGCGGCTCTGAATGATCTCCGCGGCGATCGAGATGGCCGTCTCCTCGGGCGTGCGCGAGCCCAGGTCCAGGCCGATCGGGGAGTGCAGCCGCGCGAGGGCGTCCTCGGCGACGCCGCTGGCACGCAGCCGGCGCAGCCGGTCGACGTGGGTGCGCCGCGACCCCATCGCGCCGACATAGTGCGCCGGGGAGCGCAGCGCGGCGCACAGCACCGGAATGTCGAACTTGGGATCGTGGGTGAGCACGCAGATCACCGTGCGAGCGTCGACCGCCGCGCGGGCGAGGAAGGCCACCGGGCGCTCGCAGACCACCTCGTCGGCGTCCGGGAAACGCCGCGCGGTGGCGAACACCGGCCGGGCGTCACACACCGTCACCCGGTAGCCGAGGAAACGGCCCAACCGCACCATCGCGGCGGCGTAGTCGATCGCACCGAAGACCAGCATCCGCGGCGGTGGGGCGAACGACTGGACGAACACGCCGATCGCGTCCGGCCGCCGCTGCCCCCGCGGCCCGTAGCGGCGCAGCCCGCTGCGACCGGCCGCCAGCAGCCCGCGGGCATCGTCCACCGCGGCGACGTCGAGACCGGCGACCCCGGATGAGCCCATGGTCCGATCGGGCCACACCGCCACCTGACTGCCCAGTCCCCCGCCCCCGACGACGGTCACCAGCGCCACCGTGTCGTCGGTGGCCAGCGCGGCGAGGACCGCGTCGAGCGCGTCCCCCGCACGCCGCTGCCGCCGCTGCTCGTCGGCCTCCGCGTGGACGCGCGGATCCATCTGGGCAGGCGGATCCACGTTCACCTCGGCGGCGGCGAACGGTCTGCGGGCCGGGTACGGGACGATGACCAGGTCGATGATCCCGCCGCAGGTCAGGCCGACGGCGAAGGCGTCGTCGTCGGAGATGCCGTAGCTCTCCAGGGCGGGGACACCGGTGCGGATCGCCTCGACCGCGGCCTCGTAGACCGCGCCCTCGACGCATCCGCCGGACACGCTGCCGACGACCTCACCGCTGGCGGCGACGGCCATGGCGGCACCGGGCTGGCGGGGCGCGCTGCCCCGCACCTCGACGACGGTCGCCACCGCGAACGCTGCGCCCGCGGCCCGCCAGCGCCGCAGCGCGTCGGCGATGTCCCGCACCGGCGCCACCCCCTCCCGCCGTCCGAACAACCCGCCGACCTGCACAAATGCCTACCCAGCGGGTCTCGCCGCCACCTTAGGACCCGCTGGTGACCCCGTGGGCCCGCCGTGACCGACGTCCCATACCCGCCACAGCACCCACCCCACCAACACCCACCCCGCCAGCACCCGACCGGCGGGCCAGCGACCGGCGGGCCACCGACCGGCGACGATCACGGAGGGAACCAGGCGTACCCGGACCCGGCGCAGGCCCACAAGCTTGCCCAGACCCAGTCGCAGACCCTTGCGCCGGTGCTGCTCGAGCCGGCGGCCGCGGTTCGGGAGCAGGCGAGGGCGGTGGCGCGGCCGAGAACTCTCCTCTGCGGCGCGACAGCGGTAGCGTTCGGCCACCGGGTATTGCGTGAAAACAGCCACGTCCGCGGCGAGATCACCCGTATGCGGCGGCGCGGGCGCACGTGGCTAACTGTCCGTCAACAAGGGAGCACTATGTCCGACGAAGTTCTGGTCGAACACGCCGACGGGGTCACCGTCATCACGATCAACCGTCCGCAGGCGCGTAACGCCGTGAACCGCGCCGTGTCCGAGGGGGTCGCCGCCGCCCTCGACGAGTTCGAGTCCCGCAAGGACCTGACCGTGGCGATCATCACGGGCGCCGGCGGCACGTTCTGTTCGGGGATGGACCTCAAGGCGTTCCTGCGCGGTGAGAACGTCGCTATCGAGGGCCGGGGCCTGGCCGGTATCACGCTGACGCCGCCGCGTAAGCCGATCATCGCCGCCGTCGAGGGCTTCGCCCTGGCCGGTGGGTGCGAGGTCGTGCTGGCCTGCGACCTGGTCGTCGCCGCCGAGAACGCCGCCTTCGGCATCCCGGAGGTCAAGCGGAGCCTCGTCGCCGGCGCCGGTGGCCTGCTGCGCCTGCCCAAGCGCATCCCCTACCAGGTCGCCATGGAGCTGGCGCTGACCGGCGACCAGCTCTCCGCCGTCGACGCCCACCGCTACGGCCTGGTCAACGTGCTGACCCCGGCCGGCGAGGCGCTCGCCGGCGCCCGGGCGCTCGCCGCCCGGATCGCGGCGAACGGGCCGCTGGCCGTCGCCGCCACCAAGGAGATCCTCGCGTCGGCGTCCTCCTGGCCCGCGGACGAGGCGTTCGACCGCCAGGCGGAGATCATGAATCCGGTGTTCGCCTCCGCGGACGCCAAGGAGGGCGCGTTGGCGTTCGCCGAGAAGCGGGCGCCGGTCTGGCGCGGCGAGTGACCCTCGCCCGGCGCGGGGACTGACGGCACGCAGCGGCCGCGGGCGGACACTTCCACCTCCCCGCCCGCGGTCGCCGCGACGCGCCGCGACCGCCGCGCAGGCGGGCGAGTAGCCGGGCGCCGACAC
>NZ_JAMQQF010000228.1 GCF_023716945.1 Frankia sp. AiPs1 | reverse complement strand
CGTCGATGCCGGCAGCGCCCGAACCGTCAGCCGCGCCGGCCACGCCACCGGCGACGGCGCCGCCCATGACCGCGCTCCCGCCGGCACCGACGACCGGCTGGACGCCGCCCGCGGCCTGGTTCGGGTCGGGATCGCCGTAGCGGGTGCCGTCCAGCCCGATGCCCCGCAGTGACAGGACGACGGCGAGGATGCCGCCGCAGACGATCGCCGAGTCGGCGGCGTTGAAGATCGGCCAGTGGTGCAGGTAGACGAAGTCGACGACGTGGCCGCGCAGCGGGCCGGGGGCGCGGAAGATCCGGTCTGTCAGGTTGCCCAGCGCGCCGCCGAGCAGGGCGCCAAGGACGATCGCCCAGCCCACCGACCGCAGCCGGCGGGCGGTGAAGACCACTACCGAGATCACGGCCAGGGCGACGAGGCTGAGCACGACCGTCGCCCCTCCCGCGAGGCTGAACGCGGCCCCGGAGTTGCGGGTGAGCCGCAGATCGAGGACGCCGGGGATGATGTCGACCGGATCACGGTCGGACAGCGTGGCCACCGCAATGTGCTTGGTCACGATGTCGAGCAGCAGAATCGCCAGGGCCGCCACCGTCAGCGTGGCCACCGGACGCCGGGCCGCGCCCGCGACGCCGCCCGCGGCGGCCGGGCCACGGTCGGCGGGATCTTCGGACACACTGCTCCCGATGGTCGTCTCCGCCCCCACCCGATCCACTCTACGGGCCAGCCCGCACGGGGGGCTGCGGCGGATCCCCGCCGGGCACCGGCCGAGCGGCCGAGCGGTCGACTAGACTTTGCTGGCAGCGGCACAGCGTCGACAGGGACGAGTAGCGGCGGGCGCAGCCCGAGCGAGCCGGGGTTGGTGGAAGCCCGGTGGCCAGCGCGTCGCGAAGATCACCCCCGAGCCGCCGGCAGAACGGGACCCCGCGGGCGCGAGCCGGTGAAGTCCTCAGTAGACCCGGCCGTCGCGAGCTTTGACGAGAGGCCGTCCCACGGCCCGTTCCGCCCCGGCGGATCGGTCGAGACGGGGCGTGCAAGGAGGGTGGTACCGCGGTACCCCCGGTCCCGGGCGGGGCGCGGCGGCGGGCAGGTCCGCCGGCCGTCGTCACGTGCGGCCGGTGAGGCGTCGTCCCTCCGTTGGTCCGACGCCAGCCACGACCGAGGAAGACCGGGTCCGCCACGATGACCACCGCCCCGCGTACCCCCACCTTCGCCCCGCTGCCCGGGCAGGTGGACCTACCCGCCTTCGAACTCGAGACGCTCGCCCGCTGGCGCGACGCGAAGGTCTTCCACCGCTCGCTGGAGGCCACGGCGGACCGCCCGCTGTGGGTCTTCTACGAGGGGCCACCGACCGCGAACGGCAAGCCGGGCGCCCACCACGTGGAGGCGCGGGTCTTCAAGGACCTCTTCCCCCGCTACCGGACGATGAAGGGCTTCCACGTGCCCCGGCGCGCCGGCTGGGACTGCCACGGGCTGCCGGTCGAACTGGCGGTGGAGAAGGAACTCGGATTCACCAGCAAGAACGACATCGAGGCCTACGGCATCGCCGAGTTCAACGCCCGTTGCCGCGAGTCGGTGCTGCGCCACGTCGCCGACTTCTCCGCGATGACCGAGCGGATGGGCTACTGGGTCGATCTGGACACCGCCTACCGCACGATGGACACCAGTTACATCGAGAGTGTCTGGTGGTCGCTGAAGCAGATCTTCGACAAGGGTCTGCTCGTCGAGGACTTCCGCGTCACCCCGTACTGCCCGCGGGATGAGACACCACTGAGCGACCACGAGGTCTCCCAGGGCTACGCCGACGTGGACGACCCGTCGGTCTACGTCCGCTTCCCGCTGGTCGCCGACGACCTCGGGCTCGCCGAGCGCGGCGCGGAGCTGCTGGTCTGGACGACGACGCCGTGGACGCTGGTGTCGAACACCGCCGTGGCCGCCCACCCGGAGGTCGACTACGCCCTGGTCCGCGCCGGCGGCGGGGAGCTGTTCGTCGTCGCCGAGCCGCTGGTCACCGCCGCCGTCGGCGAGGACGCCGAGGTCGTCGAGCGTTTCCGCGGCACGGCGCTGGCCGGCGCCCGCTACGCCCGGCCGTTCGAGCTGCTGGCCGCCGAGCGGTTCGCCGCCGGCACCGGCACCCCGCACTCGGTGGTGCTCGCCGAGTACGTCACGACGACCGACGGCACCGGCCTGGTGCACCAGTCGCCGGCGTTCGGCGCGGAGGACCTGGCGGTCTGCCGGGCCGCCGGGCTGCCGGTGGTCAACCCGATCGGCACCGACGGCCGGTTCCTCGCCGACACCCCGCTGGTCGGCGGGATGTTCTTCAAGGACGCCGACGCCCCGCTGACCGCCGACCTGCGCGAGCGCGGCCGGCTGTGGCGGGGCCTGACCTTCACGCACAGCTACCCGCACTGCTGGCGCTGCCACACCCCGCTGATCTACTACCCGCTGCCGTCCTGGTACATCCGCACCACGGCGATCCGCGACCAGCTGCTGGCCCAGAACGAGGCGACGGACTGGCACCCGGAGCGGATCAAGACCGGTCGCTACGGCGAGTGGCTGCGCGGCAACGTCGACTGGGCGCTGTCCCGCAACCGCTACTGGGGCACGCCGCTGCCGGTCTGGCGCTGCGACGACGACCCGGACCATCTGGTCTGCGTCGGTTCGATCGCGGAGCTGGCCGAGCTCGCCGGGCGCGATCTCGCCGCGCTGGACCCGCATCGCCCCTTCGTCGACGAGGTCACCATCGCCTGCCCGACCTGCGGCGCGACCGCGCACCGGGTGCCCGAGGTGATCGACGTCTGGTACGACAGCGGCGCGATGCCGTTCGCCCAGTGGGGCGCACCGCACCAGGGCGCGCAGGACTTCGCCCGGCAGTACCCGGCGCAGTACATCTGCGAGGCGATCGACCAGACCCGGGGCTGGTTCTACACCCTGATGGCGATCGGCACCCTGGTCTTCGACCGCTCCTCCTACGAGACGGTGCTCTGCCTCGGGCTGCTGCTCGACGCGGAGGGCCGCAAGATGAGCAAGCACGTGGGCAACGTCCTCGATCCGTTCGAGCTGTTCGAGCGGCACGGCGCGGACGCGGTCCGGTGGCTGATGCTCGCCGGCGGCTCCCCGTGGGCGGACCGCCGGGTCGGCCACGAGGCGATCGAGGACATCGTCCGCAAGGTCCTGCTGACCTACTGGAACACCGCCTCCTTCTTCGCGCTGTACGCCGGCGCCGCCGGCTGGCGTCCTGGCGAGGGGCCGGCCGCGGCGGCCCCGGCCGAGCGGCACGTGCTCGACCGCTGGGCGCTGTCCGAGCTCGCGGCCACGGTGGACGAGGTGGACGCCGCGCTTGCCGGCTTCGACTCGCTGCGCGCCGGGCGGCGGATCGCCCGGTTCATCGACGACCTGTCCAACTGGTACGTCCGCCGGTCGCGACGACGGTTCTGGGCCGGCGACCCGGACGCCCTGGCCACCCTGTACACCTGCCTGGACGCGCTGACCCGGGTGATGGCCCCGTTCACGCCGTTCCTGACCGACTGGCTGTGGGCCCGGCTGTTCGCCGACGCGTCCCCGCAGGCACCCGAGTCGGTGCACCTGGCCACCTGGCCCGAGCTGCCCGCCGACCTGCACTCCCCGCGGCTGTCCGCGCAGATGGACCTGGTGCGGCGGATCGTCGAACTCGGCCGCGCCGCGCGGGCCGGCAGCGGGGTGCGTACCCGCCAGCCGCTGCCCCGGGCCGTCGTCGGCGCCGCCGCCTTCGGCGAGCTGCCCGCCGAGCTGCGCGCCCAGATCGCCGAGGAGCTCAACGTCACCGTCGTCGAGGCGGCCACCTCGGACGTCGTGGACATCACCGTGAAGCCGAACTTCCGTGCCCTGGGCCGGCGCTTCGGCAAGTCCACCAAGGCGGTCGCCGCCGCCATCGCCGCCGCCGGGACGCCGGTCGACGGCCGGCTGACCGTCACCGTCGACGACGAACCCGTCGAGCTCTCCGGCGACGAGCTGATCATCACGGAGACGCCGCGCCAGGGCTGGGCCGTCACCGCCGAGTCCGGCCTGTCCGTTGCGCTCGACCTGGAGATCACCCCGGAGTTGGCCCGGGCCGGGCTCGCCCGCGACGTGGTGCGGGTGCTGCAGGACGCGCGCAAGGCCACCGGTCTGGAGATCACCGACCGGGTGGACGTGCGCTGGTCGGCGACCCGCGAAGATACCGCGCTTGCCCTGCGTGCCCATCACGACACGGTGGCCGATGAGGTGCTCGCGGTCTCCTTCACCGAGGTCACCGGCGCCGAGGGGAATCTGCAGTCGGCGGCGGCGGAGCTGGGCTTCGAGTTCAGCCTCGCGCGCCACGCTTCCGTGGCTGTCTAGGCACGCCGCACCGCCGGCGTCGATCCCCGGCGCCGGCGGGGCACCGCGGCGCTCAGGACGGCGTTCGGCGCAGCGCGCCGAGCGGAATCAGGGCCGCGGCGATGAGCGTCAGGATCAGGGAGGCGTAGACGAACCCGCTGCTGCCCACGATGCCGACGACGGCCAGCACTGCGCAGACTGCGAGCAGGGCACCGCAGAGCGTCAACACGGCGCATTCCGGTGCGGCGGGGATGCCGGCGGCGGGCCAGGGCGCCGGGCGTCGCCGCGGCTGACGGCCGGGCCGCTCTCGGCGCTGGCGGGGGGGCGGGCCGGCGGGTCTGGCGGCACCGCGGCGGTCACGGCGGTGCTCGCCGACACCGGACCGGTGCTCGCCGACACCGGACTGACAGTCCTGGCCGCACGCGGCGTGGTCACGGACGACGCGGCCAAGGCAGGGACGATCTCGGCGGGGCGGGGGACGGCGACGCGACGGATCAGAACTCCTGCATGCCGGGCGCGTCGCGCCGGTTGGGGTCCAGATCCGGGCGCCCGCCGTGGCCGTTGTCCCGGGCGATGGCGCCGGCGGGCATGGGCGGGCCGGGTGGGAACGTCGGCTGGTGGCCGGGGCTCTGCTGGCCGCCGTTCGGGCCCATTCCCACCGCCGGGGGTGGCGTCGGACCGCCGGGGTTCAGGCCGGGGCGGGAGGTGTTGCCCGCGCCGACGGCCGGTGGCTGGGTCGGCATGCCGTCCAGATCCCGCAACTGCATCTCCAGGTAGGCGCGCAGCCGGGTGCGGTACTCGCGCTCGAAGGCCCGCAACTGCTCGACCTGGCCCTCCAGCCGGCGCTTGTCGTCCTCCAGGCCGCCGAGCTGCTCGGCGACGTGGGCGCGGGCCTCGCCGATGATGCGGTCGGCGTCGGCGCGGGCCTCGCGACGAGCTCGCTCGGACTCCGCGCGGGCCTCGCGCAGCGCCTCGTCGGCGGTGCGCTGGGCCAGCACGAGCGTGCGGGCGACCCGCTGCTCGATCTCGGCCTCCGAGGCCTGGCCGGAGCCGGTGCGAGCCGGCACACCGCCGCCGCCCGAGCCGACGGCGGGGATCACCGTGGTCGGGGCGCCACCCTGCGCAGGGCCGGGCGGGGGCACCTGCTGCTGTTGCTGCGCGCGTTCCCGGGCTGCGGCCTGGGCGGCCTGGGCGGCCTGCGCCTGGACCTGGGCGAGCTGGCGACGGGTTTCCTCGACCTGGCGACGCAGCCCCTGGTTCTCCTCGAGGATCTGCGCGGGGACCCCGGGGCCGCCGCCGCCGGAACGGCGGGCCTCGTCGAGTTGCCGGCGCAGGTCGCTGTTCTCGTCGAGCAGCCGGGTCAGCTCCGCCTCGACCTCGTCGAGGAAGGTGTCGACCTCATCCTCATTGTAGCCGGTGCGGAACCTCGTCGGACTGAAGACCTTGTTCTGTACGTCCTGTGGTGTCAGAGCCACGTCGCCTCCTCGTGCGGCATCGCCGCTCCCCGAAGAGAGGGCGGTCTGCGGGCAGTCTGCCGCGCCCGCGTTCGCGGTGTGCACACAACCCCGTCACAGGCTCTGGGCATAGCTTCGCAGCACCAAGATCACCAAGAAGAGCACCAGATACCCGAGGTCAAGCGATACGCTACCCACCCTCAACGGGGGCAGGATGCGCCGGATGAACCGCAACGGGGGGTCAGTCACCGTGTACACGGATTCGAAGATCAACAACAGTGGGCCGGTCGGGCGGAACGATCGACCGAGGACGAGAACGAGATCGGTGATCCACCGTGCTATCAGGAACAGGAAGTAGACCAGCAGCACCCATGAGATCAAGTCGCCTAGTGTGCTGATGGTGCTCTCTCCTGGGAACCTTGGGGACCTGGGGGGCGCGTCAGTGGTCCGCGTTCCCCGTCATGACTGGTTGTAGAACCCACCCTCACGGATGCGTCGCTTGTCCGTCTCGGTGACCTCGACGTTGTGCGGCGAGAGCAGGAAGACCTTGTTGGTCACCTTCTCAATGTCACCACGCAGCCCGAAGATCAGCCCGGCGGCGAAGTCGACCAGCCGCTTGGCGTCGACATCGTCCATGTCGGTGAGGTTCATGATAACGGGGGTTCCGTCCCTGAACTCCTCGCCGATCTGCCGCGCCTCATTGTAGCTACGTGGCTGAAGCGTCGTGATCCGGTAGGGGTGTGCCTCCTCGACGGGCATGACCCGCCGCATCGGCACAGGTCCGGCGGGGCGCAGTGGTTCGACCGGTGGACGTCGCGGCATGGCGACCGGCTCCTCCCGTGCGTCGATCCGACGAACCGTACGGTCCATCGGGACCGGTTCGTGCATGACACGCCGATCGTCGTGACCGACCGCACGACCGTCGTCGTCGTAGTCGTCGTCGAGATAGTCCTCGTCCTCCTCGGCCAGACCGAGGTAGACCATCGCCCTGCGCCCGAGCCCCATGGGCGCGACTCTAAGGGACACCAGGCCGTTCACCGAACAAAGCGGTCCCGATCCGAAGGTGTGTCGCGCCCTCGGCCACCGCGGCCTCAAGATCTCTCGACATGCCGGCGCTGATGACGGTGGCCTGAGGGTGGTCCAGGACCAGCCGTTCCGCGACGGCCCGCAGCCGCTCGAATGCGGGACGTGCCGGTTCACCACGGGGAGCAACCGCCATAACGCCGCGCAGTGTCAGCCCGGGCGCCTCGTCGACCAGATCAGCCAGTGCCGGCAGCCCCACCGGATCGACTCCGCCCCGGCCCGAATCGGCGACCACGGACCCTACCCGCCCGCCGGAATCACTCCACGAGTCCAACGAGACCTGCAGACAGATCGACAGCGGGCGGCCCCGTTCGACCGCGAGCCGGGACAGGACGCCCACCAGGCTCGATCGGTCCACCGACTGAACCCAGTCCGCCCAACACAGTACGGATCGAGCCTTGTTGCGCTGAAGTTGGCCGACGAAGTGCCAGCTGAGGTCCAACCCGCTCGCGGCCCCGACCGAGGGCCCCTCCGAGCTCCCACCCGACGCCGCGCCGGGCGCCACGCCCACCTCGGCGAGCCCGCCTGCGCCGCCGGCCGCCGGATCGCGGCACGACTGCTCGAGCCGACGCGTGACCATAGTCACCTTCGGGCCAGCCTCCTGCTCGCGGTTCTCGGCGAACTGACGCACCCCGAGTGTGTGCAGCATCACGACATCCTCGGCCGAATAGGTCTTACTCACCGCGATGAGAGCTAACCCGGCCGGATCGCGGCCGGCCGTGCGGGCGGCGACGGCGATCCGTTCCTCGATCACGCTCAGCCGGCGGGCCAGCTCCGCCCGGCGCACCGGGTCGCCGCCCACCGCCATGGCCGGATCGGACCCGGCGCCCGAATCGGCACCGCCGGCCGAATCGGCCCCGCCGGCCGGGTCCGCAGGCCCGATCACGCGGCCGGCCCGAGCCACGAAACCCCGGCGAACCGACCGGTACGGCCGTCCCGGCGGTAGGAGTAGAGCTCCGGGTCCTCCGCGGTGCAGCGGGCGGCGACGGCGATGTCGATCACACCCGCCGCGGTGAGCTGATGGTGGATGCCGGCCCGCAGGTCGATCGCGGCGGTCCCCCGTCGTGTCGCCGCCGCGCTGCCCGGCACCCGCTGGTCGACCTCCCGGCGCAGCTGGGCCGGCACCTCGTAACAGCCCGCGCAGACGCATGGGCCGACGGTGACCGTGAGCCGATCCGCCGGGACGCCGAGCCGGTCGAACGCCGCCAGCGTCGCGTCGATCACCCCGTCGGCCATGCCGACCCGCCCGGCGTGCGCGACCCCCACCGCAGTCGGGGACTCGAACAGCACCGGCGCGCAGTCGGCGACCATCACGGCCAGCGCGAGCCCCGGCACATCGGTCACGAGGGCGTCCGCCTCCGGCGGCGCAGCCGGCTCCCGCACGACGACGACCCGCGTGCCATGCACCTGGCGCATGTACTGCACCGGCATCCGCAGCCGTTCGACCAGCCGGCGCCGGTTGGCGGCGACGGCATCCTCGGCGTCGCCGACATGATCACCAAGATTGAGCCCGCCGAACGGTGGCGCACTGACCCCGCCCGCGCGGGAGGTGACGAGAACCGGCATGGCCGGAAGTCTGCCCGGCGCTGGCTATTTGAGGAAGTCCGGCACGTCCAACTCGTCGTCGTCGACCACCGGCCGGACGGGACGGCGCGGCGGCGGGTAGGTCGGCCGCGGCCCCGTCGCCCGCGGCGGATCAACCCGGTGCGGCTGGGCGTAGCCGGGGTCTGCCGCCGGCTCCACGGACTCCCGGGCGGGCGGAGCGATGCGCGACTCCACCGTCGGGATCACGGTCGACTCGCCGGCAGAGACGCGTTCGTGGGCGGCCGGCGCCCCCGGCAGCGGCTCGGGGTGGTAGTGCCCGACGTTCGACTGGCCGATCGGTGCCGGCGACGACTGCAGGTAGCTCGGCGTCGGCGGGGCCGGCTGGACGGGCGCGGGGATGGGC
>NZ_JAMQQF010000227.1 GCF_023716945.1 Frankia sp. AiPs1 | reverse complement strand
GAGTACCGGCGGCTGGCGACGCGGGCCGAGGCGGTCGTCGCGGACGTCTTCGCGCGGGAGCGGACCGCCGAGTTCGGCTGAGCCCGCCGCCCGACTCGGAACGCCGAACGGCCGGCAGCCCGAGGGAAGCCTCGGACGGCCGGCCTGTCGCCTGCCACCTCACGCCGCGCGGTGCGCACCGTTGCGGGAACCGGGGGATCGGGGCGCCGACGCTCCCCCGCGCGAGCGCCCCGGCCATGACGCGATGTCTGCCCAGCCGTGTCGGCCAGGCTCAGACGCTCACCTCGGCGGGCGCCGCAGTGGTCTGCGACGGCACGAACAGGGTCGGCTTGTCGCCGGCCAGGGCGCTGCAGCAGGTGTCGACGATGAGCGCGGTGACCAGGTACGGGTCCATGTTCGCGTTCGGTCGACGGTCCTCCAGCCAGCCCTTCTTGGCCTTCTCGACGGCCCAGGGAATGCGGACCGAGGCGCCGCGGTCCGACGCGCCCCAGGAGTACTTGTTCCAGGGGGCGGTCTCGTGCTTGCCGGTCAACCGGTCCTGGATGCCGCTGCCGTAGTGGGTGACGTGCTCCATGACGCGGGTGCCGAGCGCCTCGCAGCACGCGACGATGGCGTCCCAGCCCTCCATCGTCTGCTTGGTGGAGAAGTTGGTGTGCGCGCCCGCACCGTTCCAGTCACCGGGGATCGGCTTCGCGGCGAAGGACACCTCGACGCCGTAGTCCTCGGCGATGCGGTGGAGCAGCCAGCGGCCCAGCCAGATCTGGTCGCCGATGGCGGGCGCCGGCAGGACGCCGATCTGGAACTCCCACTGGCCCATCATGACCTCGGCGTTGGTGCCCTCGATGGCGAGGCCGGCGTCGAGGCACGCCTGGGTGTGCCGCTCGACGATCTCGCGGCCGGGCATCTTCGAGCCGCCGACGCCGCAGTAGTAAGGACCCTGCGGCGCGGGGTACCCGACCTCCGGCCAGCCGTACGGGCGGCCGTCCTTGAAGAAGGTGTACTCCTGTTCGATGCCGAACATCGGCGACATGTCGGCGTACTTCTCGGCGACGGCGCGGGTGGCCGCCCGGGTGTTCGTCGGGTGGGGCGTGAAGTCGGTCAGCTCGACCTCGCACAGCACCAGGATGTTGTCGCCACCCCGGATCGGGTCGGGCGTGACGAAGACGGGACGCAGCACGCAGTCCGAGTTCGAGCCCGGCGCCTGGTTGGTGCTCGAGCCGTCGAAGCCCCAGATCTCCGGGTCCTTGCCCTTCTTGATGATGCGGGTCTTGCTGCGCATCAGGGGCTCCGGCTCGGTGCCGTCGATCCAGATGTATTCGGCCTGAATGGATTCGGCCTTGCTCACTCAATACTCCCCGTGGTTGGTCCTGCACGGAACGGAGCGACTTCGTGATCGGCCTGGGGGAGGCCGACCCAGGCCGCGGTGGACGGGAGGGTTCGGTCGGAGCTTCGTCGGGCCCCGTTACCGCCCCGTTCCGTGATTGTTAATTCTTCATCTCTGGTGCGTCACAGAAGGTATTGACGGCCGGACCAGGGCATTGGTTCACCGAAGCCGTTCGGCCGGCCGTCCCAAGGTGGTGGGCGTCGATTTTTCCGGTCCCGCCCCGACAGCACGGAGTATTTTGCTCGGCGGGTGCCGGCGACCACGCGGGAGGCCCCGCCGGGCCGCCGCTGAACGGGGCCTGGAGACGGCCGGCGGATATCTCCGCCGGCTCTCGACCGGTGCGCGCGCCGCCCCGGCCGCGCGGCCGGGTTTCTCGACCCGGCCGTGCGGCGGACGCGACGCTGTCGGTCAGATGTCGTAGTAGAGGGTGAACTCGTACGGGTGCGGCCGGAGCCGGATGGCGTCGACCTCGTTGAGCCGCTTGTACTCCAGCCAAGTCTCGATCAGATCGGTGGTGAAGACGTCGCCCTCGCGGAGGAAATCGTTGTCCTCCTCAAGGGCGTCGAGCACCTTCTCCAGCGAGCCGGGAACCTGCGGAACCGCGGCCAGCTCATCCGGCGGGAGCTCGTAGAGGTCCTTGTCGATCGGGTCCGGCGGGTCAATCTTGTTGCGGATGCCGTCCAGCCCGGCCATGAGCATGGCGGCGAAGGCCAGATACGGGTTGCAGCTCGGGTCCGGGACGCGGAACTCGACCCTCTTCGCCTTGGGCGAGTCGCCGCCGAGCGGGATGCGGCAGCACGCGGAGCGGTTCCGCGCCGAGTAGACGAGGTTGACCGGTGCCTCGTAGCCGGGGACCAGTCGGCGATAGGAGTTCGTGGTCGGGTTGGTGAACGCCAGCAGCGCCGGCGCGTGGTGCAGCAGGCCGCCGATGTAGTAGCGCGCCGTGTCCGACAGGCCACCGTAGCCGTTGGGGCTGTAGAACAGCGGCTCGCCGTCCTTCCACAGGCTGGAGTGCACGTGCATGCCCGAGCCGTTGTCCTCGAACAGGGGCTTCGGCATGAAGGTGACGGTCTTGCCCCGGCTGCGGGCGACGTTGCGGATGACGTACTTGTAGAGCATCAGGTTGTCCGCGGTCTTCAACAGCGTGTCGTAGCGGATGTCGATCTCTGCCTGCCCGGCGGTGCCGACCTCATGGTGCTGCATCTCGACGGTGATGCCGGTCTCGTAGAGGACCCGGGTCATCTCCGAGCGGAGGTCCGTGAAGTGGTCGGTCGGCGGGACCGGGAAATAGCCGCCCTTGAATCGGGGCTTGTAACCGAGGTTGCCGCCCTCTTCCTTCCGGGCGGTGTTCCAGGCGGCCTCGACCGAGTCGACCTGGTGCATCGACCCGTAGGGGTTGTAGTCGTAGCGGACGTCGTCGAAGATGTAGAACTCCGCCTCCGGCCCGAAATAGGCTGTGTCGGCGATGCCGGTACCACGCAGGTACGTCTCCGCCTTCTTGGCGATGTTCCGCGGGTCCCGAGAGTACTGCTCCTTCGTGATCGGATCGTGGATGAAGAATGTCATCGCGAGGGTCTTGTGTTCACGGAAAGGGTCCACGAAGGCGGTCTGCGGGTCCGGCAGCAACAGCATGTCGGACTCGTGGATGGCCTGGAAACCTCGAATTGAGGAGCCGTCGAACATCAACCCGTCGGTGAAGACCGACTCGGCGAAGACCTGCGTCGGAATAGTGAAGTGCTGCATGATTCCGGGCAGATCACAGAATCGTACATCGATGAACTGCACGTCCTCATCGCGAATATAACGGAGCACGTCCTCGGCTTTTGTGAACATTCGACCTCCAGCGTCCCGTCACGCTCATCACGCCTGTAGGTTACGGCATGTCGATGTGTCTTCGGTCATGCCTCGGCGGACCCGCGACATCACGAAGTCGTTTCGTTTGTGTTACAGCAGCGCACTTTATCACCCTTGGTGAACCGTTGGGTGCAGCTCGGTGCGGCGGATAAGCTTGCGTCGTGGGACGAGCACTTGGAGGCTGGCTCGAAGGGCCTGGTCTGCCCCGGGACTCCCCGCCGGGCGTCCGGCTGGGGCTGCCGGCGGAGGGCCGCGGCTCGGTCGTGGGCTTCGGGCCGCGGCTGGGTGCCTACCTCATCGACGCGGTCGTGGCGAACCTGATCGTCGGCGTGCTGTACGTGGCCGGGCTCGGTTCCGCCGGCGACGTCCGCGGCCTGGCGATCTACCTGGTGTTCCTGCTGGAGGAGTTCATTCTCGTCAGCACCGGCGGCCAGACGATCGGCATGCGGTTGTTGGGCATGCGGGTGATCCGGCTGCGTGACCGCGGCCGGCAGTCCTGGCCCTGGATCGGGGTGCGCACCCTGCTGCTGGCCCTGCTGGTGCCCGTGCTCATCTGGGACCGCGACCAGCGCGGCCTACATGACCGTGCGGCCGGGACCGTGGTCGTGCGGGACCCACCTCGCGCGGACCCGGTCACCTAGAGCCGAACCAGGGCCGGGCCGGCGGCGGGGTGGGTGCGGCCGCGACCCGGCCCGGGTATCGGGGTCGGGTCGCGCGGCTGACGGGTCCTGGCGCGGGTCAGCGAAGGCGGCCACCCCGGGGCACGTTGCGGGGGATCGGACCCTTCGGGATCGGCAGGGCCGCGCCGCCCAAGGCGCGCAGCCGGCGGTCGAGGGCGTCGACCTCCCCGCGGCGCAGGGTCCGGCGCAGCCGCATCAGCGTGCCCTGAAGCTTCGGCAACGGCGTCTCGCCCTCGCCGGTGCCGACGATGATGTCGGTCACCGGGGTGTCGCCGACGACCTTGCGGATGCGGCGCTTCTCCGCGACGAGCAGCTCCCTCGGCCCGCGGCCGCGGCCCTCCGCGATGATGACCACGCCGGCGCGGGAGACGACTCGGTGCACAACGTCCTGGTGGCGGTTCACGCCGACCGCGGGAGTGATCCGCCAGTCGCCGCGCATCCGGTCGACCACGCCGGCGGCGGCTCCGGGCTTGCCCTCCATCTCCGCGTAGGCGGTGCGCTGGACGCGGCGGCTGAACACGTTCAGGGCGACCACGACGCCGAGCAGGATGGCGAGGGGGATCCACACATAGAGCGGCCCGACGAAGATGCCGAGCAGAACGCCGATCACGAGCGGGACGAAGAGGGCCGCCAGGGTGAACCAGAGCACCTGCGGATCGCGCTGGCGAGTGATCTTGAAGACCACCCGCAACTGCGCGAGACGGGCCGCGAAACCGGTCCCCTCCGCGGCGCCGCCCGCGCCCGCACCGCCGCTGCGGCCCGCACCGCCACCGCGGCCCGAACCACCGCCCCGGCTACCGTCGTTCTTCCCGCCCGCTGCCGCATTCCTGCCCGCCGCCGCCGCGGGGGTCGACGATCCCGCGGTGTCCCTCGGCTGCTTCCTCAGTGCCATGACCGCGAGCCTACGGCCTGGCCGCTCGCCACAGCGCGGCCGGCGCGTCCACCGGGATCATCCGTTGCGATACCCCCGAGCGGTCCACGGGATTGCGCGACCCAGCCGGCCGGCGGGGCGGCGGCCGGCAGGGTCGGGAATCAGCTCTGGGCAGCGACCATCCGCGGCAGCCCGCGGACGGCCGCGCCGATGCGGGCGGTGGTCGCGCCGCCGCCCAGGCCGGCCAGACGAGAGATCCGTGCGGCGCCCTCGGCGCCCGGGATGCTCGCGCGCGCGTCGGGTCCGGGCGCGGCCCGAGCCACCGACACGGGCGCCACCGACACCGGCGCCACCGACACGGGGTCGACCCATCGGTAACCGGATGTGACGTGCAGGTCGGCGGCTGCGCGCCAGGCGTTGCGTCGCGCGGTCTTCTGCCCGCCATGCGGCAGCACGAGCAGAGTCGCTTCTTCGAAGACGCTGAGCAGTGAACGGAGCACGATGGGAACGACCTCCCGGCACGGTCGTGGGCGCACACCTCGATGATGGGCCAGGCAGAGACCCCCCTCGTGACAAGGGGGTGACGCTACGATGAGTAGCCTAGCTCGTCCGAGGGAACCCCACCAGCGTGCCCGTCACTGCGTGTGAGAGGTTTCCAGCACACTTTCGGGGAGTTCGGGCATCACGGTGTGGCCCTCGCCACGAGCCGTGATCGCCTGCTGGTAGAGCCGACCGGCCCGATAGGACGAGCGCACGAGCGGCCCGGACATGACGCCGGAGAAGCCCATCTCGGCGCCGACGCGCTCCCAGTCGAGGAACTCCTCGGGGCGCACCCAACGCTCCACCGGGTGGTGGCGAGGCGTGGGCCGCAGATACTGGGTGACGGTGAGTAGTTCGCAGCCGGCGGCGCGCAGGTCCCGCATGGCCTCGTGGATCTCCTCGCCGGTCTCGCCGAGGCCGAGGATCAGGTTCGACTTCGTGACCAGCCCGGCCGCGCGGGCCTGCCGTAGCACGTCGAGGGAGCGCTCGTAGCGGAACGCCGGCCGGATCCGCTTGAAGATCCGCGGTACCGTCTCGAGGTTGTGGGCGAGGACCTCGGGAGCGGTGCCGAAGACCTCGTCGAGCTGCTCGGCCCGCCCGCCGAAGTCAGGAATGAGCACCTCGACCCCGGTATCGGCAGCCAGCGCGTGGATCTGGCGGACGGTCTCCGCATACAGCCAGGAGCCTCCGTCGGCCAGGTCGTCGCGGGCGACGCCGGTGACGGTCGTGTAGCGCAGCCCCATCGTGCGTACGGACTCCGCCACCCGCCGCGGCTCGTCCCGGTCCAGCGGGGTGGGCCGGCCCGAGTCGATCTGGCAGAAGTCGCACCGCCGGGTGCAGACGTCCCCGCCGATCAGGAAGGTCGCCTCCCGGTCTTCCCAGCATTCGTAGATGTTCGGGCAGCCGGCCTCTTCGCACACCGTGTGCAGCCCGGCGGCCCGCACCAGCCCCTTGAGGTCGGAGTACTCCGGGCCGGTGCGCATCCGGGTGCGGATCCACGGCGGCTTGCGCTCGATCGGCGTCTGCGCGTTGCGCGCCTCCAGGCGCAGCAGGGGGCGTCCCTCGGGGGCGACCGCGCTCATCCGACCAGCTCCATCCGCTCGGTTCCGGGCTTCGGCTGCGCCGGGGACACCGGGGGCGGGTCGGCCGCCTCGACCCGCGCGGTGACGCGATCGCCGAGGTTGCGCCCGCCGAGGTAGCGGGCGAGCACCGCCAGGGTGTGCCGCTCGACGACCGGCCGGGCCTCGGCGACGGTCACCGCCCGGCCGAGTTCCGCGGACAGGCTCGTCACCCCGGCGTCGGAGATGCCACAGGGGACGATCTGCCCGAAGGCGCCCAGGTCCGACGAGCAGGTCAGCGCAAAGCCGTGGGTGGTCACCGCCTGCCGGACCCGCACGCCGATCGCGGCGACCTTGCGACGGCCGTCCATCGTCCAGACGCCGCTGCGGCCCTCGACCCGGCGGGTCGCCAGCCCGAACTCGGCGCAGGAGTCGATGAGGGCCTCCTCGAGGGCGCGCACGTAGGCGACGACGTCCAGGGGGCGAGGCAGCTTGACGATCGGGTAGCCGACGAGCTGCCCCGGGCCGTGCCAGGTAATCTTGCCGCCGCGGTCGACGTCGACGACCTCGGTACCGTCCAGCGGCCGTTCGAAGGGCTGCGTACGCCGGCCCGCGGTGTAGACGCTGGGGTGCTCCACCAGGATGACGGTGTCGTCCACCTCGTCGGCGACGCGGGCCTCGGCGAGGGATCGTTGCATGTCCCACGCTTCGCGGTAGGGGACCACGGAAAGCCTCAGAACATCCACGCCATTTAGCCTACGCCCGCGCCGGGGAGCAGACGGGGCACGACCGGGGTCTCGACGGCAGCGCCGTCGGGGCCGCGTTCGACCCGCCAGGCGTGCACGCCTGGCCGGTCGGCGACGGCCTCCACCAGGTCGGTGCCGCGAAAGTGCAGCCCGACACCGTCGTCGGTCGCCCAGCCGGCCGGCAGCGTCCCGTCGGCGACGAGCCGCTGGTACAGCGGGCGGCGGCCCGGCTCGGAGTTGTAGTGCGGCGTGTTGCTGAACGGCAGCAGGCCCAGCCCGTTCGTGACCGGCCGCAGGTCCGGCCCGAACGAGTCGGTGGTGCCGCCGACATGCCAGCACAGGGAGCCGGCCGAGACACCGCCGAGGACGACGCCGGCCTCCCACGCCTCGCGCAGGATCTCGCCCAGCCCGTGCGTCGCCCAGACCGCGAGGAGGTTCGCCACGCTGCCCCCGCCGACCCAGATCACGTCCTGGGCCAGCAGATGGCCGCGGATGTCCGGGATGTTCGGCATGGGGAACAGCGCCAGGTGCGAGACCCGCACGTCGGGCCGGTCGCGGTTGAACGCGGCGTAGCCACGGGCGTAGGCGCTCTGGTCGTCGCCCAGCGCGGTCTGCAGCAGGCAGACCCGGGGCCGCGGGCCGGCCCCGGCCAGGTCGATCGCGTGGGTCAGGATCGGCCCGACCTTCGCGCCGTACCGGCCGTCGGGAAGGAAACCGCCGCTGGTGGCGAGGATCTGCACTCCGGTCTCCCGCTGGCTCGTCGGTCGGGCGCACTGCCGTCCGGACCCGGTCGGAGGATTGTCCGCCATCCGCGCATCCGCTCCGCCGCGGGGGCCGAACATCGCCGCCAGGTTTCCGGTCGTGTCCGGCAGGTCCGCCGCGCAGTCCCGCCCGGCGTCGGCCCGCACCCGCCGTGACCAGGCAGGTCCCAACTCGGACCGGTGCGGGGGAGGCGGCCGCCGCAGAAGTGATCGTAAAAAGTTATCCACAACCGGACGAAGAACAATGCAGACCCACCCTGATTGAGCCTAGCGTCGCTACCTGTGACCTTCACCGACGATTCCGCGGACAGGCCGGCGCGGCGCGTCGGCGGGGTACCCGAGGTGCCGGGGGTGAGCGTGCGTTCCCGGCTGCGGGACGCAGGCTCCGGCGAGCTCTGGGCGGGTCAGTTCGACCAGTCCGGGATCGAGTGCGTCGTGCGCCGGGTGCGTCTGGCTCCCGACCCGGTGCTGCGTTCGGCGGCGGTCGCCGCGGCCCGGGCGTTGGCGGAGCTGGAGCACCCGCACCTCAGTCCGGTCGTGGCGGTGCTGCCCACGGCGGAGGGGCTGGCGCTGATCACCGAGCCGGTCGTCGGCGCGATCAGCCTCGCCCGGCTGTTGGCGCTGCGCGGCGAGCTGGATCCGGGCGAGGTCGTCACCGTCGGCCTGCCGGTCGCGCAGGCGCTGGCCGCCGCGCACGCGGTCGGCATCGTGCACGGCCGGCTCGAGCGGGACGACGTCCTGCTGGAGCCGAACGGGCGCCCGGTCCTGACCGGCCTCGGGGTCGCCGCACTGGCCGACGCGGCCAGGGCCGATCCCGTCCCACCCGAGGCGGCCTCGGCGGACGTGCACGACCTCGCCGACCTGCTGCTGGGGGCGATGCGGGAGGCGACGGGCCCGGATGCCGCCGCGGTCGCGGTGGCCGTCGCGACCGCCATGATCGAC
>NZ_JAMQQF010000226.1 GCF_023716945.1 Frankia sp. AiPs1 | reverse complement strand
GGCTCGCCGCGTAAGGGCACCGTCGCGGGCCGGCGCGGACGGCGGGGATCCGTCCCGCCCGCGGACGCCGCCACGCCCCCGGTCACCGGGACGCTCCCCGACGCCGCCACACCCGCCGTCACCAGCACGTCCGCCGTCACCAGCACGTCCGCGGTCACCGCCGCCGTCCGCATCGGGCAGCATGTGCGCGTTCCGAAGACCGCCGAACTCGTCGCCGCCCACCTACGCCGCCAGATCGTCCGCGGCGAACTCCACGAAGGCGACGCCCTCCCCCCCGAAGCCGTCCTCATGGAACAGTTCGGCGTCTCCCGCCCCACCCTGCGCGAAGCCTTCCGCGTCCTCGAATCCGAAGCCCTCATCAGCGTCCGCCGCGGCGCCCACGGCGGCGCCCGCGTCCACACCCCCAACGGCCACGTCGCCGCCCGCTACACCGCCCTCGTCCTCGAACACCAACACACCACCCTCGGCGACATCCACACCGCCCACACCCACCTCGAACCCGCCGCCATCCGCCTGCTCGCCACCACCGCCACCGACACCCACCTCACCCACCTCACCACCCACCTCACCACCACCGACCACGCCCTCAACACCCCCCACCCCAACCCCACCGACATCCACACCCACCACCTCAACTTCCACACCCTCCTGCTCACCACCCCCGCCAACCACACCCTCACCATGATCAGCAGCATGCTCCGCCACATCCTCGACGCCACCACCACCGACACCCCCACCCCCGACCTCACCACCCTGCGCCACCAACACACCACCCACCACCAACTCCTCACCCACCTCACCAACCACGACCCCGACGCCGCCGAAACCCTCTGGCGCCACCACCTCACCACCACCCCCCACACCCCCCACCAACCCACCACCCCCCTCGACCTCCTCGACCTCCTCGGCGACTAGGCCGCGGAGGTGGTTGTGATCAGGCGGCGTGTCGACGCCACCTGAAGCCGGACCCTCGAGGCCTGGCCGTGGGAACGTGCGGTCGTGGGCGTTGGGGTCGTCCTGACGTCGGTGACGTCGGTGACGTCGGTGACGTCGGGGTCGTCGGGGTCGTCGGGCTCGTCTCCGTCGGCGTCGGCGCGGTTCCGCGGAACCGTGAGGGCCGTGCCAGGCCCCCGTGGTGGCAGGTCGTGCCGTGGGGCACGGTTCCGCGGACGTAAACGATCATCCAGGTTGGGTGCGGGAGGGCGCCGCGCGGTACGGGATGTCCGGTCTGCGGGCCCAGACCGGGCAGAACGCACCGCAGTCCGGCCGGGGTGGGCCCCCGGCGCCGCGGAACACTGATCGTCAGGGGTGGGTGCGGACGACGTCGGCGCCACCGCGGCGCTCCGTCGGCCCACCGAGATCCCTGTACGCTGCCCCGCATGGGATCTGGGCGGATACGGGTTCGATTCGCGCCGTCTCCCACCGGCATCTTCCATGTGGGTGGGGCGCGCTCGGCGCTGTTCAACTGGCTGGTGGCGCTGCGCGCGGGCGGCGACTTCGTGCTGCGCATCGAGGACACCGACGCCTCGCGCAACCGGCCCGAGTGGACCGACGGCATCATCAGCGCGTTGGACTGGCTCGGGATCAGCCCCGGCCGGTACGAGGGTCCGGTGCTGCAGTCCTCTCGTGCGGACCGGCATCGGGCGGCCGCGGCCCGCCTGCGGGAGGCGGGGCTGGCGTACTTCTGCGACTGCACCCGCGACGCGCTGGCGGAGCGCACGGGCAACGCCCAGCACGGCTATGACGGCTTCTGCCGCGACCGCGGGCTGGAGCCCGGCCCCGGCCGCGCGCTGCGCTTCCGCACCCCCGACGAGGGGGCAACGACGGTGCACGACCTTATCCGCGGGACCCCGGAGTTCCCGAACGACACCATCGAGGACTTCGTGATCGCGCGGGCCGACGGCTCGGCGGTGTTCCTGCTCGCCAACGTGGTCGACGACCTGGAGATGGGGATCACCCACGTCGTCCGGGGCGAGGAGCACCTGTCGAACACGCCCAAGCAGCAGCTGCTGTGGGCCGCGCTCGGTGCCGACGAGCCGCCGGTGTGGGCGCACGTGCCGGTCATCGTCAACGAGAAGCGGCAGAAGCTGTCCAAGCGGCGGGACAAGGTGGCGCTGGAGTCGTACCGGGACGAGGGTTATCTGCCCGGCGCGATGAAGAACTACCTGATGCTGCTCGGCTGGGCGCCGTCCGGGGACGACGAGATCGTGCCGTGGGAGACGATCGAGTCGACGTTCGACCTGGCCGACGTGAAGCCGTCCCCGGCGTTCTTCGACGAGAAGAAGCTGCGGGCGTTCAACGGGGAGTACATCCGGGCGCTGAGCGTCGAGGAGTTCATCGCGGCGGTCCAGCCGTGGCTGGCACCCCCGGCGGCGCCGTGGGCGGCCGACGCGTTCGACGCCGGCGCGTTCGCCGCCGTCGCCGGGCTCGCGCAGTCCCGTCTGGCGGTGCTGTCGGAGATCGTGCCGATGGTCGACTTCCTGTTCCTGCCGCAGGCCCCGGTGGACGACGCGGCGTGGGCGAAGGCGATGAAGGGGCCCGCGGCGGAGCTGCTGGCCGACGTCCACGACGCGTTCGGCAAGGTCGAGTGGGACGCCGAGACGCTGAAGGCGACGCTGACCGAGCTCGGCGAGCGCCACGGTCTGAAGCTGGCCAAGGCGCAGGCGCCGGTGCGGGTCGCGGTCACCGGGCGCACCGTGGGTCTGCCGCTGTTCGAGTCGCTGGAGGTGTTCGGCCGGGAGGCCACCCGCCGCCGGATCGCCGCGGCCCGGGATCGGCTCGCCGCCGGCTGAGACTGACACCGGCCGAGACTCACCGGCCGAGACTGACCGGCCGAGACTGATGAGCCCGGGTCGCGGCTGGGACGGGCCGCGACCCGGGCTAGGGAGACCCACCGGAGGTCGGGGTTACCTCCGCCGGGTGAAGCTCGGATCCACCAGGTCGATCTCCGGTGCTCCTGCGCACCAGGTTCGACAGTGACCAGCACATCTCTCGGGACCTAAAGGATTCTTAAGATCAGCGAAAGACAAGCTGTGATCTCAGAATCGCGCTCCGTCCATTGACCATCAACATCCCGTGATGTCGGGACAAGGGGCGCCCGAGCGCGCTCAGGGCTCGTCGTGGCCGCGGGCGGAGGCACCGCGCGGGCTGCGCTGGCGCGGGCTGAGCGCCGCCCAGTCCGCCGCCCAGTCGGCGAGAGGCTCGATCACCCCCTGCAGGCGCCTGCCATGGGCGGTCAGCCGGTACTCGCCGACCTCGTCCACCTCGACCAGGCCGGCCTCCCGCAGCTCCCGTAGCCGCTGGACGAGCTGTGCCTCGGGGGCGTCCAGCCGGGCCGCCAGCGTGCGAAACGGCAGCGAGCCGCCCCGTAGATGCCAGTAGAGGCCGAGGGCAAAGCGCCGGCCCAGCAGGTCCATCAGGGCGGCGAG
This sequence comes from Frankia sp. AiPs1, assembly GCF_023716945.1. GTDB lineage: Bacteria > Actinomycetota > Actinomycetes > Frankiales > Frankiaceae > Frankia. The sequence continues at coordinate 5,462 of NZ_JAMQQF010000226.1, read as the reverse complement.
GGCGGGCGGCGCCGCGCCGGGAACCTCTCCCGGCGCCGGGCCGCCCGATCGCCCCTGCCCCGCCGTCCGTCCCCTCGCCGGTCTGGCCTGTTTCATCGCCATGTCGCGCTCCGATCCGTCGCCCCTGCGGCCCCGCCTGTATGCACGCCCCGGGCCCGACACCCGGCGCCCGCCCCCTCCCCCGGGACGCGATGCGGTGCGGTGCGTTGTGCATGGTTCGCGAACTCGGACCGGGCACAACGCACCGCAACCGCAACCCTCGACGAGGAGGCGGGGCCGTCCCGCCGGGTCGCCCGAGCGCACCCCAGCCGGTCCTCAGCCGGCTGGAGTGGGGACTGGCGGTGAGCTGATCGGAACTACCCCGCGGGACGTCGGAATTACCCCGCGGGACGGCAGTCCTGGATGCGGTGACGGTCACAACGGGCGGCGCAGCGGTGGCCGCAGGCGATGGAGGCGGCCGGGGTCACCCAACGGCGTCCCATCCGAGAAGAACCGACGTGGCACCTGTCTCCGGTCCGGTCCCGGGACGACCGGAGGGCGCCGCGGTCGGCCCTCAGTGGGCGCCGACCGAGCTGACCCCGTTCGAACTGTGCGCCGCGACCGGCCGGAACTGCCCGGTACCGGCCGCCTCGACCTCGCCGGCGAACAGGCTGCGGACCCGGTGGAAGACCGTCCCTGCCTGCGCGGACACGACACCGGCGGCGCTCTGCACCTCCGGCCGCTCCCGAACCTCCCTGAGCTGCCGCATGATCACGTCGTAGTGCTCGCGGCCACCTCGGGACCCCAGGACGTACCCGAGGCCGAGTGCGATGACGACGCTGGGCCTGATGCGCATGTTGCCTCCCGGGAGACCGATGGACGTGCTGGCGGATGGCCGCCAGCCGGCGGGCGTTGTGCCGCCGAGTTGATTACTACCCCACGCCCAAGACCGCTCGAACCTCAGGTAGGCTGACCACGTCAGGTGCGCAGAGCACCCGGTCCCGCGTAGCTCAATTGGCAGAGCAGCCGGCTGTTAACCGGCAGGTTATAGGTTCGAGTCCTATCGCGGGAGCATTCTTACAGGTCACTGATGTGATCATCGATCAAGCCTTGATCAGATCCACACTCACCCACAGACAATTTGTGGCACGACCCATGGGTCCGCCGACTGGATCATGGTCGTAGGGATGATCAACGGCTTCGAGGGCAGCAGCACACAGCCCATCCGGTCGAACGCCTCACGAAGCTGGGCGTGAGCGTTGCCCGGGCCCTTGAGCGTCCGAACCGAGTCCCCCCAGGGATCGGGCTGACGCCCCCTCTGAGCAGGCGATTCACGGCGAGACTGTTTCAGCCGTCACATTGACGGCCAGCTTAGGTGAAGCGAACCTAAACATCTCCTTTCGGGTTCGCAAACAGGGCAGGTCGCCGTGTTGGTTGCAGGTTCCCTCTCCCACTCCACAGCGGTGTCCGCGGCTGCCGCCCCGTCGACACCGCTGGGCCCGTTCGAGGACAGCGCGGTCGCGTGGACGACCTGGGTGACGCTGATGGGCTTCGTCGGGCTCGTGGCCCTCGCGCTGATCCTTGGGCCGCCAGCGCGGCGGATCGGAGCGGAGACCCTCGCCGCCACGACGGCCCGGCTCGCCCGAGCCGCGGCCCTGCTCGGCGCGCTCGCCGTCCCCACCGTGCTCACCGAGCTCGCGCACGATGCGTCCGAGCAGGGCGGCTTCGACTACGGCCTGGCGTGGAACTCGCTCTACGACGGCGGCAACGCCGGCCGCCTGTCCGGGCTGGAGATCACGTTCTCCCTGGTCGGCGCCGCGCTCGTCGCCCCGGTGGGGCTGCGCACCATCGCGTCCGGGCCCACGCGGCGCTGGCTGCTCGGTGGCGGGCTGGCCGCCGGCGTGGTCGCCCTGGGCACCACGAAGTTCCCCGCCGAGGTGCCGGACGAGTGGGGCCGCACCAGCGTCGAGACCACCCTGTGGATGTTTCATCTGATCGGCGGCTCGATCTGGCTCGGCGGCCTCGCGGGGTTGCTGCTGCTCGCCCTGCCCGGCGCCATTGCCGAACCCGATCGCGGTCCGTTCTGGTCTCCCGCGATCCGCCGCTTCTCCGCCGCCGCGATGACCTGTGTCGCCGCGATCGTCCTGTCCGGCCTGTTCCTCTACTGGGAACACGTGGACGGTCCCACGCAGCTGTTCACGACCATGTACGGGCGGGTGCTCGGGGTGAAGATCCTCATCGTCGCCGCCCTGTTGCTGCTCGGCGTCGCCAACCAGTTCTGGCTTCACCCCCGCATCGACGCCCTTCGCGCCGCCGGTGACGGCCGGCCACTCCGCGTGATCCTGGCGCGGCGCTTCCCCGCGCTCCTCGCCGTCGAGGTCCTGCTCGGCCTCACCGTCGTCATGGTCGCGCCGTTCCTGCACGGATCCGCGCGCAACCAGGCCTTTCAGGAGCAGGCGGCAAAGCACGCCACCACGACGACCGCCACGCTGCCCAAGATTGCCAAGAAGGAGGTCAGCGCCTCCACCTGGATCTACGGCAGTGCCGAGACCGTCGCGGTCGTCGTCGTCATGGTCGCCGGATACCAGACGTCCGGACGGATCGCGCGGCGGCGCGTCGCCTCGGTCACCGTGCCGACCGCCGACGCCGGGGCGACCGTCGCGGCCGGCTAGACGACGGCTAGACGGCGGCTAGACGGCGGTCGTGCCAGGAGATCGCGTTCTTCGCGGTGGCGATGCCGTCCGCCGCGGTGGTCCGCAGGATGTGTTGCACCCACCTGCCAGCCCCCCGAACAACTCACTGGGTGTTCCCCCGCGCCGAGCGATTCGCGTCGGCCTTCTCGCTATGAGTAGTCGCCGGGAAAGTCGGCAGCAGGTAAAGACCGGCGCAGGAGGTTCCGGTGATGTAGTCAGCCGACTGTCGATTCCGTCCGACTATGCGGGCACTCGGCTACGGAGAATCCACTCGCACATAACCGTCCATCACGTTCCGGGCGTCATTCACCTATGCAGCCACCGCCGGGCATACCCGATTGCACTAACACCGCCGATCTTTGCCCGCGGGCCCCCTGCCAGCCGTCCTGTCCGACGACGCGCAGGTCAGACGGCGAGGTGGGGCCGGAAGAACGTCCAGATCCGCCACCAATCCCGCCTGGCCGCCGCAGCCGCCGTGGGCCGGTAGGCGTCGCGATCCGTCGCGACGTCGCGGGACCGGCGGCAGGGAAACTGCGGAACTCGGCCGTCCGGCCGTGCTCGGTGAGCGCCTCGGCGAGAGCTGCATGACTGCGATTCCCGACTCCTCCCAGGGCGTTGCGGGGCAGTTCGGGCACGCGCGGATCGGCTGGATTCCGTTCCCGCTGGAGCACATCGACGCCAGGTGTCGTGACGCCTGTTCCTCGCTCGGCGACGGAGGCCCACGGAGCCGTTCTCGCACCACCACCACAACCGCATCTTCGGCTACTTCTTCGACGATTTCTTCGACGACTTCTTCATCATCGTGGAGCCCGGCCACCCGCGCACCGCATCCACCCGACCGACCACCCGGGAGGTGCCCGACCGGCTTGTGGCAGGCGTCCACGACGACGAGATCTGCTGGATCATGCGATCCAACGCCATCCGCAGGCTCGGCCTGAGGCTCGACCGCCCCGGCGCACCGCGGTCGACTCGCGGCGCGGATCCGCGGCGCCCGGTCACCTGACGCGGGGATCCGCGGCGCCTGTCACGGGCGAGACCGCCGAACTCCGCCGTCGCCCTGGCCGACTCCACACCAAAGCGCCGAAAAGGACGATAGGTCCCATTTCTGGCCGACACTAAGACCTATGATCCAACCCGTGGGCCGCCGGACGGCGCGGCCAACTCCACCCTTACGCGAATGTTAAGTTTTGCCCGTCGGCAAGCCGGGTGCGAGGCGGCCACCCCCGCGACCGCCGCCACCGGCACGACCGGGGTACCAACGCCAACTCGTCACCTTAAGTTTCCCTCAAACTCGCCGGATCCAGCGGACCGTACGTACGCGCGCCCCGTCCACCCAGTAACGTATTGGCGATATTCTTCGCACTCTCTCGTTACGGCACGGCGGAATCGGGGACACCACGTGGCGGAGTCATTGCTCTCTTTACAGCGGCTGTGCATTCTCTTCTTCTGCGAGCAGTACCCGCCGGTCGTCTGGGACGGTGCGGGTACCTACACGGCGGCGCTGGCCACGGCACTTGCGCGACTCGGCCATGAGGTTCACGTGCTGTGCGCGCAGGGTTACCAGATTGCCGACTCGGTGGAGGACGGGGTGCACGTCCACCGGCGTCCGTTACTACGGGTGCCGGTCAGCCGGGTATTGGGAAAAGTGGGCGCCCAGCTTCGAGGGCCGCTGTACCCGCGTGACTCGCTGACGCTGCGGGCCAGCCTCCCGCTTTCCTACAGCCTCTGGACCCGCCAGCTCGGGTTGCGACCGGATGTGATCGAGACGCAGGACGGCGAGACCCGCGCCCTGATCCAGGCCGCGCGCCGCTCGGTGCCACTGGCCATTCACCTGCACTGCCCGACCATGCTCACGGTCCGGCTCTCGGGCCAGCCGATCAGCGCGAAGGGCCTGCTCGCCGACCGGTTGGACCGGATCTCGGCCGCCCGAGCCGACGTGGTCACCTCTCCCTCCCAGCTTCTCGTCGACACGCTGCGGGAGCGGGGCTGGCTGGACGACCGCGAGGTCGAGGTGATTCCCAACCCCTTCGACGCGGAGCCGTGGCTGGGCGTTCCCGACGTCGCCGACACCACGCCGACCATCGCCTGCGTGGGCCGGCTCGAGGCATTCAAGGGAGTGGACGTCCTGCTCGACGCCTCGGCCCGGCTGCGCGCGGCGGGGGTGTCGCACCGGCTGGTGCTCGCGGGGCGCTCGGCGGGTGAGATCGACGGGATTCCCTCCGGCGAGTGGCTGGCCCGCCGAGCGTTCCAGCTCGGGCTGGACGTGGAGTTCACCGGCCACCTGTCCGGTGCCCAGCTTCAGGAGGTCTACCGGCGGGCCCGGGTCGTCGCGGTGCCGAGCCGCTTCGAGAGCTTCTCGATCGTCGCCGCCGAGGCGATGGCGGCCGGGCGGCCGGTGGTGACCACGAACCAGGCCGGGGTCGCGCCCTTCGTCGAGCGGTGGGAGGCGGGGACCTCGGTTCCGGCGGGCGATCCGGCGCCGCTGGCCGACGCGCTGGCGCCGTTCCTGCTCGATCCGGCGCGGGCGAGCGCGTTCGGGGCCCGGGGGCGTCTCGGCGTGGTCGAGATCGAACCCGCGGCCATCGCCCGACGCAAGGTCGAGGCGTACCGACGCGCCATCGCGCACTTCGGGGCGCAGCACCTGCCACAGCAGCGGCGCCGGTCGACCCCTGCGGCCACCGGTGTCCTGTACCCCGACCTGCCCGGGGAGCGGCGCCGGCACTGGCCTGCCCCCCGCGGCTGAGGCGACGCCCCCGGCCGACCGGCCGCCCGCTGCGGGCGGTGCGGGTC
>NZ_JAMQQF010000225.1 GCF_023716945.1 Frankia sp. AiPs1 | reverse complement strand
GGGCGGCCCCGCGCGGCGACGCCGAGCAGGGCCCGACCGGGCGGGTGGGGCCGTCAACGGACTAACCGGCCGGAGCCGTCGTTGAGAAGGGGCCGTGGGTCCCTCCGCCCGCGGGCGGCAGCGGGCCGCCGCCGGCTCAGAAGCGCTCGAAGCCGCGTCGGCGTTCCCAGTCGGTGACCGTGCCCTCGTACGCGGCCAGCTCGACCTCGGCCGCATGGGCCAGATGGGCGACTACCCGGTCGCCGAAGGCGGCGTGCGCCACCGCGCTCGACCGCCACCGCTCGACGGCGTCGCGCAGCGTCGCGGGCAGCGGCGTGAGCCCCGGCATGGTGAACGCGTTGCCGATCCGGCCGGGCTCGAGCGTCAGCCCGTGCTCCATCCCGAACCGGCCGGCGGCGATCATGCCGGCCACAGCGAGGTAGGGGTTGGCATCCCCGCCAGGCACGCGGTGCTCGATGCGCAGCCCCGCCCCGCTGCCGACGACTCGCACGGCGCACGTCCGGTTGTCGCGTCCCCAGCTCACCCCGGTGGGCGCGAACGCGCCGGGGGCGAGCCGCTTGTAGGAGTTGACGTTGGGGGCGAAGAGCAGCGTGAAATCGGCCATGCAGGCCAACTGCCCGGCGACGAACGAGCACATCAGCGGCGACATCCCCGCCGTGTCGGATCGGCTGGCCCCGGGTGCGGCGGCGAACACCGGCTCGTCCCCGTCCACCCCCCGCAGGGAGAGGTGGACGTGGCAGGAGTTTCCCTCGCCCTCGTCGTACTTCGCCATGAAGGTCAGTGCCTGCGCCGACGCGGCGGCGATCTTCTTGGCGGTCGTCTTGTACAGGGCGTGGTTGTCGCACGCCTGGAGCGCCTCGGCGTAGCGGAACACGATCTCGTACTGGCCCGGATGGACCTCACCCCGAGCCGACTCGACCGCGATCCCGGCGTCGGCCATGGCCCGCCGGATGCGGCGGGTCAGGTCGTCGAGTTCCTCGGTGCCGAACAGCGCGTAGTCGATGTTGTAGCGGCTGGCCGGGGTAAGCCTCGACCAGGAACGCCGCGCCGCCCGTTTGTAGGACTCGCGAAAGACGAGGAACTCCAACTCGGTCCCGACGAGGGCGGTGAGCCCGACGGCGGCGAGCGCGTCGAGCTGGCGGCGCAGCACCGTTCGGGGGGCGACGTCCACGGGGGACCCGTCGGGCCAGGACGCGTCCGCCAGGACGACCGCACAGGACGGGCGCCACGGTGCTCGGCGCAGGGTGGAGAGATCGGGCCGGAGACGAAGATCTCCGAAACCGTCGTGCCAGGGGGTGCGCGGATAGCCGCCGTCGGACTGCATGTCCACGTCGACGGCGTGCAGGTAGGTGCACGCACCCATCCCGTCGGCGAGCACCTCGCCGGTGAAGTGGTCGGGGGACACGGCGCTGCCGACCAGTCGGCCCTGTAGGTCGACGGTGGCGACGACGACCTCCTCGACCGCATGGTCGCCGGTCAGCAGCCGGTGCAGGGCCTCGATGCCCGCCGCCGGTGGATCGATCTCCGTCGCCTGGGGGTCGGCGGTCGCCGATCGCGGGCCAGCACTGCCGCCGGCACTGGCCCGATCGGGTGGCGAGGCCGGGTCGGCGGGCTGCGGCGGTGCGGGGACGGGCAGGTGACCGGCCGGTTCGGCCGGGCTCTGCCCCTCGGCGGGCCCCGCCGAGCGGGCAGGTGGTATCGGCGCTGGCAGCGACGTCATACGTCCTCCGTTCGTGCCATCGACGGCTCGGTCGAGGGCACGGGTCCCCGAACGGTCACCGTCGCCACCGGGTTGGCCACCTCCCCGTGCATCAGGTCGAACCCGCCGTCCCGGTCCGCCCGGTCGTGGAACCCTGCGCCGGCGAGCTGCTCGCGGTTCAGGCAGACCCGGTCGAACCGCGGTGCGAGCAGATCGATCTCGCGGAAGCGTTCCCGTAGCTGGGGGAACCGGGCGTGATAGCCATCGATCGTCGCCCGGACCAGCCGCCAGAACTCGCCCTCCTCGACCTGCAGATGATCCGCTGCAAGCACGGAGAAGTAACGGAAGTGGCCGGCGAACACGGCGGAGAGCACCGAGTGGGCCAGTAACGGTCCGGGCCAATGGCGGCAGTGCGCCGCCGCCTGCGTGGGCATGCCGGCGCGTTCGGGGAAGTCGCCGTCCACCAGCTCGATGTCAGCGCCGAAGTCCTTCACCGCGATCCGTCTGGGTAGCTGCTCGGTGTCGAAGATGCAGATGATGTTCTCTCCGTGTGGGGTGAAGGCGACCCCGTACCGGTACAGGTAGTGCAGCAGCGGCGGCAGCAACGCGGCGAAGAGGGCGGCAAGCCAGTCACGGGCCGACTGGCCCGATCGGGCCACCAGTTCCGCGGCCAGGGACCGTCCGTCCGATCCGATCGTGAGCAGCGACGCGAGACTGCGAGCCTGCTCCCCGTCGACGAGATGCCGCTCCACCGGATCGCGCCAGATCACGCCGAGCAGCTCGTGTAGCCGATAGGGCGCGCCGGGGACGGCGTCGTAGGCCCGATGGGCGACGGCGGCGCCGGCCACCTCGGCCAGGGGCAGCACCCCCGTCACCTCCCGCAGGAACGGATCGGCGTCGCGCAGGTCGAGCAGCCAGCGCGACACCGCCGGCCCGGCGGCGGCGTCCGCCGCGGACATGCCGCGCCACACCAGGGTGTTGCGGATCATCAAGGCAAGCTTGACGTTGCGCCGCTCCGGCCGGTCGATGTTGGCCAGAGTGCGGACGGCCTGCAGCGGGAGGTACCGGTCTGGCCCTTCGCCCAACGGGACCAGCAGACCCGTGGCGAGCTCGGCGGCGAACAGCGGGACGATCACGTTCTCCCACTGCCATGGGTGCACCGGCAGCCAGACGTAGTCCTCGGTCGCCGCTCCGGTCGCCGCTTCGGCCGCCGGAGTGTGGGCGAGGACGTCGGCGAAGCGGGCGCGGGTCGCGGTGTCCAGCTCGGCGCGGACCAGATCAGCATTGCCCGACCGGGCCATGGCGGACCCGTCCGGCAGGTCGGAGCCGGTCGACGCGATGTCCCAGTACCGCCCGATCACGGGATGCGCTGCCACCCAGCGCAGGCGGAAGGGCGCCTTGGCCTCCGGGGTGTATCGGCTGGCGGCCGCGCCGAAGCCGAGGCGCCCCTTGTTGGCGACGAGACAGGGATGGCCCGTCTGATGGCCCTCCAGCGCGACGAAGGGCAGGCGGGCCAGGAGCGCCGCGGGCGACGCCGTGGCCAGGAGATGCTGATCGGCTGACTGAGTGGCGAGCAGATCGCGCACCACGTCGGCAAGGACCGGATCGGGCCACCTGAGCAGGGACTGCGCATCCCGCAGAAACCGCACCGGGTCATCGGCAGCACCCTCGCCGGTCCGCCCATGGTCGCGCGGTTCGACAAGCCGCTGGTCCGCTGGTCCGCTCGCGGGAGACAGGATGGTCTCCTGCCCCCCGACTGGTGAGGCGGCGCGGGTGAGGGTCGCGGGATCGATCCACCAGGACCCGAACGTGCCTCGCCGGGCGCGGAACTGGTAGACGGCGCCGGCGGTCACCAGCCGGTGGGTCCGAAGGGGTCCCCGGCCGATCGGGGGATGTCCCGCGCGGTCCGTGTCGCCGGCGTCGTCCTCGAGCTGCGGCCTGAGCAGATCCTCGTAAGCGAGTTCCGCGATGAGCTTGGTCAGCAGCATGCGACCGGCCTGCCGCCAGCGATCGGCGGCTGACCCGCCCGACCTCGTCACCGGCGGCGGGGATCCCGCGGCAGGCGGGTGGAGGGTCACCGGTCGGCCTCCCCGAGCATCACGGGATGCCGCCGCCGTAGTCCCGGATCGGAGGCTGCGTCCAGCGCGCCGTCGGATGCCCGACGTCCCCCACCGTCCGCCACCGGGCAGGCGGCGACGCTGCTGGGCTTGACCTGGCGCACCGGCGCCGCTGTCGCCGCTGTCGCCGCTGTCGCCGCTGTCGCCGCTGTCGCCGCTGTCGCCGCTGTCGCCGTGGTCGTTGGTGCGGGGTGGGACCCGTCCGTCCGGGGAGGGGCACCGAAGGTCGTGAACGCCGATGGCGGCGGTAGTCGGTACGCGTGTCCTCCGGTCAGGTCATCGAGGATGACCGCGGCCCGCCAGGCGCCTAGGCCGAGATCGGGGGCGCCGACGCCGTGGGTGTGCAACTCGGCGTTCTGGACGTAGAGACGCCCGGTCACGCCCGGGTCGGTGGCGATCCGGTAACGGGCGTCGATCTGGAACCGACCTCCGTCGTCGAGAGCCAGCAGCCCGGCTACCGGATCGAGCAGGGCCGGGCGCCGGGCGGCATATCCCGTGGCCAGCACCACCGCGTCCGTGGTCAGCGCGAAGGTCCGGTCCTGATCACGATGACGGCAGGCGAGCGCGATCTCTGCCGGCTCGCCGGCCAGCGACGCAGACTGCACCGACACCCCTGGTAGCAGCGTGACCGCCTCGTCGCCACCGTCGATCGTCCGTTCGTAGAGCAGGTCGTAGATTTCCGCGATGGTCTCCGCGTCGATCCCCTTGTAGAGCTGCCACTGCGCCGGGACGAGCGTGTCCTTGCGGCCCTGCGCCAGGCCGTGGAAGTAACGGACGTAGTCGGGGGTGAACTGTTCGAGGCCCAGCTTCGAGTACTCCATCGGCGCGAAGGCGGGGGTGCGGGTGATCCAGGTCAGGTGCTGCGTCGCCGGCTGCTGGTTGCGCACCAGGTCGGCGAACACCTCGGCGCCGGACTGGCCGGATCCAACCACGGCGATATGGGCCAGCCCTGCCAGGGATGCGCGCCGTTGGCGGTAATGCGCCGAGTGGAACACCCGGTCGCTCTCGACTTCCGCAAAAGCGGGTGGCGTGGTCGGCTCGGTGCCGATTCCGAGCACCAGATGCCGCGCCGTCACCACCCGGGTGGACCAGGCACCAGCCCGATCGGAGGGCCCGGCGTGCGCCGTCGCTGCCGGCGGCGCCGTCTGTGTGACCACGAGGCGAAACAGCCCGGCGTCGGGATGCCAGCGGACCGCCTCCACCCGGGCACCGAAATGGGTGGACTGCAGGCCCGCTGCGACCCAGCGGCAGTAGGCGTCGTACTCGCGGCGGGGGATGTGGAAGCGTTCGTAGAGGTAGAAGCGAAAGAGCCGGTCGTGCGCGCGCAGGTAGGACAGGAACGACCATGGGCTGGTCGGATCGATGAGGGTGACCAGGTCGGCGAGGAACGGCACCTGCAGGGTCGTGCCCTCCAGCAGCAGGCCGGGGTGCCAGGTGAAGCCCGGCTCCTGCTCGAAGAAGGCGGCCCGCAGGCCGGGGAGGCCGTCGGCCAGTGCGGCCAGTGACAGGTTGAACGGCCCCAGCCCGACCCCTACAACGTCGTAGTCCGGTTCCTCCGGATGGGGGAGGTCCGGTGCCGGGACCGTGACCGGGGTCCGCGGCGGCTCGTCGCGGGGCTCGGGCGGGATGCGGGACGTCACGGGGCGGCCTCCAACAGCGGGTTCGGAATCTGTACGTAGACCGACTGGGCGGCCACCGGTCCGATCAGCTCGTCGCGGCCGTCCACGCAGGTGCGCAGGTTGCCCTTGCTGGGCAGGGCGGAGGCTGTCAGGAGGGTCTCGAGCAGCCGGCGGCGGACGGCGGGCGGCCCGTCCGGGCCGTGGTCCGATCGGGCGTCTGAGGCCATCCGGGACAGCAGGTCGCGTGCGCGTCCGAGCAGGCGGTGTTCGTCGGCGACGCCGGCCGCGCCCAGGGCCCCCGCCACGGCGAAGACGTTGTTCACGAACAGGTAGTAGATGATGCGCTCCGCCACCAGCTCGTCATCGAAGATCGCGTCGAGGTCCGTGGCGAAGCCGGGTAGCAGGCGTTCCATGGCCGCGGCGGCCGAGGCGGCCACGTAGTAGCCCTGGCTGTCGCGATACCACCCGGCCACCGGCCAGCCGTCGGCATCCAGGCTGACCAGGGTGTTCTGCAGATGTGCCTCGACGCCCACGCCGAACCGCAGGTACAGGTCGAGTACGGGGGCTGCGAGCACCGCCAGGTAGCGCCCGAACCAGGCCGCGGCGAGCTCCTGAACGGGTTCGTGTCGGCGGTCGGCCAGCCGGGCGAGCAGCCGGGGGAGCATCCCGGCCCGGGACCGGCCGTAACTGTCCGGCACCCGATCGGGCCGGGGCGCGATCAGCGCCGCCAGGCTCACGGCCCGATCGGTCGGGCCGAAGGGGTTCGTGCGGATGGCGGTCTCCAGCCCCACCGTGCCATCGCTGGCGTCCGATGCCCCGCCGAAGGCCTCGGTCGACCGGGGGACGCCCAACCGTTCGGATCCCCCGGACGGCGGATGCCGGTCCGGACGGGTCACCGCCACCCAGTCGGGCTCCCCGATGAGGTGGAAGTCCGGATGCCGGGCGGTGAGAGCGGCGCCGAGGCCCGCGTCGACCAGTCTCGTGATCATCTCCGCCAGTCGAAGCTCCCCGAGGTGCAGGACCCGGCGGGAGTTGGTGATCCGCAGGCCCAGCGAGAGCTTGAGCATCACCCGGCTGTCCGGCCGCCAGACGGTGCGCAGGGACGACGTCGGATACCACCGCGGGCCCGACCCGCCGAGGTCGACGAGGCGGCCGTCGGCGAGCAGCCGGGCCAGTGGGCTGTCCGCGCATTCGGTGAGTTCACGGGCCTGCCAGGGATGGGCCGGTACCGGGATGTAGCCGGGCGGAGGGCGCCTGGCCGGCAGGCCGCCTCGGCCAGCGCCGGTAGGTGCAGGCGGCCCCGCTCCGGTCGGGCGGTGCCCCGCAGCCTCGCCGGCGGCGTCGTCGCCGAACAGCTCGGTCAGCAGACGCGCGACCGGTTGGCGGTCAGCCGGCGACGTCGCCGTGGAGCTGCGCTCTGCCGCCGGGCCACCCGACGTCGACACCACCGAGGGGTGAGCGGCGAACCAGTGCAGTGCGAAGGAGCCGGCCCGCTCGGGGGAGTAGGCGGCCATCGCCCGATCGGAGGCCCCCTGTCGGCTCGCCGCTGCCGGATGGAAGGGATGGCCCGTGAGCGACGCCTGCTCCGCGGCCAGGAACGGGGGGATGGCGCTCGGCTGCCCCTGCGTCCGGCGGGCGTCGAGATGGGCGGCGATCCGGCAGGCCGAGTCCAGGATCCGGTTCAGCGCCTCGGCCCCCTGGGCGGCGGGCAGCCCCCGTTCCGCGGTGATTTCCCGGACGAGGAGCGCGGCGAGCAGGCCGGCGTCGACGGGCGACGGCGCGCCCACCGGGGAGACCAGCTCGGGCTGGGCAAACCGGTGCCACCCGGACGGCGAGCGGTGGGTCATCATCACCCGCAGAGACAGGCCCGAGGCCGGCAGCTCGACGTCGATCGCGCGGGCGCCGGCGGCCGGCAGCGCGCCGGTCTCCCGAAGCCAGCAGCGCAGGAGGGTCTCGGTGGCGAGGTCATCAGCGATGGCCGCAGCCGTGGGCTGGTCTGCGGTCACGAGATGCTCCCGATGCCACCGCCGTCCCCACCGGCGAGTTCGTCGCCGATCGCGGCGACCAGGTGTAGTAGCGCGTCCACGTCGGCCTGGGTGGCGTCGGGATTGAGCAGGGTGAGCTTCAGGTGCACGGCCCGCTCGGGTCCCGCTCGGGTCCGGCCGACGACCGCGCGCCCGTCGAACAACAGCGTGCGGCGGATGTCAGCGTTGAGTCGATTCAGCCGCTCGGTGGCCCATGCCGCCGCCGAGCCGGTGGCGCCGGGCTGTGGCCGGTAGCGGAAGACGACCGTGCTCAGCGTGACCGGATAGGCGGACTCGAGGCGGGGATCGGCGTGGACGGTCCGTTCCGCGTGCCGGGCGAGATCGTGGCAGGCGTCGACCATGGCGCCCAGCCCGTCGCGGCCGAGCGCGCGCAGCGTCACCGCGATCGGGAAGGAGTCCGCGCGGCGGGTGGTCCGAAGGGACCGGTCCAGGAGGCTGGGAAAGCCGGCCGCCTCGTCGTCCTCGGAGCGGAGGTAGTCCGCTCGCGCGGCACGCAGACTGGGCCACCCGTCCGGACGGGGGGTCAGGAAGATGCCGGCCGGAGCCGGCTGCCAGCCCAGCTTGTGCAGGTCCAGGGACACCGAGTCGGCGAGTGCGAGCCCGTCCAGGTGGCCGGCCAGCCGGTCGGAGAACAGCGCGCCGCCGCCGTACGCCGCGTCCACGTGGAGCCAGCCGGACGAGGGGGGATGGCCCGGTGTGGTCGGTGTGGTCGGTGCGGTCGTTGCGGTCGGAGGTCGCCGCCCGGACAGCCGGCGCCGGTGCTCCTCGACCGCGGCGGCGATCTCGCGTAGCGGGTCGACGGCCCCGGCGTCGGTGGTGCCCGCGGTGGCCACGACGACGGCCGGGCCGGGGTGCTCGGCGAGCGTCCGTCGCAGCAGGTCGACGCGCATCCGATCCTGGCCGTCGGTGGGGATGGCGGCCACCGGCGGGTCGTCGAGGCCCAGCACGGCGGCGGCGCGATCCACCGACAGGTGCGCGGCGGCCGAGCGGAAGACGCGCAGCCGCCCGTTCGGCGCCTGCGCTTGCGCGACCGCGGCGGCTGTCCTCGCCGGCCCCGGGCGGGCGGCATCCCGGGCGAGAAGCAGGCCCATGAGGTTGGACTCCGAGCCGCCGGTGGTGATCGTGCCGGTGGCCCGATCCGGGTCGAAGCCGGCGAGCGCGGCGAGCGCGGCGACGACCTCGGTCTCGATCGTGATGGCGGCCGGGGCCTGGTCCCAGGAGTCCAGGGACGGGTTGAGGGCGCTGACGGCGAGGTCGGCGGCGACCGCCACGGGCAGCGGGGGGCAGTGCAGATGGGCGGCGCACCACGGGTCCGCCGGGTCCACGGACCCGGCCGCGAGGGCCGCCACCAGCCCGGTGAGCGCGGCCGTGGGACCAATCCCGGTGCGCGTGAGCAGGCTGGTGCGGTTGGGCGACACGCCCAGGGCGGCCTGGATCGCCGCGCGCACCCGCACGGGCCCACCGGCCGGCAGCGGT
>NZ_JAMQQF010000224.1 GCF_023716945.1 Frankia sp. AiPs1 | reverse complement strand
GGGTCGCGGCGGCCCCGGCCGGGGGAGGGGCGCGGCGGCCGTGCTGGATGGTCGGACCGGGGGGCGAGGCCGCCCGAGCCGGTGCCGCCCGAGCGGGTGCTGCCCGAGTCGGTGCTGCCCGAGTCGGTGCCGGCCGGGGCGGCGCGCGGGGGCGTCGATCCCGATTCCGCGGCCGGCCGGTCGCCGGAACGGGGACGATCACGCGAGGACCGACGTTCTTCCGGGGGACGACGGCCGGCGCCCGGCCGTCCGGCCGCGGGCGGGTTCGACGAGGCGGAAATGACCGGCGGGTGGGAGTTGCCCGATGGTTCGGCGCGGCGTGGTAAGTCCAACACAAAACGACGGGACGGAAATTACCCGACAAAAGTCCGGAAGTCTGACGTCCCGGAAGAGTTGCGACGGGAACTTCCCCGACCGCGGCCGGACCGCACGGATCGTGACCGTCCTTCGCCGCGACGGAAGTCGGGTGAATCCGAGCGCGGTATCGGGTCGGTGGATGATGTGGACGGTAGGGGTCTCGCCGGGGGAGGTCAGCGCGACGGTCATCGTCGCGGAACCGGCCCGCGGCGTGGCAGACGCGACACCTGAGCGCCATCTCGGCGCCAGTCATAGCTATGACCGTTTACTATCCGCTATCGGCTATGCTCACAAATCGGTTCGTCAGATCTAGACCGTGGTCCGGCAATCGGGCCGGATGCTCCTGTGGGGGGCCACTTTGAGTCCGCTTCACGTCCTGCTGGAGGTGTCGGTGCGTCAGCTCGCCGGCTCTCCGATCCGCGTGCGGGCCCGGTCCGCCCGTCCTGAGTCCGAGGCGGGCACGTCATGAGCCGCAACGCACAGGCGGGTGGCGAGACCAGCCGGGCCCCGTCCGCTCCCTCGCTGTTTCGCATCATCCAGCCACGGCTGCTGATCATCGTCATCGTGGTTGTGATCTTCGCGGCGCTGTCGGCCATCTACTCCAAGGCGCAGTCCGCCAGCTACGCGTCGAGCGCGCGGGTCTTCCTCTCCACGGACTCGGGCACGCTGGGCGCCAACTCGGTCGACGCCACCCGGTTCGTCCAGACCCAGGCGCAGTTCGCCCAGTCCTCGGCGGCCGTGGCGGTGATCGCGAAAGATCTCAAGCTGACCGAGTCGGACGTGTCGGGCCGGTTGAGCACCTCCCCGTCGGACGAGGGCTACTTCTTCGTCATCAAGGGCAAGGGGCCGTCGCAGGAGGCGGCGAACTCCCTGGTCAAGTCCGCCGAGGCGGCCTACGGCACGCTGCTGACGAGCTACGGCGCCAACAGTGAGGCCTCGGTGGCTGCGCTGATCAAGCTCCGTGACCAGCTTGTCAACGAGGGGGCCACGGCCGGCCAGGGCACCGATGTGGCCGCAGCAAACGACGCAACCGTGCGTAGCAACCAGATCAACCAGTTGAACCAGAAGATCGCCGACGCCCGCACCGGGTCGGTGCTGGCCAGCTCCGCGATCAAACTGGCCGAGCCGCCGGTCGCCGACGGCCAGGGTGGCCCCAACCTGCTCCGCAACGTTCTCGTCGCGGTGATCGTGGGCCTGCTCGGTTCCATCGCCGCGATCTGGATCATGTACCAGCGCCGGCCGACGATCCTCGACCCGCACAACCCGTCGGACACCCTCGGCGTCCCGCTGATCGCGGCGCTGGAGCCGGGGCGCACGACCGCGAGCGCGGCCGAGACCCTCGTCTCGGCAATGTCGGCGGTGATGTCGCCGACCAGCAAGGTCGTCGCGTTCACCCCGGCGTCGCGCGGGGACCTCGCCGCCGACCTCGTCTCCTCCGTGGCCGCCGCCTGGTCGGACGACCAGGGCGTCGTGCTGATCCTCGACACCTCCCCGTCCTCGGAGGTGCGGGCGTCGCTGGAGGGGCTGCCGCGGGCGACCTCCGGGGAGCTGCCGCGCTGGGCGCACGAGCCGACCTGCCTTGCCCGCTCGTCCGGCACCGGCCGCGGGCACATCCTCTACAACCGGGTGTCGCCCGCGCGGGCGGCGCGCCCCGGCGGTCTCGCGCCGATCCTCGCCGACCGCGCGCCCGTCGTCGACCTGGTCATCCTGGTCACCTCGGCGCTGGCCGAGCTGCCGATGACCGCGGCCTCGGCGATCCAGGCCGACGCGGTCGTCGTCATCACGTCCACCGAGACGCACCTCAAGGAGCTGGAGCAGGTGCCGCGGGACTGGCCGGCGCTCGCCGAGCGCGTCGTCGGCGTCGTCCACGACGGCCGGACCGGCATCCGTCGGGCGACCGGCAACGCCGCCCCGGAGCGCCGCTCCTCGGTCGACACGATCACGTCGAACTCGCCGGTGGGCGGCGAAGGCCCGCCGGCCAAGCGCAGCGGCATGGACCCGGAGGCCACCGACCGCTACGCCCGCCCCGCCCGGTAGGCCGCCCGCCGCGCCGCCTCGGCGGCGCTCCACCGAGACCAACGACGACGGCCCCGCTCCTCGCCTTGCGCGACGAGGAGCGGGGCCGCCGCCGTTGCGGCCGAGCCGGTTGCAGTGCGGTCGGTACGGTTTCGGCGCCTACTGCGGCGGGCCGACGAGGGCGAGGACGAAGCCGTCCCAGCCCTTGCTGCCCACGGTCTGCAACGCGGTCGCCGTCAGCCGCGGCTCTGCCCGGACCAGGTCGAGCACAGCCCTGGTTCCCCGGACGTCGGGGTCCGCGCTGTCGGGATCGACGACCGTCCCGCGGCGCACCACGTTGTCGATCACAATCGCGCTGCCGGGGCGGGTCAGGTGCAGCGCGGCGGCCAGGTATCGCGCGTTGTTCTGCTTGTCCGCGTCGATGAACACGAGATCGAACGGCTCGGGCCGGGCCGCGATCAGCGCGTCGAGCGAGTCGACGGCGGGACCGAGCACGACCTGCGCGACGGCGCCGAGGCCGGCGTGCGCCAGGTTGCCCCGGGCCACCTCGGCGTGATGGGGATCGACCTCCAGGGTGACCACCCGGCCGGTCGGCCCGACGGCCCGACCGAGCCAGATCGTCGAATATCCGCCGAGGGTGCCCACCTCCAGCACCCGCCGACCGGCGACCAGGCGGACGAGCAGGGCCAGGAACGCGCCCTGGTTCGCCGCGACCTCGATCGGCGGCAGCCCGGCGGCGCGGCTCGCGGCCCGGGCCTGCCGCAGCGGGTCGTCCTCGTCGACGAGGGTGTCGACGAGATAGTCGTCAACGGCTCGCCAGCTCTGCGCCAGGTCGTCCACCGGTGGGCACCTCCATGGTCGCCAGTGCGGCGCCGGGCGCCCGGCCGGGGCCCGGCGAGGCGGGTCAGATGCCCGCGAAGGACCTGCGCTGCGCGGGGGCCGAGGGACCCGGCGGCGGTGGCCCGGGATCGTCGGCCAGCCGGAGCGACTCCTGCGGCGTGACCGTGAACCAGGCGACGAGCAGCAGGCCCAGACCGGTGACGACCGGGGCCAACAGGCCGCCGGACAGCACAGTGTAGAAGATCAGCACCGAACCGGACAGCACGAACGACTGGGAGCCACGGACGAACATCGCCACGATGAAGCTGAGGAACGTCACCGTGCCGAGGACCCCGTACTCGAGGACGAGCTTCGGCACGAGCGCGTAGTTCAGCGGCAGCCCGGTGCGGCGGAAGAACTCGCCGGCGTCGCGGTCGGCGAAGCCCGCGCCGGAGCCGAACACGACCGTCGCCGGATCGCTGCCGAGCGCGTCCCAGGTGCGCTGGTAGGGCTGGACGAAGCGCAGGCTGCCGCTGGAGGTCGACGAGGACGTCTCCGTCGCCCGGGCCGCGAAGATGCTCGACGCCGGGGTGAAGCTGATGACCAGGGCGATGAGGCCAACGCCGATCAGGGCGGTGAACGCGAACTTGGCGCCCTTGTGGACGGCCAGCAGCACGCCCGCGCAGGCCAGCAGCAGCAGACCGGTGCCGGAAACGGTGCTGAGAATCGCCAGCACGAACATGAGCAGCCGCCACCAGCCGCCGTTGCGCAGGACGCAGACCACGATGCCGAAACCGAGGAACTGCGAGCAGAACGACGCCTCCAGACAGACGAAGGCGTTCGACTTGTACAGCGACGATCCGTACTGGACCGGGTAGGAAGTGTTGAAGCCGTGCATCAGGAGATTCGACGGCACGACGTCCTTGACCACGTCGGTGTACGGAACGCCGACGAGCTGAATCGCGAACTGGAACAGGGCCAGCCCGGCCAGCACGGTGATCATGATGAGGAAACGGTCGAGCAGCCGGGGCAGCAGGGCCCGGGCGTCGGCGGGGCGCAGGCCGAAGACGAACGGGACATACGTCGCCAGCAGCAGCATCAGCGACGTCAGGGACGTGCTGTCCTTCTGCCGCAGGAAGGCGACGAGCGCCGACAGCGAGCACGCCGTCATCGCGACCAGGTAGCCGGTCATCCGGCCCGAGTTCCGGCTCAGGCCGCCCCGCCTGACCATGAGCGCCGCGCACACGTAGGTGATCGGCAGGATCACCTGGACCTGTGAGCCGCCGACGGGGATGGCGATCCGCTGGAAGAAGATCTCGAAGAACAGCAGAACGGTGAGCAGCCGCAGCGTCGCGTCGTTGACGGTCCGGCCGCTGCCCGTCTCCTGGGTCGGGATCACCCACGACCGCGGAATCCTGGTCGTGAGGGTGGTGGTTACCACTGGTTTCCCGTCCCCCGTTCTCGGTCGGCGGGCGCACCGCGGCCGGATGGGCGCGGTGGACGCTGCGGACGATAGCCGGGTGGCCCCGCACGGCGGCCCGGTGCGCCGTGCGTGGACGGCATCGTCGGCAAGTCTAACCGGCGCGGATCGGACGTCCCGCACCGTGGTCTTCTGTCCATTCTCGGGGCGTACGGTCGCCTATCCGTCACCGCCTGCAGTCGTCCTCGTGGTGTCTTCCGGGAACCTGGCGCCGTCGGGTGAATAATGGCCTGGGTCGCCCGAACGGCCGCGGTCGGAGAAGTTCTCCGGCCCGGGAACTCCGCGGGTGAAGACCCGCGTTCCTCGAACAGGGCGGCATTGTCGGCCGCGGCCCGAAGCCTGTTCTCGTACCTGTGCGGCGGGGTCGGTCGTGCATTGCTGTCGCGATGACGTCCGGTCGTTCCGGCGTCTGGCGACCATCTGTCCTCAGCGTGGAGGTGTAACGTGCGCTATTCCGGCATAGAGCCGGGAGGGCGTCCGCCCCCGTCCGACCGGTTTGGTCCGCAGCGGGGCGGCACCTCGCCGACCCGCGCCGTCTCGATCCAGGGGGGTGGCGGGCCCGGCCGGCCCGGTGCCGACACCGGTACCATGCCGCTGCCGGGCATCCGGACCTCGGGGTCCGTGGACTCTGGCGCGTCCACGGACCCCGAGACGTCCGGCTCGACGCTCCAGCCCGGCCAGCCCGGTAGGGCCGGTGACCCCCGTGGTGCCGGCGGTGCGGGTGGCGCTGGTGGCGCGGGTGGGGCCGGGGGGCCTGGCTATTCGGGCGGGACACGGCGGCGCAGGCCGCGGTCGCGGCGCGGTCGGGCCCTGGCGGTCACCGGTCTCGCGATGGTCCTGGTGGCCGTGCTCGGTGCCGTCGGGCTGGTCGCCCTCGGTCGTGGTGGTGGCGATGACGGTAGTCACGGGGGCGGGGTCGCGGGTCCGCCCGCGCCACAGGTCGGCGGGGTCACCTGGACCTCGGGCGCCAATGCCAATCCACCCCAGGATCTGGCCGCGTGGGAACACTGGCTCGGCCGCCGGACCGACATCGCCGTCGTGTTCACCGTCCGTGACACCTGGCGGAAGATCGTCGCCGATGACTGGCCGCTGTCGGGACTACGCCCGAACGCCTACGCCGGGAAGGTGTCCATCGCCCAACCGCTGTTCCCGAAGGACGGCGACGAGGCCGCCTGCGCCCGCGGCGACTACGACGCCAACTGGGCGACGTTCGGGCGGACGCTGGTGCGCAACGGCCGCGGGGACGCCTACGTCCGCCTCGGCTGGGAGTTCAACGGCAACTGGTTCTGGTGGTACCCGCGCGACACCGCCACCTGGCGGACCTGCTTCCAGCGGACGGTGACCGCGATCCGCTCGACCTCGCCCGACGTCCGCATCGACTGGAACATCTCGGCGCACCGGGACTCGATGCCCAACGGCGACAACATCTGGGCGGCCTATCCCGGCGACGCGTTCGTCGACGTCGTCAGCGTCGACGCCTACGACTCCTACCCGCCGTCCTTCACCCGGGCGACTTTCGACGCCCAGTGCACCATGGCCTCGGGTGCCTGCACGGTCGCCCGGTTCGCGGCTGAACACGGCAAGAAGTTCGCCGTGCCGGAATGGGGCGTTGTCCGCTCGGCGGGCGGCGGCGCGGACAACCCGTTCTACGTCCAGAAGATGTACGAGCTGTTCCAGGCGAACCGGGCGAACCTCGCCTACGAGGCGTACTTCACCGCGACCGATGCGGGCAACGTCCAGTCCTCGCTGGTCGACCCCCCGAGCAACCCCCGGGCCGCCCAGCGCTACCGAGCCCTCTTCGGCCCTAGTAGCTCTTCTTCGCCGGGCGCAGGTGGAGTTCGGTGATCTCGGCGGTGGGGGGCAGCCGGATCAGGTACTCGACGAGGTCGGCGACGTCGTCGGCCTGGATGAGCAGCGCCGGCGCGTACTCCCGGCCCTCCCGCGCGTAGATCGTCTCCTGGCGCGGGGTGGCCGTGCGGCCCAGGTGGATCGTGGCGACCCGGATCCCGTCGGCGTTGATCTCCTGGCGCAGGCTGTCGGCGAAGCCGCGCATGGCGTGCTGGGTCGCGGCGAACTGACCTGCTCCCGCTCCCGCGCGAACGCCCTGGGTGGAGTTGATGATGATGATGTCGGCGCCGCCGCCGGCCCCCGCGACCCGTAGCGCGGGCAGCAGCCGCTGGGTCAGCGCGTAGGGCGCCCGGACGTTCGCGAGGTACTGCGCGTCCAGGTCGGCCAGCGACGCCGCGTCCACCCGGGCGCTGGCGTAGGCCCCGGCGCTGTGCACCAGGTGGTCGACCCGGCCGTGACGGGCGGTTACCTCGGCGACGAAGTCGGTGACGGCCGCGTCGGCGGTCAGGTCGAGCCGGACCGGCAGCAGCGCGCCCGGCCCGGTCGCCTCCTTGCCGAGGCTGTCGAGGCGGGCCTGGTCACGGCCGAGAGCGAAGACGGTGGCGCCGTCCGCGGCGAGGCGCAGCGCGGTGGCGCGGCCGATGCCGCTGGACGCCCCCGTCACGACGGCGACATGCCCGGCGAGCGCCACCGCGTCCGTCGCCGGGCCGCCCGGGGATGCCAAGTCGCCCGGAGATGCCGGGCCGCCCGCGGGCCTGGCCGTCACGCGTTCGACGCCTGCGAGAACACCAGCACGGCGTCCTCCCGCGGGGGCGCGGTGTCGTAGCTGAGGCAGACGTCCTCGGGGATGCGGGTGAGGTCGGTGCCGCGCAGATAGTCCCGCATCGTGGTGCCGGTGCACTCGGAGTCGACGTTCGGCGCCCCGACGTGATTGATGACGTCGTCGAAGTGCACCGTGCGGAAGTCCATGCTGAACCGGGTGCGCCCGGAGTCGTTCGGGACCGAGGAGTGCAACTGCGCCGCGGAGAAGATCAGCATGCCGCCGGACGGCGCGACCACCCGGGTCTGCGGGAAGATCTCCACCTCCTCCTCCGGCTTGGGCTGCTTGCGGGTGTCCGACTTGATGTGCTTCGCCGCGTCCGCCCGGCTCTTGGCATTCCACTCGTAGTAGTCGTACTCGCGGGAGCCGTTCTTCACGCCCTGGCCGAAGTAGCGGGGGTGGAAGGCCAGACCGTTCTCCGGGACGATGTCGAAGATCGGCATCCACCAGTTGAGCTGGCAGAACGGCGCCGAGTACCAGGTGTCGCGGTGCGGATGGAAGGCGTAGGCGATACCGGAGGTCAGGTAGTCATCCGACGTCGAGGTCCGCAGCCGCGGCACGTCGAAGTAGGTCTTCGACGGGTCGGCGCCATGCTCGGCGAGGATCGCCGGCAGCAGCTCCTTGCAGGTCGGATGGTGGATGAACCGCGGCTTGAGCTCCCCGAGCAGGGCGGCGTACTCCTCGACGGGCATGTGGTACTGCGCCGTCTCCGGGTCGAGGCTGCCGAACGCCTCCCGGATCAGCGCGCGGCTGAACTCGACGAACTCGCGGGTCGCCGGCCTGGGTGCATAGACGAACAGGTCGCCCTGGTAGAGCTTGGCCCGTCGCTCGTCATCGGACAGCGTGGACTCGACCAGTACCGAACTCATCGGATTCCCCCTCGGAGCGGACGTGGGTGATCAGCAGCCGGGCCATGGCGAGTTCGTCCGGCGTCGTGACATGGATGTTGGCGGGTTCGCCCGGTACGACGACGACCAGGCCGCCGGCCTCGGCGACCATCGCCGAGTCCTCCACGGCCTCGCGGGCGCCTGCGTGCACGGAGCGCAGCAGATCGGCCCGGAACGCGTGCGGTGTCTGCACCAGGCGATGGGTCTCTCGCGGCAGCGATGCCCCCGCGACCAGCCTGGGGGCGGGACCGATCCCACCCGTAGACCGGATCTCCTCGGTGACTCGGATCTCCTCGGTGACTCGGATCTCCTCGGTGACCCGGATCTCCTCGGCGACTCGGACCTCTTTGACGACTTCGGTGAGTGGCAGGCCGGGCACGGCGGCATCGGC
Source organism: Frankia sp. AiPs1 (assembly GCF_023716945.1). GTDB lineage: Bacteria > Actinomycetota > Actinomycetes > Frankiales > Frankiaceae > Frankia. The sequence goes on along the minus strand of NZ_JAMQQF010000224.1, from coordinate 360 downwards.
CCCGGCCCGGACCTCGTCGACGACGCGCCGGTAGAGGGCGGCGGTGGCCAGCGGATGAGCGGCATCGGTGATCACGATGATGCCGGCGTCCGCGGGCACGGCGGCGAGGCCGGCCCGGACCGACTCGGCCCGGGTGGCGCCGCCGGTCACCTGCCGGACGCCGGGCAGCGGCGACCAGCTCGCGGCCGTTCCCGCGGGTACGACCACGACGATGCCGTCGCTGGCCGCGCGGGCCGCCGCGACCGGGTGGGCGAGCAGCGGCTCGCCGCCAAGGTCGAAGAACTGCTTCGGTCCGCCGAAGCGGGTGCCGCCGCCACCCGCGAGCACGATCGTCCAGACCGGCCCGGAGCTACCCGGCCG
>NZ_JAMQQF010000223.1 GCF_023716945.1 Frankia sp. AiPs1 | reverse complement strand
GTCGGGTGCCCCGTCGTCGCCGCGTCGCCCGACCGCCGACGCCACCCCCGCCGACGCCACCCCTGCCGGCCGACCCTCCGTGGAGGGCCGGCCCGGGGGAGCGGCGGTCGCCGCCGAATCGCCGTTTTCGGATGATCCGCTCACCGTGATACCGCCGATCTGCGCCATGGTTACTCCGAGGACGCCGCGGAGACGTCTAGGTCGTCGACGGGCTGGACGGCCTGTGCTGGAGGCCGTCGGTTTGCCAGGTACCACTCGATGTACTGCCTTACCCCGTCCGTGAACGGGGTGGTCGGTCGCCAGCCCAGCAGATCCAGCGCTCGCTGCGCCGACACCTCCCGGCCCCGGAAGTCTCCCGGCCGGGCCGGCACGTGCTCGATCGCCGTGCCGGGGAAGTGGTGGCACACCGCCTGCGCCATCTCGAGCACGCTGACCGCCTCGGCGCCTTCCAGGGCGATGGTGGCGTTCTCCGCCTCGGGCCGCAGCGCCAGCACGTGGGCGTCGGCGAGGTCGCGGACGAACACGTAGTTGCGGAACTGCTGCCCGTCGCCGGCGACGGTGAGCGATTCGCCGTCGAGCGCCTTGCGAACGAACCGGGCCAGCACCAGCTCGTCGCGCATGCCGGGGCCGTAGGGGATGCCGTAGCGCAGGATCGTGAAGGGCAGCCCGTAGGTCTGCTGATAGCTGTGCAGCAGCAGTTCCGCGGCGAGCTTCGTCGAGGTGTAGACGTGGCCGGCGCGGCCGAGGGTGATCTCGGCGTCCTCGGTGAGCGGCGCCGGATCCGCCTGCTCCCCGACCGCGCCGTAGACCCACACGGTGCTGGCGAACAGCACGCGGGCGACGCCGGCCTGCCGGGCCGCCTCGCAGACGTTGCCGGTGCCCTCGACGTTGAGGCGTACCGTGCGCGCCGGGTCGGCGTAGGCGAAGTCGACGTTGGACATCCCCGCCACGTGGAACACCGCCTCGACCCCGGCCAGCGCCGCGGTCAGCCCCGGCAGGTCGAGCACGTCAACCTGCTTGCTGGTGGCTCGCGGGTCGCTCGGGCGGGAGTCGACGTCGAGGGAGATGACGTCGTGGCCGGCGTCGAGGAGCCGGTCCACGACATGGCTGCCGATGAACCCCGAGCCTCCGGTAACGGCAATCTTCATGCTCACGCTCACCCGTCCAGGTCCAGGCTCGCCAGCGCGGCGGCGAAGGAGGTGACCACGTGGTCGGCCTCCGCGTCGGTCATGTCGGAATGGATCGGCAGGCACACGTGCCGGGCGCACAGGTCCTCCGCGACCGGCAGCGAGCGGCCCACGTAGTCGCTGAACACGGGCTGCTGGTGCAGCGGCGCCTCGTACACCTCACCGCTGAGCGACACCCCGTGGCGCTCCTTGAGCTCCTTCTTCAGCCGCGCCCGGTCGACGCCGGGGCGGGGCAGCACGATGTACTTGTAGTAGTTGCAGACGTCGCCCGCGGGCACCCGCAGGCGGCCCGCACCGTCGAGGGCGTCGAGCGCGGCGTCGTAGCGGGCGGCCACGGCGGCGCGGGTCGTCAGGAACTCGTCAAGATGGCGCAGATGCACCTTGCCGGTGACGGCGTGCATCTCGCTGAGGCGCCACGCGTAGCCCTGCTTGATGTGGGTGTTGCCGAGGAAGCCGGCCTTGCCCTGGTCGCGGTAGATCAGCGCGGCCTCGTGGATGGCAGGGTCGGCGGTGACGATCATCCCGCCCTCGCCACTGGTGATCAGCTTGGTGGGGTAGAACGAGAACGCGCCCGCCGCCCCGAAGGAGCCGGCGTAGCCCGCACCATGACGGCAACCGTGGGCGTGCGCCGCGTCCTCGACGAGCGCGAGGCCCCGGTCGGCGCAGAACGCCGCCAGCTCGGCGACGTCCGGCGCGATCAGACCGCCGATGTGCACCAGGACCACGGCCCGGGTGTTGGGCGTCACGACCGCCTCGACATCACGAGCGGTCAGCGCAAAGGTGTCCGGACTCACATCCGCGAAGACCGGGGTGCCCCCGGCCCGGAGTACCGCGAAGGCGGTCGCGGCGAATGTGTTGGTGGGAACGACGACGTCCGCGCCCTGAACGTCCAGACTGCGGAGAATGATCTCCAGTGCGGCCGTGCCACTGCTTACGGCCACCGCGAACGGGGCACGGTGCGCGGCGGCGAATGCCGCCTCGAATTCATTGGTATGAGCGCCCAAGGTCATCGCACCGGTGGAAAGGATCTCGGTCGTGGCCGACGCGATCTCCGCGCGATCCTCCGGTGAGAAGACGATGCGCGCCGCGGGGACATGCACCTGTTCACCCCTGCCTTCCGAGTTATCCGTGTGAGCGGGCACTGCTCCGGATGCCCCGTATCGCGGTGGCGAGCCGATGCGCGGACCCCGGTCGCCCGGCACCGCGGCCCAGCCGCAATGTCAGGTTCGCGGGCACCCGCGAGGCGGCGTCGCCGCGATGCGGAACTCCCCTGGCGGCCGCGACCCTCGCGACCCCACGACCCCGGATGACGCCGGCCTCTCGCCGGCGCGACCGTGCCCCCTCCAACTCGTCCGGATGTAACGCCCAGCTTTGTCAGTACATGCCCAAAACAGGCTATCGACCCCGGTCGACGGGGCAGCTACGGCCCACACAGGTTATCTACGAAACATCTCACATCTATCCGAACGTAGCCGAACCTGTCGGCAAAGCGACGCCGACCGTCGGATCGTTCATCCGCATCGCCGAAGACACGCGCTCCGGGACAGACGGTGTTCGATCGTGGGTGCCCCCTCCCCCTCCCCGCCGACGGTCCCGACGCCGCCGGACGCACGGGTCATCGTCGCGCCTCCGATACCCGTCGTGGCATTCAGTCATCCTTCTGTTACCGATCGCAAGCTGGGCGGGCTCGGCCCGCCGGCGCTCGCCGGCCAGAGCGGCGCGGAGACGCGCCCCGCCGCGAGACGCGGATCGACCGGACGGGGACACCCGCTGGGAGAGGCTGATCGGCGGAGCGCCGCAGCGCGCCGGTGCGACCTCCGGGAGATCGCGCCGGCGGTGGTCACCGGACGTGGGCATACCTCCGGCACGTGGGCCAGGCGGCCGGAAATCACCCCGCGGGGGTGAGCGCCGCCGCGGCCGCCATCCCACGGCCGCCGGCACGGAACCGAGCGCTCCCGCCCGGGAACGCTCCGCACCCACTCAAGCGCGAGAAGTCCCGGTGAAGCCACCTCACCTGGCGTACGGGGGGAACGCAGGTGCAGAACTTCACCGGGACTAGTGAAAGTGTACGACCCCCATCTGTCGGGCGCGACAGGACCAAAGTCCCTCACTTCCGACCCTTGCCATTTGACGCCCCAACGTGCTTGACAATGGACGATTAGCTATCGGACCGCCCGCCGAAAGCTGATCTCGCCACGGTCCGTGTCGTACAACATCCAGTGGGACGGCTTGCCTCGGGCGGGCCCGACATTGACCACCAGCGTGGCAGCGACCACCAGCGTGGCAGCGCCGGACAGCCGCCCATCGGACGGGCGGTCCGGGCGGGGTACCGAGATCGGCCGGCCGGGCTCGACGGCAGGCAACGCCCGCACGACCCCCGCCGGGGCCACCGGACCCGCCGCCGGGCCGTCCGCCGCCTCGCTGCCGGCGGCGGTGTCCGACCAGGTGATTTCGAACAGGGCCTCCTGGTGGGTGTGCCCCACCACCACAACCGGCACCCGAGGAACGTCGGCGGCGACCGGGACGAGCAGGTCCCGTCCGTCCGCGAGGTCGTGGGCTGCCGTCCCGAGCGGCGCGCCCGGGCCGCCGGCCAGCTCGGCGCGGCCGGTCGACCAGCGAATCTGATGGCCGTGCAGACCCACGACGCCGTGCAGGCGATCCCGTTCGGGCGCGTCGAGCAGCGCGGCGAGGTCGGCGGGTATCTGCGCGGGCCGCAGCAGCTCGCGGATGCGCAGCTCCTGGTTGCCCAGCACCCGGCGGATGCCGACGAGACGCGCCCACAGCGCCGGGTCGGGGTCGACGACCCGCTCCAGCGGCCAGAACCGCGAGGGATCATGCCGGCGGCGCGAGACCTTCGCCTCCAGGTAGTCGCCGAGGCAGACGATCTCGTCGGCGCCCGCCACCGCGGCGGCGGCGAGGATCCGCCGCAACGCCCCCGGCCGGCCGTGGAGGTCGGCAAGCACGGCATATCGCACCCCACCAGCATCCCCGGTTCGCCGTTGCGCTGCCTGGCGGTCCGCGCTGCGCCGCGGGGCGGTGGCGGCCGGCGAGCCCTCGGCCGGCACGAAGACACCAGGGCGCGTATCCCGGCGAGATCAGGGGATGATTCGCGGCAGCCCGAGCCCGGCCCGGTCCGGCCCGGCCCGGCGGGCAGAGCAGCGGTGCTTGCGCGAATTCCCGGAAAATCCGCGCGCCGTCGCCGGTTCGGACTGGCGCCGGCGATGGTGCGCAAAACATCCCAGGCCGGTCAATCGTTGCAAAGAAAAATCCATTCGGAGTGACAGACAATACAGTCTGGTCCGCCGCGGCCACACCGGGACCAGAAAGTACGAGCTTCGTCTCGGATCGTCGTGTTCGTCGTACAGAGGAATCGGCGAGATGCTTGACTGCAACCCGTGCGGCGAGGAGATCTCCGCGGAACGTGCCGATCGTCGGTACCGTCCCGAGTTTCGTCGTCGACGGCGACCGGCGGCGCTCCGGCCAGACCAGCGACAGGCGCTCCGCGCGGTCACGTCCCGGGCCCGATCGAGGAGCGTTCATGGAGCTGACGGAGAACGACCGACAGAGCCTCAACGAGGTTCCCCATCCGGCGCTTCCCACGGGTAGCAACCTGTACGGATCGACCAAGATCTTCCCGGACTACCAGGCCCGCGACGGCGAGTGCTACCTGACTCTCATCCACGGGATCGCGCACGAGTCGTCGGTGAGCTTCGTCGCGATACTGCAGGCCACCCGCGCGCTCCGTAAGGGCTTCGAGTCCGTCCTCTATTTCTACGGGCTCGGCGCGATGAACACGATGGCGACCCGTGGATTCCCGCACACCGGCGATTCCGCGTTTCCCGGTGAGCACAACATCAACCACCAGATCGAGACGTTCATCAAGGAAGGCGGGAAGGTCTACGTCTGCCGGTTCGGGCTGTCGCTGCACGGCCTGCGCGAACAGGACGTCATCGACGGGGTGATACCCGCGCATCCGCTGGACATCCAGGACTGCGTGATCGAGTACACCCGGCGTGGCGCGATCATCAATTCCACCTTCATGTTCTGACCGACCGGATCATGCCGCAACCGACCGGATCAGGCCCCGACCGACTGGATCACGTCCGACCTGCTTGATCACGTCCGACCGACTGCGCTGGCCCGATGGTGCGCGCGTCCCCGTGCTGGCCGGCCGCATCACCGGCCCCGGCCGCGTCTGAGCGGCCGTCGGCCAGTCACCGCCGGTCCACGCCGCCGCCCGGGAGGTCACATGCGCGTCACGGTGTCGTCGCAGCGTGCCAGGGTGACACATCGTCAATCCGACAACCTGCCCCGGAAGGGCCGGAACCCCGGGCAAGCGGTGTTGTATCAGGGTGGGACACGTCGCAGGCCGCCCGGCCCGCGACCGGAGCCACCCGCCCCACGACCCGAACGGCAGAGACCTGGGATGGAAGACGAAGCACCGGCCTGGTTCGAGGCCGCCCTTGACAGCCGACCGCAGCGGCACGAGACCGAGGTCGCCGGCGCCACCATCAGCTACCGCTGCTGGGGTGCGGCCGGGCGGCCGGCGATCGTCCTGGTGCACGGCGGCGCCGCCCACGCGGGGTGGTGGGACCACATCGCCCCCCTGATCCCCAGCGAGTACCGGGTAGTCGCCCTGGACCTGTCCGGCCACGGTGACAGCGACCGGCGCGAGGACTACACGCTGAACACGTGGGCGGCGGAGGTCATCGGCGTCATCGACCACGCCGGGATCACCTCACCGCCGATCATCATCGGCCACAGCATGGGCGGCTGGGTCACGATCATGACCGCCGCCGAGTACCCGGACCGGGTCGCCGGCATCGTCGTCGTCGACTCCCCCGTCCAGGAGTTCACCCCGGAGGAGCGGGCGGCCCGCGACCGGACCGCCTTCGGGCCGCTGCGGGTCTACCCGACCGCGACCGACGCCCTGGCCCGGTTCCGCACGGTTCCGGACCAGCCGACCTCGTTGCCGTTCATCATCGACCACATCGCCCGTGGGTCGATCGGCTCGGTGCAGGGCGGCTGGACGTGGAAGTTCGACCCGAAGGTGTTCGGCAACCGCACGCCCTCCCCGGAGGTGCTGCGCAAGGTGCACTGCCGGGTCGCGCTGTTCCGGGCCGAGTACGGCCTGCTGACGCCGGACATCGGGGTGCAGATGTACAACCTGCTTGGCCGGGTGGCACCGGTGATCGAAATTCCGCTCGCCGGTCACCACGTGATGCTCGACCGGCCGCTGCTGCTGGTCACGGGAATCCGCACGATCCTGGCCGACTGGGAGCACTCCTCCCCCCAGGAACGCACCGACTGACCGCGATAGCGCACCGGCCGGGGACCCGCCGCACACCGGCGCCCGCAGCGGCGCCTCGGAAGGGGGGTTGACCAGGGTCGATCGGGTACATCTGCCGTCATGTCACGACGGCAGTGGAGATCGCCATGAATCCGTCCGCCCTCCTCGGGCGCCGCCACGATGATCGCGGGCCCCGGACCAGCCGGCCGGTGCGGGAGGTCGACCCCCCCGAGCACGGTCCGACGTCCGTTCCGGCGCGGGGCTGGCTCTCGGTCGCGAAACGGGTCAAGTCACAGCTCGCCATTCTGTCGATCCCGCTGATCGCCAGCGGCGTGGCGTTCTGGGCGATCATGTCGATCTTCCCGGCCGCCATCGCGGTGCTCACCGTCTACGGCCTGGTCGCCAGCCCGCAGACGGTGAGCGACCAGATCGGCGACCTGTCCGACTCGCTGTCGCCGTCGACGAGCACGGTGCTACGGGACTGGTTGAACGGCATCGTCTCGACGAACCACTCCGGGCTCGGCCTGGGCCTGCTGCTGAGCCTCGCGGGGGTGCTCTGGGCGGTCTCCGCCGGCACGCAGAACCTGATCAAGGCCGTGACCGTGGCCTTCGAGCAGGAGGAGACGCGGGGACCGGTCCGGCTGCGGGCGCTTGCGGTCGCGATGAGCCTCGGCGGGGTGATCGTCGCGGTGCTGGTCGTCGGCGGCATCACCGCCGGCGGCTCCCTGCTGTCCCACCATGTGGCCGACGGGACGGTCCGGGTGGTGCTCACGGTGGTGCAGTGGCTCGTGCTGGCGCTGATCGTGATGGCCGCGGTCGCCACGCTCTACCGCTTCGGGCCGGCCCACACCCCGGCGAACTGGCGGTGGGCGTCGGTCGGGGCCGTGGTCGCGACCGTGGCGCTGATCGTCGCCTCGGTGGCGTTCTCGTTCTACGTGCGCGCCTTCGGCCACTACAACAAGACCTACGGCGCGCTCGGCGGCGTCGTCATCCTCATGCTGTGGCTGTACTACGCCGTCACGGTCGTGCTCATCGGCGCGCTGCTCAACGCCGAGGCGGCCCGTGAGGCGACCGGCGCCACCGCGCCCGAGACCTACCCGGAGGCCTCCCCCGTCGGCGTGCGCCGCCCGTGGGATCGGCCGGAGTCCGACGACGAGGCCGATCGGGATGGGGAGACCGCCGACGACCGCCCGGCGAGCGCGGCCGAACGGATCAGAGCGGATATGCGTTTCAGGCGTCACGGGAGGCGTGGTTAAGCGGCCCAAGGTGGGGAATTCCGCAGACCACACGATGTTCCACGGGTGCCGCCACGCGGACGACCCGCCAGCAGAACCCGCGAGGAGATCCCATGACGAGCACATACCGTCAACAGCCGGACGTCACTGACGATCCGTACCCGAACGATGTTACCGCGTACCGGGGTGCTGTCGACGTGGCCGCGCCGGACGACTCGACCCAGGTGTTGCGCGCCCCGGCCGCCGCGACGTCGACCGTCTCGCCCTCGTCCAACAGCCCGCTCGCGACCGACGGCCGGCCCGCGAGCGGCGGGCACCCGACCGCGCGTCACGACGGGGAGGGGCACTCCACGGGCCGCGGTTCGACCGGGCAGCTCGTCTCCGAGGTCGTCACGGACATCTCCACCCTGTTCCGCCAGGAAGTCGCCCTCGCGAAGGCGGAGGTCCGCGAGGAGGCGAAGAAGGCTGGCAAGGGGGCCGGCATGTTCGCCGGCGCCGGCGGCGCAGGGTACTTCGCGCTGCTGTTCGCCCTGCTGGCCGTCATGTTCGGACTCGGGGAAGTGATGGCGCTGGGCTGGGCGGCTCTCATCGTCACCGTCGTGCTCGGCGCTGTCGCCGCGGTGCTCGCGTTGAAGGGTCGGTCCACCGTCCGCAAGGTCCACCCCGCCCCGACGCAGACCGTGGAGACGCTGCGCGAGGACGTCCAGTGGGCGCAGAGCCGACGCAAGTAGGCCGCTGCCGTCTTCCTCTCCGCTCCCCGTGCACGGCTCGGACTTCACCAGCGCAGATACCGACTGAAAGGCCAGGTGGGCAGTGACCAGCACGAGTCCGGATGAGATCCGGTCCGACATCGAGGCGACCCGGGCCCGGCTCGGCGACGATCTCGACGAGCTTTCCGACCGCGTCAGCCCGCAGAAGGTGGCCGGGCGCACCGCGCAGGACCTCCGCCGCCGGGTGAGCTCGGCGACCGAGTCGGTTCGGCCCAAGGTGGCCGCGACGACGGGTTCCGCCACCGAAAAGGCCCGCCAGACCGCGGACCAGGCCAAGGCCACGGTGCGCCGCCAGCTCGACGCGCACCCGCAGGTCGCAGCGACCGCCCAGCGGGCCAAGGACACCGCCGGCAGCGCCGCCGGCTCCGCCAGCCAGACGGTCCACCGCCAGCTCGACTCCCACCCGCAGGTCGCGGCGAAGGTCGGCCAGGTGCGCGACACCGCGGGCGAGGCGGTCAACGCCGGCCGGCAGAAGGCCGCCGCCAACCCCCGGGCCACCGGTTCGGC
>NZ_JAMQQF010000222.1 GCF_023716945.1 Frankia sp. AiPs1 | reverse complement strand
GGACCGGACGGCGGTGACGGCGCCCACCGACCGCCGCTGCGAGGATCATCGGCCAGCCAGGCGTCGCGGGCGGCGGACCAGGCGCCGGTGCGCGGCGTCCCCTGCTCGGGCCCATGGTCGTCCCGTCTCCCGGGGCGACGGCTGTCCTGGTCCGCGGCGGCACGGCGACGGCCGTCACCTGGCGGGACGCTGGTGTCGGACCAGCGCAGGGCACCCGTCTCGTCCACCCGGCGCACGACGAGCGGCGGCGTCCGCACCGGCGGGGTCACCGGCGCATGATCCGGCGGCGGGGATGAGGGCGGGTCCGCCCGGTTGTCGCCAGGGCGCCCGGGGCCATCGCCACGCGCGCCGGCCCGGCGGATCTGGAACAGCGCCGTGCCCTCGTCCCGGTCGGGCGCAGCGGCGGGGTGCGCCGGGCGTCCGGCCGGCGGCCGACCGTTCACCAGGACGGTCCGCTCGGACAGCGGATTGGTCGGCGCGTCGAGGGGCGGGCCGACCCGTGGCTCCATCGGCGGATCGGTCGGAGCACCCGTCGGGGCAGCGGCCGGGTCGCCGACCCGCGGGACCGCCCGCGGGGCCGCCGGTGGGTCCGCCCGCGGACCCACCGACAGCCCGGTGCCAGGCGACCCCCCGCGGGCCGATGAGTCACCCGGACGGGACTCGACGGACCACGGGTCCGCCGGACGGGCGTCGACAGACCACGCGTCGGGTGGGCGGGTGGCAGGCAGCCGAGGTTCGGCGGGTCGGGCCGCACCGCCCGCAGACCGGCCACCGTCGCCGGCCGTCCTCGCTCCCCTCGCGGGAACGGTCATGGACGGTGGGAGGAGCACCACCGGCGGCGTCCGGCGTCGGCGCCCGGAACGGCCGGTACCCGGCCGGTGGTCCGCCCGCGCGCCGCGCCGCACCGCCACCGGTGACCGGGGCCTGCCAGCCCGCCGGGAACAGGAGCTTGGACACATGACGCGACCCCGAATCCCCGCAGCACGATTACGCGCGGGCGTTCCCGCCCTCGTGGTGGTGGCCCTTCTCGCGGTGATCCTCGCCAAGGGGGACTACCGGACCAACTTCTTCTCCGGCGGCGGGTTCGCCCTCGGGGCGCTGGTCGCGGCGATCGCCCTCGGTGTGGTCGTCACCTACCGCGGGTCCGGGGTGGTCAACCTGGCGGGGGCGGCCGTGGCGATGTACGCCGCCTACGTCTACGCCGACCTGCGAACCCACGGCGATCTGTTCCTCCCCCCGCTGCCCAACCCGCTCGCGCCCATCGAGGGCCTCGTGCACCTGGCGGGCGACGACTCGTTCACGGTGCCGCACTGGCCCACCTCGGTGTCCTTCGGCGCCACGATGGGGTTCTGGCCGGCCCTCGTGCTGGCCCTGGTGTTCTGCGCCCTGTTCGGCCTGGTGCTGCACGTCGCGGTGTTCCGGCCGCTGCGCCACGCGCCCGTCCTGGCCAAGGTGGTCGCCTCGGTCGGCGTGCTGCTGTTCCTGCAGGCCGTCGTCGTCCGGCGGTTCTCCACGACGACGCAGGTCGTCGGGCCGCTGCCGTTCGTCGACAAGACGCAGGTGGACCTCGGCCTGTTCAAGATCACTCAGGAGCAGCTCTTCGTCGTCTGCCTGGTGCTGGTGCTCGCCGTGGCGCTGTGGGCGCTGTTCCAGCGCAGCCGCTTCGGCCTCGCCGTGCGGGCCGCCGCCGAGAACGAGAAGGGCGCCACGGTCCTCGGCTTCTCCGCCGACCGGCTCGCCGCGGCGACCTGGGTGCTGTCCACCGTCGTCACCGGGCTGCTCGGCATCTTCGTCGCCTCGGTGAACTCCTCCGTCGACCCGAACACCATGCCGGCGTTGATCGTCCCGGCGGTCACCGCCGCCCTGGTCGGCGGCTTCACCTCCTTCGGGTGGACGACGCTGGCCGCCTTCGCCCTCGGCATGCAGGTCGCGCTGGTGACCTTCCTCGGCGCGAACGAAAGCTGGTTCCCGAAGGCCGACGGGCTGCCCGTGCCCGGGGTGGACCTGCTCGTGCCGCTCGTCGTCATCGTGGCGGTGCTGGCCCTGCGCGGGCAGTCGCTGCCGACCCGTGGGGTGCTGGGGCCCGGCCGGCTGCCCTTCTCACCGACGGCCCGGCCGTGGGCGCTGCGCTACGGCGGGCCGGGGCTGGCCGTCGTGGCCCTCATCCCCGGCGTGTTCTTCCTGTCGCCGGCGATGCGTGACGGGCTGACGAACACGCTGACCGGCATCGTCATCTGCCTGTCCATCGTCGTGCTGACCGGCTTCATCGGGCAGATCTCGCTGGCCCAGACCAGCTTCGCCGGCCTGTCCGCCTACACCGTCGCGAGCCTGTCGACGCACCACGGCTGGCCGTTCCCGCTGCCGATCCTGGCCGGCGCCGCGGTCGCGGTCGTCGCCGGCGTGCTCGTCGCGCTGCCCGCGCTGCGGGTGCGCGGGGTGCACCTCGCGATCGCCACGCTCGCCTTCGCCGTCGCCGTCGACAAGGTCGTGTTCGCCAACTCCTGGATCAACGGCGGTTTCGACGGCGCGACCGTGACGACGCCGGCGCTCATCCGCTCCCAGGACACCGACACCCATCACGTCCTGGGCGTCACGATCGGGGACGGCACCCAGCCCAACCCGCTGACCCTGGTGTTCTGCCTGATCGTCGTGGTCGCGCTCGGCTATCTCGTCGCGAACCTGCGCCGGTCGCTGACCGGCCGCCAGATGCTGGCCATCCGCTCGAACGAGCGGGCCGCCGCCGCCGCCGGGGTCAACGTGGCCGCCGTCAAGGTGCTGGCGTTCGGGGTGTCGGCGTTCATCGCCGGCGTCGGCGGCGCGGTCATCGCCTACCGCACCGGCAACGTCACCCCCGACAAGTTCCTCTACGACAAGTCGCTGATGTTCTTCGCGTTCGCCTACCTCGGCGGGATCGCGAGCGTCAGCGGCGCGGTCACCGGCGGCCTGCTCGTCGGTGGCGGCCTCGGCTTCACGGTCCTCAACAAGGTGTTCGGGCTGCCCGACGAGTTCGTGCTGCTGCTCGGCGGCCTCGGCCTGGTCGTCACCGCCGTGCTGAACCCCGAGGGCGTTGCCGGCAAGGCCCGCACCGACCTGCTGGCCCTGCGCCGAAGATTCCGACCTCCCACCCCGGCGGACCGACCCACCCCGGCGGACCCACCCACCCCGGCGGACCGACCCACGCCGATGGACCCACTCACCCCGACGGACACGGCGACCACGATCACCGAGCCCACCGCATCCGCCACGACTGGCCCGTCGGCCGCGTCCACCCCGGCTGCTGCAGCGGCAGTCCCAACTGCCGCGGCCACCCCAACTGCCGCGGCCACCCCGGCTACAGCGGCCACCCCGGCTACAGCGTCCATCTCGGCTGCAGCGGCAGTCCCAACCGCAGCGGCCGCCCCGACTGCGTCCGGGTCCGCTGCCGGCACCCACGTGGGCGGATCCGCCGGGGCGACGCCCGCGGTGGCGGGGGAGGCACGATGACCGAGCTGTTGCGCACCGAGGCGATGAGCGTCGTCTACGGCGGCCTGCACGCCGTCAACGGGCTGGACCTGCGGGTCGACGAGGGCCGCCTGGTGGGGCTCATCGGCCCCAACGGCGCCGGTAAGACGAGCTTCATCGACGGCATCTCCGGCTTCACCCGGACCCAGGGCGCGATCTACTTCCGCGGGAAGCGTGTCGACCGCGAGCCGGCCCACCGCCGGGCCCGCCTGGGCCTCGGCCGCACCTGGCAGTCGCTGGAACTGTTCGAGGACCTCACCGTCCGGGAGAACCTCCAGGTCGGCGCCGAGCGGCAGACGGTCGGCGGGTTCCTGCTCGACCTGGTCCGCCCCGGCCGCCACCGCGACCAGTCCGACGTGGACTGGGCGCTGGACGTCCTCGGCATCGCCCACCTCGCCGACCGGATGCCCACCGAGATCAGCCACGGCCAGCGCAAGCTGGTCGGCGCCGGGCGCACCCTCGCCGCCCGGCCCGCGCTGATCTGCATGGACGAGCCGGCCGCGGGCCTGGACACCACCGAGTCGGAGCAGTTCGGCCGCCGGCTGCGCCGCATCGTCGAGGCCGGCGTGTCGATCCTGCTCGTCGACCACGACATGGGGCTGGTGATGGGTGTGTGCGACGAGCTCTACGTCATCGAGTTCGGGACGAGGATCGCCCACGGCACGCCGGCGGAGGTCGTCGCGGACGAGAAGGTCCGGGCCGCCTACCTCGGCACGAAGGCGGGGACATGAGCGCACTGTTGGAGATCGAGGGCCTGTACTCCGGCTACGCCGGCGTCGCGATGGTCCGCGACCTGAACCTGACCGTGCACGCCGGGGAGATCGTGGCCCTGCTCGGGCCGAACGGGGCGGGCAAGACCACGACGCTGCTGACCACGTCGGGCCTCAACCCGGTGATGAAGGGCGACATCCGGGTCTTCGGCCGCTCGATCCGGGGCCGCCCGGCGCACCGGGCACCCCGCGAGGGGCTCGCCCACGTCCTCGAGGACCGCTCGCTGTTCTACCAGCTCACCGTCGCCGAGAACCTCCGGCTCGCCGCCGCGCGCAGCCGGGGCGACCTCGACCGGGCGTTGTCGTACTTCCCGGCGCTGGAGCCGCTGCTGGGCCGCCGCGCGGGGCTGCTTTCCGGCGGCGAGCAGCAGATGCTGGCCATGGCCAGGGCCCTGACCTCGAAGCCACGCCTGCTGATGGTGGACGAGATGAGCCTCGGTCTCGCCCCCGTCATCGTCGAACGCCTGCTGCCGGTGCTGCGCCGCATCGTCGACGACACCGGCGCCGGGGTGCTGCTCGTCGAGCAGCACGTCCACCTTGCCCTCGAGGTCGCCGACCGGGCCGCCGTGCTGGTCCACGGGGACCTGGTGGCCAGCGGCACCACCGCGGAGATCGCCGGGCGCGCCGCCGCCCTCGAATCGACCTACTTCGGCGCCGGCCCCGGTGTCGATGCCGATGCCGGTCCCAGCGTCGATGCCAGCACCAGCACCAGCACCAGCACCAGCCCCAGTGCCAGCCGCAGTGCCAGCCCCAGTGCCAATGCCAATGCCAACCCCAGCGCCGGCCCCGATGCCGGCCCGGACGACCGCCCCGACGACCCGGAAACCGCCCCGGAAGCTGACCTGGAAGGATCACGATGAGCGAGGCCTGGATTCTCGACGGCGTGCGGTCCCCCCGCGGCAAGGGCCGGCCCACCGGCGCGTTGCATCACGTGCATCCGCAGGAGCTGCTCGGCCAGCTCCTGCGCGCGCTCGCCGACCGTGTCGGCGTCGACCCGGAACTCGTCGACGACGTGGTGATGGGCAACGGCAACGCCGTGGGCGACCACGGCGGCGACGTCGCCCGGATGGCGGTGCTCGCGGCCGGCTGGCCGCAGACGGTGGCGGGCGTGACGCTGAACCGGTGGTGCGGGTCCGGTCAGCAGGCCGTCACCTTCGCGGCGACGGGCGTGGCGTCCGGGCACCAGGGGCTCGTGTTCGCCGGCGGCGTGGACGTGATGTCGCGCTGGCCCGCCGAGCAGGGGCCGATGGACTTCTCGGCCGGCAACCCGGCGGTGCGGGCCAGGTTCCCGCAGGTCCCCCAGGGGGTGTCCGCCGACCTGATCGCGACGATCGAGGGGTTCACCCGCGACGACGTCGACGCGTTCGCCGCGCGCAGCCAGCAGCGGGCCGCCGCCGCGATCGAGCAGGGTCACTTCGCCCGCAGCGTGGTGCCCATCGTCAACGCCGACGGCTCCGTCGCCCTCGACCACGACGAGCATCCCCGGCCCGGCACCACCCCGGAGTCGCTGGCGAAGCTGGCCCCGTCGTTCGCGGCCCTCGGCCGCGCGGTGTTCACCGACTACGGGTACGACCGGGCCTTCGGCGAGATGGTCCGCGACGTCTACCCGGACGTCAAGGAGGTCGACTACGTCCACCACGCCGGCAACTCGTCGGGCATCGTCGACGGCGCGGCCGTGCTCGCGATCGCCTCGCCCGCGTTCGCCCGCGCGCACGGCCTGCGCCCGCGGGCCCGGGTCGTGATGAGCGCGGTCGTCGGCGCGGAGCCGGTCATCATGCTGACCGCGCCCGGCCCGGCCTCGCGCCGCTGCCTGGAACGAGCCGGGATGACGGTGGGCGACATCGACCTGTGGGAGATCAACGAGGCGTTCGCCGCCGTCCCGCTGAAGACGATGCGCGACCTCGAGCTCGATCCCGAGAAGGTCAACGTCAACGGCGGGGCGATCGCGCTCGGCCATCCGATCGGCGCCACCGGCGGCATGCTCCTGCAGACCGCCCTCGACGAGCTGGAACGCCGCGACCTGTCGACCGCGCTCGTCACGATGTGCACCGGCGGCGGCATGGGCACCGCGACCATCATCGAGCGCATCTGACTGCGCCAAGCAGGTCCTGACGCGCAGATCAGAGCCGGACGACAACGCCGCAGTGGCGATCAGTAGGTGTGGAGGCAGGCGATGGGCAAGATCCTCGAGGGCATCAAGGTCGTGGAAGTGGCGCTGTTCGGCTTCGTGCCGTCGGCCGGTGCCGCGCTCGCCGACTGGGGCGCGGACGTCGTCAAGATCGAGCATCCCGAGACCGGCGACCCGGTCCGGGCGCTGTCGTCCTACGGCTTCGGCCCCGGCGACGGCGGCGTCACGACGCTGTGGGAGGTGTTCAACCGCGGCAAGCGGGGCGTCGGCATCGACATCGCCACCCCCGACGGCCTGGAACTGCTGATGTGCCTCATCGACGAGGCGGACGTGTTCATCACCAGCTTCATGCCGTCGGCCCGGGAACGACTCGGCATCGACGTCGACCAGGTCCGGGCGCGCAACCCGCGCATCATCTACGGCCGCGGCACCGGCCAGGGGCCCGACGGTCCCGACGCGGACAAGGGCGGGTTCGACGGCATCTCCTACTGGAGCCGGTCGGGCGCCAGCACCGCGTCGGTCCCGCCGGGCTACGACTTCCCGATCCTGCTGCCCGGCCCCGCCTTCGGCGACATCCAGAGCGGGATGTTCCTGGCCGGCGGCATCGCGGGGGCGCTGTACCAGCGGGAGCGGACCGGCCAGGGCAGCGTGGTCGACGTGTCGCTGTTCGGCGCCGGGATGTGGGCGATGCAGGCCTCCATCGCCGGCGCCGCGGCGATCGGCGCGGACAACATCGTCCAGCTCGACCGGCGCCGCCCGCCGAACCCGCTGACGAACCTGTACCGGACGGCCGACGGCCACTTCTTCGTGCTCGGGATGTTACAGGCCGACCGCTACTGGGCCGGCCTGTGCGCGGCGCTCGGTCACCCGGAGCTGTCCGCCGACGAGCGGTTCACCACCCTGGCCCTGCGCACCGAGCACGCCGAGGCGTGCGTCGCGGCCCTCGATGCCATCTTCACCGCCATCACCTACGACGAGCTGGTCAAGGCCCTCGACAGCCAGGAGGGCCAGTGGGCGCCGGTCGCCGTCCCCGGTGACACCCTGACCGACCCGCAGGCGCTGGCGAACGGCTACGTCCAGCAGGTCGACTACCCGAACGGCGCGCGCCTGCCGCTGGTTCCGGTGCCCGCCCGGGTCGACGGCGACCTGCCCGTGCTCACCCCGGCACCCACTCTCGGGGAGCACACCGACGAGGTCGTCCTGGCGCTCGGCCGCTCCGAGGAGGAGCTCATCAACCTCAAGATCGCCGGTGTGATCTCCTGATGACCGCCGTCACCCGCGGGGTCGACGCCGGCGTGCTGCGCTCCCTGCTGGCGGCGGGACGCGACCCCGGCCTCGCCGACCCCGTCGCTGCCGACCCCACCTCCGCAGACCCCGGCCCCGCCGACTCCGACCTCATCACCGCCGGCACCGCTTTCGCCGAGGCTGACATCGTCGACCTGCACCCGCTCAAGGGCGGCTACTCCCGCCAGATGTGGTCGTTCGACGCGGTGACCCGCGACGGCGCAGTGCACCCGCTGATTCTGTGCGCCGACTCGGCCGCCGGCGTCGTCGGCGCGGGCGGGCAGACCCTCGGCCGCCCCGCGGAGGCCGCCCTGCTGCACACCCTGCACGCCGCGGGCCTGCCGGTGCCGGGCGCCGTGGCCAGCGGCGATGGTGCCGCCGGGGGGCCCGGCGCCGAACTCGGCCGCCCGTACCTGGTGATGGAGCGGTGCGCCGGCACGGCCGCGATCGGCCCGCTGCACCGCGACCGGTGGTACGTGGAGCATCGGGCGGAACTCGCCGCCTGGTTCGCCGCGACGCTGGCGGCGATCCACGCCGCCGACGTGCCGGCGGACATCCTCGACGGCCGCCCGGACCCGGCGCGGGTCGCCGGCCGGGAGCTGGCCCGGTGGAGCGGCGAACTGCGCGCGACCCCCCAGGCGCAGACGGCTGTGCTGGATCGCGCGCTGGCGTGGCTCGCCGCGAACCCCCCGCCGCCGCCCGCGCGGGTCACCCTGCTCCACGGCGACTACCGGACCGGCAACATCCTGCACGGTCACGGCGACGGCGGCCCCAGCGGGCTGCGCACGGTGCTGGACTGGGAGATGGCGCACTTCGGCGACCCGCTGGAGGACGTCGCCTGGGCGCAGCTCGTCTGCTGGCGGGTCGGCACCGACCGGGTCGGCGGCCTGGTGGACCTGGCCCGCTGGCCGGAGCTCTACGGCGCCGCCGCCGGCCGGGCGCCGGACCTCGCGGCCCTGCGGTGGTGGGAGGTGCTCGGCTCGGTGAAGATGGCCTGCCTGGTGTGGCGGGCCGCCGAGGGTGTCACCGCGCCTGCCGAGCGCGCCCTGTTGGAACGCCTCTTCGCCGACCTGGGCACCGAACTCGACCGCCGCCTGCTGCCCCCCGACCACCGCCCCGCCGGATCCCTGACAAGAGGAGAGCAGCAATGACCGACGGTGGGCAGCGGGCCGAGGTAGGGCCCGGGACCGAGTCGTTCGAGGTGCGGGGGGTCCGCAACGGCAGCATCGTCACGGTCGTCTGGGACCGGGGCGTGCTCGACGGCGACCCGCCCACCCTCGACCTCGTCGAGGTCGAGGCCGATCTCGTCGCGGAGTCCCGGCGCGATCCCCTCCAGCTTCGCCG
>NZ_JAMQQF010000221.1 GCF_023716945.1 Frankia sp. AiPs1 | reverse complement strand
GAGCGGGCGTGCCGGGTCAGGGGTGAGTGTCGCGCCGGCGCGGGAGCCCCGCCGGGGCACCGGATCGGTGACGGCCCTGCGGCCCGCTCGGCGCGTCGGGATCGCCGGTCCCGGCGGGGAGGCGAAGCCGGATCTGCGAGCCGGTGGTGATGGCGATCGCGACGCCGGCTCCGCCTATTCCGCGTCCCCGGCGCCACGGACGGCGCCGGGCGGCGGCGAGGGGTTGGGGGGTGCCCCGGTTGTTCTCGGCCGACGGGTGCTGCTGGCGTGTCTGCTGGTCGCGGGGCTGGTGGGCGGTGCGATCAGCGGATTGGCCGTCGCCATCACCACGGGCGACACCAGCGTCCAGCCGGTGAAGACGCTCGCGGTCGGCAGCCCGGCTCCCGTCACCGATCGCCGCACGGTCGCCGCAATCGCCGCGGCCGCGTTGCCCACCGTCGTGACGGTCGACGTCGGCGGGGTGGGCGACGACGGCGGCGGCGGCACCGGCTCCGGAGTGATCATCAGTTCCGACGGCTTCATCCTCACGAACAACCATGTCATCGCGTCCGCGGTCGCCAGCGGCAGCCCGATCTCGGTGCGCCGCTACCAGGAGTTCGGCCAG
Organism: Frankia sp. AiPs1; assembly: GCF_023716945.1. Taxonomy (GTDB): domain Bacteria; phylum Actinomycetota; class Actinomycetes; order Frankiales; family Frankiaceae; genus Frankia. The sequence goes on along the minus strand of NZ_JAMQQF010000221.1, from coordinate 8,439 downwards.
ATCCAGGCACAGCTCGTCGGGCGAGACCCGCAGACCGACCTCGCGGTGCTGCGCATTCCCGCCCCGACGCCACTGCCCGCCGCCACGCTGGGCCAGTCCGGTTCCCTCGTGGTCGGGGCACCGATCGTCGCCATCGGGGCGCCGCTGGGCCTGTCCGGGACGGTGACGACCGGAGTCGTCAGCGCCCTGGATCGCAATCCGACCGTGCCGGCCGAGAACGGTAGCGCTCCGACGGTCCTCATCGGCGCGATCCAGATCGACGCGGCGATCAACCCGGGGAACTCCGGTGGCCCCCTGCTCGACGCGCTCGGGCAGGTCGTCGGGATCAACGCGGCGATCGCGGCGGTCCCCGGCCATGAGGAGCAGACCCAGAGCGGCAGCATCGGTGTCGGCTTCGCCATCCCGGTGGACTTCGCCCGCTCCGTGGCCCAGGAGCTCATCGCGACCGGTCGAGCCACCCATCCCTACGTCGGCGCCTCGGCCGCCACCGTCACTTCGGGTGAGGCGTCGGCGACCGGTGGGGTGCCCGGCGCCCGACTGGTGGGCCTCGTTCCCGACGGCCCGGTGGCCCGAGCCGGGCTGCGGGTCGGCGACGTCATCACCCGGATCGACGCGAACACGATCCGCGGGACGAACGATCTCCTCGTGGCGGCCCGGCTGCACCGGGTGGGCGACAAGGTCGCCGTCACCTACGTGCGCGGCGGCGTCACCGGAACCACCCAAATGACACTTCAGGAACAACGGAACTGAGCATTAGACATCCTCTCGTTGCCCGGGAGTTCCGCGAGGCAACATGGGGAGAGGTACGCTCAGCCGGTGTTCAACGGTGTCGGGTGGGGTGAAGTCGTCGTCCTGCTGCTGATCGGCCTGTTCGTCTTCGGCCCGGACAGGTTGCCCAAGGCGGCCCGGGACGCGGGGCGCATGCTCCGCCAGCTTCGGCAGATGGCCAACGGCATGCGCAATGATCTCCGGTCCGAGCTTGGCCCGGAATTCGCAGATCTCGACATTCGAGATCTGCATCCGAAGACTTTCGTCCGCAAGCACCTGTTCGAGGACGAGCCCCCGCTGCCGCCGTACCTGACGAAACGGACCGCGCTGGACGCGCTGCTCCTCGGCGATGACTCTCCCGCGACCCCGTCGCTGACGAAGTCCTCCCTGCCGAAGGATGCCTCCCGCGAGCCCGGCCGTCCCGCCACCGACGCCCCCGTGCCGCCGGCCCCGGCGACGCCCGCGCTGCTGTCGAAGTCGTCGCCCGGTAAGGCGACCGCCCCCCGCGTCGTCCCGCCCCAGCCCACCGCCCAGCCGGACGCCGCTCCCTTCGATCCAGACGCCACCTGAGTCATCTCTCTCCGCGGGCCGGCTAGGCCCCTGGGCGATGCCGGGCCGGCGGCCACCGCAGCCGGACGCGTGGTCGCGAGACGGCCGGTGGCCTGTCGTCGGCGTGGCCAGCGAAATCTGCTGTTCCGCGCGCCCCCCGATGGCGGGCCTCAACCCATCGCGCCCCGGATGGATCAGTGCCCTGACCTGCGCAGTTGCACTACCTCCGAACCGCTGCAAGATCCCCAGAAACGGCCCCCTCAACCGCCGCCCTGACCTGCACCTTTACTATGGGGTCGCTGATCATCCCTAGAGGGATCGCAACGCGCACCCGCCGCAGCAGTGGCGCTGCGGCGGCTGGGGTCGCTGATCATCCCTAGAGGGATCGCAACAGGGCGCGGATGATGTTGTGGACGAACATGTCGCGGTCGCTGATCATCCCTAGAGAGATCGCAACTTGGGATCGGTTTAGCGTCCTCGTCTAGCACTAGTCGCTGATCATCCCTAGAGAGGGATCGCAACCGGGTGCCGTGCAGGGTGTTGCGGATGTTCCAGGCCAGCGTCGCTGATCATCCCTAGAGGGATCGCAACTCCTCCGACGGGAGCCCGGCGCCGAGCACGATGAAGTCGCTGATCATCCCTAGAGGGATCGCAACGGTCCCCCACACGGCCTCGCGCGGCGCGGCCACGTCCGGGGTCGCCGATCATCCCTAGGTCGCGTATGTGGTTGTGAATCAGGCGGCGTGGTGGTGCCATCTGACCCACGACCATCGAGGCATGGTCGTGGGGAACGTGTGGTCATGGGCGTCGGGGTTGTCCTGACGTCGGGCTGGCCTCCGACGGCGCCGACGCGGTTCCGCGGAACCGACGCGGTTCCGCGGAACCGGCAGGACCGTGCCAAGCCTTCGGACGCGACGATCGTCCAGGTTGGCTGGCGGGAGGCGGTGCATTGCGGTACGGAATGTACGGTCTGCGGGCCCAGACCGTGCACAGCGCACCGCAACGTGGCCGCGGTGGGGGCCACCCTTGATCACAAGTAATCGCGCCTTGGAGGGGATCGCAACGGATCACCGCCACGCCGGCCGCCGGCCTGCCGGGCGGTCGCTGATCATCCCTAGCGGAATCCAACCTGGCCTGCCGACTGGCCGCGCCGGCGAGCCCGAGTCGCCGATCACCCTGAGCGGGATCGCCAGGCGGCAGCAGGACGCCCGCAGGCGGCCGGGGCCGGTGGGTGTCACCGGGGGGCCGGGCGCCCGCGGGCGTGGGCCGTGCTTCGGGGCTGCTGGGCTGCCGTGTTGCGGGGTTGCGTGTCAGCGACCGGCGGGGGTCAGGTTGAGGCTGCGGCCGGCTAGGCCGCGGGAGCGGTAGGTGAGGCGGTCGGCCACCGCGCGCAGGGCCTTGCTGGCCTCGGCGTCCGGCTCGGCGACGACGAGGGGGACGCCGTTGTCGCCGCCCTCGCGCAGGCGGACGTCGACCGGGACCTGCGCGAGCAGGGGGACGTCGTGGCCGAGGACGCGGGTCAGCCGCTCGGCCACGGCGGCGCCGCCACCGGAGCCGAAGACGTCGACGCGCTCCCCGCAGTGCGGGCAGGGCAGCCAGGCCATGTTCTCGACCACGCCGACGACGTTCTGCCGGGTCTGCACGGCGATGGTGCCCGCGCGCTCGGCGACCTCGGTGGCGGCGAGCTGCGGGGTGGTGACCACCAGCAGTTCGGAGGAGGGCACGAGCTGGGCCAGGGAGATGGCGATGTCACCGGTGCCGGGCGGCAGGTCGAGCAGGAGGACGTCGAGGTCACCCCAGAAGACGTCGGACAGGAACTGCTCGAGGGCGCGGTGCAGCATCGGCCCGCGCCAGGTCACCGGCTGGTTTCCGCGGGTGAACATGCCGGTGGAGATGACCCGGACGCCATGCGCCTGCGGCGGCATGATCATCTTGTCGACCTGGGTGGGCGGTCGCTCGATGCCGAGCATCCGGGGCACGGAGTGGCCGTAGATGTCGGCGTCGAGCACGCCCACGGAGAGGCCCGATCGGGCCATCGCCGCGGCCAGGTTCACGGTGATCGAGGACTTGCCGACGCCGCCCTTGCCGCTGGCGACGCCGTACACCCTGGTCATGGAGCCCGGCTGCGCGAACGGGATCACCTTGGGAGCGATGCCGCCGCGCAGCTTGGTGTGCAGGGCGGTGCGCTGCTCGTCCGTCATGACCTGCAGGTCGACGCGGACCTCGCGCACCCCCTCGACCGCGCTGACCGCTCGGCTGACACGGTTGATGATCTCATCGCGCATCGGGCAGCCGGACACGGTGAGCAGCACCGTGATGTCAACCGAGCCGTCGTCGAGCACGTTGACCGACGAGACCATGTCCAGCTCCGTGATGGGGCGGCCGATCTCGGGATCGTGCACCGTCGCCAGAGCCGACTGGATCGCGTCGGAGGAAGGCCGGGATGGGGACAAGGGAAACCTCAGTCACAGATTGGCATCAGATGCGGCCCTCGAAGCCGCCGTCCGCTCCACGATAGCCCGCGGAAAGCTCGTCAGCGTTGACTCACCGGCCCGGTGTGAGCCACGGGTGCCGGACCTGGATGAATCGCACGGTAACGGTGGTTGTCCATCGGTGTGGGCCGCTGGTTCTGGAGGACCTGTCGGGTATCCGACTCGAAACCGGACCGATCGTCGTGACCTGCACTCGGGGTCGCGCGGCGGCGCCCCCGGGCCGGCCGGTGCCGTGGCGGGAGAGACGGTGGGGGCACGTCACGGCATAGGCTGATCGAGGCGGCAGCGGGAGGACGCGATGGCAGTCGAAGAGGTGATCGGCGCCAGCTCCGAGACCGACGCGGACTGGGTCGACGAGCGCGGCATGCGGGCCTGGCGGGGGCTGCTGCAGGCGCACGCGCACATCACCAGGGTGCTCGAGGCCGAGCTGGAAGCCGTCCACCAGCTGCCGTTGGCCTCCTATGACGTGCTCGTTCAGCTTGCCGAGGCGCCGAACCACGAGCTGCGGATGAGCGAGCTGGCGCAGGCGGTGCTGTTGTCCCGCAGCGGGCTGACCCGGCTGGTCGACCGGCTGGAGCGCGAGGGGCTGGTCACCCGGCGCAGCTGTCCGTCCGACGCCCGCGGCACGCTCGCCACCCTGACGCCGCCGGGTCTCGACCGGCTTCGGGCCGCCTCGGGCACCCACCTGAAGGGGGTGAGTCGGCACGTGCTGTCCCACTTCAGTCGGGCGGAGCAGGACCAGCTCGCCGAGCTGCTCGGGCGGCTCAGCCCGCGGTGCGACAAGGACGCCGGCGCGCGGGGCTGCGGCCAGGGCGTGTGAGCTCGGCGGTCAGGTCCGGGCTGGTCGGTGGATGGGCGCGGCGCCGGTCGCGGCGGCGACCAGGCGTTCGTAGGACTCGCGGCTGGTCGTCTCGGCGGCCAGGCCCTGCGGCTTGCTGCTGCCGTGGAAGTCGCTCGATCCCGTCACGATCAGGCCGAGGTCGGCGGCCAGTCCGCGCAGCCGGCGTCGTTCGTCGGCGTCATGGTCGGGATGGTCGACCTCGACCCCGCCCAGCCCCGCCCGGGCCATCTGCTCGATCACGTCGGGGCCGACCGTGACCCCGCGGCGGCTGGCGAAGGGGTGCGCGAACACGCTGACCCCGCCCGCGTCGCGGATCAGTCGCAGGGTCCGCCAGACATCCGGCTGCTCCTTGCCGACCCAGTACGGCCCGCCGGTGCCGATCCAGTCACGGGTGAAGGCCGCCGCCACCGTCGGCACCAGCCCGGCCTCGACCATCGCCGCGGCGACGTGCGGGCGGCCCACCGTCCCGGCGGCGAGCTCCGCCACCCGTTCCCAGCGGATCGGGTGCCCGTCGGCGGCCAGCAGGTCGGCCATCCGACGGGCGCGGACGGCCCGATGCTCGCGGACCCCGGCGCGGACCGCGGCGAAGACGGGTTCGGCCGCGTCGAACAGGTAGGCCAGCACGTGCAGGGAGATCGACCCGCCGGGCACCTCGACGGAACAGGAGATCTCCGCGCCCGGCACCAGGGTGAGGCCGGCAGGTAGCGCCGCGGCGGCGCGCCCGAGGCCCGCGGTGGTGTCGTGGTCGGTCAGCGCGATGACCGACAGACCCGTCTCGGCGGCGAGCCGGACGAGGTCCTCCGGTGCGACCAGGCCGTCCGACGCGGTGGAGTGGGTGTGCAGGTCGATGGTCATCTGCCCATGCTGTCAGCTCACCCACGTAGGCCGCACCGCGTCGAGAGCCGGGCGGGCCGGGCCGGGCGTCCGGGACGCCGAGTGTCCGGGACGCCGAGTGTCCTGACCGCCGGGAGGACCGGGTGCCTACAGGTCGAGACCGGTGAGGACCAGAACGCGCTCCTCGGTGAGGTCGGTCATGGCCGCGCGGACGCCCTCCCGACCGATGCCGGAGCCCTTCGTGCCGCCGTAGGGCATCTGGTCGGCGCGGTAGGAGGGGACGTCGCCGATGACGACCCCGCCGACGGCGAGCTCGCGATGGGCGCGGAACGCGGTGGCCAGATCGTGGGTGAACACGCCGGTCTGCAGGCCGAACTCGCTGTCGTTGACCCGGGCGAGGCCCTCGTCCAGTCCGTCCACCGCGGACACGACGAGGACCGGCCCGAAGACCTCCTCGCGCACGACCCGGGCGTCGGCGGGGACGTCGGTGAGCACGGTGGGGGCGACGCTCGCGCCGGTGCGCGTGCCGCCGCAGACCAACGTGCCGCCGGCGGCGACGGCTTCGGCGATCCACTCCTCGACGCGGCGGGCCGCGGCGGTGTCGATGAGCGGGCCGACGTCGGTGGCCGGGTCGACCGGGTCGCCGCCGCGCAGCGCCCGCACCGCGGTGACGATCTCGCCGAGCAGCTCGGCGTAGACGGACCGGTCGGCGTAGACGCGCTGCACGGCGATGCAGGACTGGCCGGCCTGGTAGTTGGCGAACAGGGCGATGCGCCCGGCCGCCCGGGTCAGGTCGCCCGGCGCCGCGTAGTCGGCCGTCACCAGCACGGCGCCGTTGCCGCCGAGCTCGAGCACGACGTGCTTGCGGGGCACCGCGTCGCGGATCGACCAGCCGACCGGGCCGGAGCCGGTGAAGGAGACCACCGGCAGGCGCGGATCCGTGACGAGCCCGGTGACCTGGCTGTTCGGGACGGGCAGGACCGACCAGGATCCCTCGGGCAGGTCGGTCTCGGCGAGCAGATCACCGAGGAACAGCGCGGACAGCGGCGTGCGGGGGGCGGGCTTGACGATGATCGGGGCGCCGACTGCCAGCGCCGGCGCGACCTTGTGCGCCACCAGGTTCAGCGGGAAGTTGAACGGGGTGATCCCCAGCACGGGCCCGCGCGGGAAGCGCCGGCTCAGCGCCAGGCGCCCCTCTCCGGTCGGGTCGGTGTCCAACCGGGTCAGCTCACCGGTGAAGCGGCGGGCCTCCTCCGCGCCCCAGCGAAACGTCGAACTCGCCCGGGCCACCTCGGCCCGAGCCCAGGTCAGCGGCTTGCCGCTCTCCGCGGTGATGAGCCGGGCGAGCTCGTCGCCGCGCCGCGCGATCTCCCTGGACACGTGCGCCAGCGCCGTGGCGCGCACGTGTGCCGGCAGCGCGGAGAACCGCGGGGCGACCTCGGCGGCGGCCGTGACGGCGCGCTCGACCTGGTCGGCGTCGGGCTGAGCCACGGTGGCCACGAGGCTGTCGTCGAAGGGGTGGCGGACGTCGATCGTCGCGGTCCCCTCGGCGCGGTTGCCCGCCAACCAGAACGAGGTGACGTCAGCCATCGCGATCTGCCATCAGGGTCGTCGCCATCACGGTCGTCGCCATCCGGGTCGTCGCCATCACGCGTCATCCTAGGCGCATCGACGGCGTCCCAGCGGTTCCAACGCGCCCCGTCGGCCCGTCGGCCCGTCGGCGAACACCGCCGTCGCATGCCCGCGCTGAGCTGGCCGGACGGGCCGGCCCCGCGGCCGCGATCGGGGGACGATGCCCAGGTGGACAACGGCTGGGCGAGCAGGCGGGAGCCGACGTGACGAACCCTGCGAATCCTCCGAACGTGCCGGCCCGTGGCGGCCCGGGGCTGCCCCAGGTCCGCCGCCTGGTCACCGAGATCCCCGGGCCCCGCTCGCGGGCGCTGGCCGCCCGGCGGTCCGCCGCGGTGGCCCGCGGGGTGGGGGAGACGCTGCCCGTGTATGTGCACGCGGCCGGCGGCGGGGTCGTCGTCGACGTCGACGGCAACTCGTTGATCGACTTCGGCTCGGGGATCGCCGTGGTCAGCGTCGGCAACGCCGCGGACGGCGTGGTCGAGGCGGTGCGTGAACAGGTCGGCCGGTTCACCCACACCTGCTTCATGATCACTCCCTACGAGGGGTACGTCGCGGTCTGCGAGGCCCTGAACCGGCTGACCCCAGGCGACCACGACAAGCGCACGGCGCTGTTCAACTCGGGGGCGGAGGCCGTCGAGAACGCCGTCAAGATCGCCCGCTCGGCGACCGGGCGCAGCGCGATCGTCGTCTTCGAGCACGCCTACCACGGGCGGACGAACCTGACGTTGGCGATGACGGCGAAGTCGACGCCCTACAAGGCCGGTTTCGGGCCCTTCGCGCCCGAGGTGTACCGGGTGCCGCTGGCCTACCCCTACCGGTGGCCGACCGGTCGCGAGCACTGCGGCGAGCAGGCGGCGGCGCGGGTGATCGAACTCGTCCGGGACGAGATCGGCGCGGGCGAGGTGGCCGCGATGGTCATCGAGCCGATCCTGGGGGAGGGCGGGTTCATCGTCCCCGGCCGTGGTTTCCTGCCCCGCCTCGCCGAGTTCTGCGCGGACGCCGGCATCCTGTTCGTCGCGGACGAGATCCAGACCGGCTTCGCCCGCACCGGCCAGATGTTCGCCTGCGAGGACGAGGGCGTCGTCCCGGACCTCATCACCACCGCGAAGGGCATCGCCGGCGGGATGCCGCTGGCCGCCGTCACCGGCCGGGCCGAGATCATGGATGCCCCGCAGGTCGGCGGGCTCGGCGGCACGTACGGCGGTAACCCGGCGGCGTGCGCGGCCGCCCTCGCGGCGATCGGGTTCATCGAGTCCGCGGACCTGCCCGCCCGCGCGCGAGGCATCGGCGAGCTGGCGCTGCCCCGGCTGCGCGCCCTGGCGG
>NZ_JAMQQF010000220.1 GCF_023716945.1 Frankia sp. AiPs1 | reverse complement strand
GCCCCCCGGCGACGCCCCGGCGCCCGCCCCGGCGCTCGCTCCGGCTCTCGCGTCAGCCGCACCCGTCGCCGCCGCCTCGCCGCGGCGCGGGTTCGCCGGCGCGGTTGCCCCGGCGGCGCTGTCGGTGTGGGGATTGACGGTCAGCTTCGGCGCGGTGCGCGCGGTGCGCGCCGTCGACCTGCGGGTCGTTCCCGGCCAGGTGGTCGGGATGATCGGCCCGAACGGCGCGGGCAAGACGACGGTCATCGACGCGATCACCGGCTACACCTCGGCGTCGGTCACCTCGATGACGCTCGGTGAGGTCCGCCTCGACCGGCTGCCCGCCCACCGGCGGGCCCGCGCGGGCATCAGCCGGTCGTTCCAGAACCTTGAGCTGTTCGACGACCTCACCGTGCTGGAGAACATCCAGGCGGCCAGCGACCGCCGCGACGCCCGCGCGTACCTCACCGATCTGGTGCTCCCGCGGTCGCGGCCGCTGCCCGCCGCGGCCATCGCCGCCGTCGACGCCTTCGGGCTGCGTGAGGATCTGCTGCGCACCGTCTCCGATCTGCCCTACGGCCGCCGCCGGCTGCTGGCCATCGCCCGCGCCGTCGCGGCCGGGCCGGCCGTGCTGCTGCTCGACGAGCCGTGCGCCGGCCTGGACGAGTCCGCCAGCGCCGAGGTCGCGGCCCTGCTGCGTCGCCTCGCGGACGAGTGGGGGCTGGGCATCCTGCTCAACGAGCACGACATGGACGTCATCATGAGCGTCTGCGACCGGGTGGTCGTCCTCGACGCCGGCGCGCTCATCGCCGAGGGAACGCCGGCTCAGGTGGCCGCCGACCCACGGGTGCGGGTGGCCTACCTCGGCGAGGAGGCCGAGGCGGCCGCCGCGTCGCCCGGGGCGCGAGGAGCCGGGGAGACCGACGCCGATTCCCGGCCGGCGATCTCCCTGACCGGCGGCCGGGCGTCCGGCGGCGAGGCTGCTGATCGTGCCTGACGGCTGGCCGACCCGCCGGGGGCGGCCGCCCCGATCCTTGCGGCCTCGGTCCTTCTCGGAAGAGTAGCCCCGGTCACAGATTCACGATGGGGATCTGTGCGTTCTTCTTACTGAGCTGGGCGACGAGGTGTTCCGGGTCCGGCACCACGTCCCGGTACGCGGCCATGGCGCCAGCACGATCGCCCCGCCTGATGTGTAACACGCCATCGACGGTGCTACCGACCGACTTCACGGCATATGGGACGTGGGTTCTGGCCAGCTCGACGGTCTCGGCGTGGAATCGCTTCGCGTCCTCGTGTCGTCCGGCGCAGCTCGCCGCAAGCGCCAGGTTCGCCATCAGCAGGACGCGCATTGCCCCGTCGGTCTCCGTCTGGAGCTGATCAACGATCAGATCCAGGCACTCGGCGTATCTCGCGGTGCGGAAGGCCATGGCCCATCCGGTGCGGTCGCCGAGCTGGATCTGGTCGATCACCCGCTGGCCCGCCTGCCAGGTGCTGACGTAGCCGAGCCTGAAGTCCCGCCACTTCCTGGGGTCGAGTGCCGGCAGCAGGGGATAGATGTCGGTCGCACACTGCGCGGGCGACGGGGGGCAGGACAGGAAGGCGGCATGGTTGTCCCCCACGACCACCCTTTCGCCGATCACGCCCCAGTTGCCGATGTGGGCGTCTCCATGGAGGACATTCTTTGAATGTAATTGGGCGAGACGTTCTCCAAGCTGCAGGTAGAAAGCGACTACATGCGAACTGCCTGCCGACCCCGTATAGAGTCTGATCTCCGGGCCCTGGGTGGGGGGGTTGAGCCACAGCTCACGGAAGGCCCGGTAGTGCCTGCGCAGTTGTGCGGATTCGTAGGGGAAGGGGTCGGGTGGCAGCGGGTCGGCGGCGGCGCACAGAAAGCGGATGCTCTCCTTCGGCCCTGCGGCCAGCGGATACCTTCGGAATTCGGTGTTGTCGAGACAGGAGATCGGGACCACCGCGCATTCGCCGATGGATTCTGCGACATCGCGCGGCCATGACAATTTGCTGGAGCGGAGCTCACCGCTGGGTGCACTCGTGATCACCGCGAGGTGGCCGCCGGCGATCAGGTCTCGGGCCGCGTCCATCTCATCGCCGCTGAACGCCGCCATGTCCATCGTGTCCACCACGTAACCATAGAATCACGGTGTGACGGACACACGGGCAAACCGCGGGCTGGTGACCCAGAGCCTCGTGCGCAATGCCGGGGCCGCGCTGGACGGTTCCGCAACGCTGAGTCTCACGTCACTGATGGATCTGTGCACGCTCTGCGAGGCGCTGGTCCTTCTGGACGACGTGCAGTCATTGGAAGCCGTCAACCGGCACAGCAGTCCGCTGACCGACCGTCTCGAGCAGGAAGGGCTTTACGGGACGTTGCGCCCCTCGCTCACCGGCTCCGATCTGCGCAGACTGTTCCTGCGCATGCCCGCTGAGCTGGCGGCCAGGACGATCCTGCCGGACGGACGCGACCCCACCCCCCGCATCGACGACGATCCGCTCGCCGGCGGCGGCGACCCTCCCGCGAGCCTCGATGACCTGGTGGCCCAGGTCGACCGGCTCGTCGCCTACCCCAGCGCCGGGACGGTGGCCAGCGAACGGGCGTACCGCAGCAACGGATACCTGATCGTCGCCGCCGCGCACGGGCTCGACTACTTCCCCGACTGCGAACGGGGAATCTTCACCGCCGGCTGTTTGCAGAAGGTCTATCGCTCCTTGCCGATGCGGCTGTACGAAAAGGTCGCCGAATCCCTGGACGACTCCCTCACCGGGGGTGACCTGGTCGCCGAGTGGGCCGCGATCTCCACCATCCCGATCCCTCCGGTGAGTGCCCTGGTGCTCGATCTCGCGGCCACACCGGCCGAGCTGCCCGTCGCACTCCTGCGCGTGCGCGAGGACTTCGCCCGCTACCGCCGCTACTTCGCCGACTTCAAGGCCGAGTTGGAAAAGGCGGACACCATCAAAGAACGCACGAAGCTTCGGAACAGATACCAGGTGCTCCTCAATGAGGCGAGCGGGCCGAACGCCGAGATCGTATCGCTGGCGAGCATGCTCAACCTGACCCAGAGTGTTGTCAGCGCGGCCGCCGCCCCGACTGCCGTGACCGGCTATGGAGCCCTGCTGCTGACCCAGCCGATCGACTGGATCCAGCGCTGGTGGCGCCGGCGGCCGCTGTCCATCCTCCTCCGGATGGACAGCAAGCTGCCGAGACTCTCCGTCTACCGGGGCCTGGTGGGCAAGCTGTGGGGCGAGCAGGCGGCGGAACTGGTGCTCAACGAGTTTGCGGCCCGAGCGCAGCGGCAGCGGTCGCTGCTGGCCGACGCCGGATGAGCGGGGCCGGCGGCCTCGGCCTCGGCCTCGGTGGCTCCCGATCGATCGGCGCGCTACCCCACCGGGAATCGGGTCAGGAGGCGGCGCGGCGCAGGATGTCCAGGCCGTTGTAGGTCTCGGGGCCGAGGGGGACGAACGACTTCGAGACGCTGTCCCAGCGGGCACCCCGCAGGGTGGTGTTGAAGATCCGCTGCGCGCCGGGGATCGGGGTGGTCGCGGTGAGGTCCAGCGGCGGGACGATGCCGCCCAGGTCCAGCTTCTTGGTCCGGTTGAGCTGGGCGAGCAGGTTCTTCGACGTCAGCGGCCCGGACACCTGGTTGCCGACCTTCTCGGCGATCTGCACCGACAGCCACGCCCCGGTGGTGGTCGTCGTCGTGCGCAGGGCGGGTGCGGCGTCGGCGTCCCCGGCGGCCTGCTCCGCGTCGAGCTCGGCGACCATCCGCGCGACCTCGGGGAACTGGGCGGCCTGGCTGAGTTCCGGGAAGGCGGTGGCGACGACGAGCTTGTCCGCCGCGGGGCCGAGGGTGGCCAGGTACTTCGGCGACAGGGTGCCCGCCGCGTGGCAGGTGCGAATCTGCTGGCCCGCCTTGGAGATCACCGCGTAGGCGGCCTGGTCGAAGACGACCAGCACGGCCCCGTCGGCGCCGGAGCGGGACAGTTGGGAGATCGCCGGGGTGAAGTCGCTCGTCGTGATCGGGATGCGGACCTTCGGGTTGATCGGATGGTTGACCGCCTTCGCGCCGCCCTCGGCCATGACGATCAGCCGGTCGCTGGCGCTGAGGTCGTAGCCGACCAGGCCGAGGTGGCTCGCGCCCGCCTTCACCAGCAGCGCCGGGCAGACCGCCGGGTAGAGCGTCAGCGGACTGACGACGTAGCTGACGGGGGAGCTGAGCTCGGAGCCGTCGGCGGAGATCCCGGCCGATCCGATCGACGGGATGCCCGCGTTCTGCAGGATCGGCATGATCCCGCCGGTGCCGCTGACCTCGCTGACGACGGCGAGGACGCCGGTGTCGACGGCCTGCTGGGCGCACTTCTTCGCGCTGGCGGCGTCGTTGCGCTCGTTGCAGTGGACGAGTTCGACGGGGTGCCCGCCGATCCCACCGCGGGCGTTGACCCCGCGGACGGCGGCGCGGGCGGAGGCCACCATCTCGGGGTAGTTCGTCCCGGCGGTGCCCGTCGGCGCGATGATCATCAGCTTGACGGGTGATCCCTTCGCGGCGGGGTCGGACGCCGCGGCGCCGCCCGACCCGGCGTCCGAACCACCGCCGCACCCGGCGAGCGTCGCCGCGAGTGCGGCGGCCAGACCCGCCCGGACCAGACCTGTCCGGGCGAGCCCACGCAGCCCGTACCGTCGTCGCACGTCGTCTCCTCGTCATCCGCCCACCCGGCCGGGCCGGGGCCCCGCATCCCGCCGCCGGGGCAAGCCACGGTAGACCCGTCCAGTCCGGGCTCCTACGTCAGGGTGAGTCGTGGCGGGATCGTCACGGTGCGGAACCGTACCGGGGCGGCCCGGGTGCCACCGGGACGGGCGGTGGGCGGTGGGCGCGGTGATGGGGACGGCGGGGCGGTTCAGATCACCTGGGACCAGGCATAGGTGAATCCCATGATCTGATCGGCGAGCGTTTCGAGTGCCGCCGCGGCGGCCGCGTCGACGAGCCGGCCGTGGGCGTCGAAGAGGGGATGCTCGGTGTTGAACGTCACGCCCAGTGGGGTCGGCCAGCCACGCAGGGCGTGCACGGACGAGCGCAGCGCGCTCAGTGTCGTTCCGGCCGCCTGGTTGCCCTGGGCACAGACGATCAGACCGACCGCCCGCCCGTCGAGGTACGGCCGCGGCGCGCCGCGCAGGTCCTCCAGGTAGTCCAGCGCGTTCTTGATCAGGCCGGACATCCCGCCGTGATAACCGGGGGTGGCGATCACGACGGCGTCGGACTGCTCCACGGCGGCGAGCAGGCGCAGGGCCGGGGCGGAGCGCTCGGGGCGATCGGGCGCGTACATCGGCAGGTCCAGCTCGGCGGACCCGAACTGGACCGTCTCGGCGCCGGCCTGGCCCATCGTCGCGAGCACCGTCGTGAGGGCCCGGTGGGTGGTGGAGTCGGCCCTGGTGGTGCCGCCAATCCCGACGATCATCGGCCGGCGGCGACGGACGCGGACCGAGCCGGGCCCGGTGGGCGGCGCCTCGACGGGTCGGTGGCTGACCCGACTGGGCAGCGCGGCGATCGGCTCACCGCCAGTCCATGGGCCGTGGCCGTCGACCTGCTCCGTGGAGCCGGCGTTCGACCGGAACGCACCGTATCTGTCCCCCACAACCCCTCCTCAGACCCTGCTTCGGCTCGCCTCGGCGCGGATGCGGACCGCCGCGCCACTCGCCGTCACGTCTGTCTATCCGACCGGCCCCGACTCGGTGGCGGCGGGTCCGCTCGGGCCCGGGTCGGCACAGTCGGAATCGGGCTGGGGGCGGTGGCCGCCGTGATGCATCCGCCCGGCGCCGCGCAGCGACGCGGGCAGTGCCCGGGCCCCCGGGCCCAGGGCGCCGATCCGGTCGGCGGGATTGGAGATCCGGCACCGGCGCAGCGACAGGCAACCGCAGCCGATGCACGAGTCGAGCCCGTCGCGCAGGGCCTCCAGGGCTACGATCTCCTCGTCCAGCCGGGTGCGCCAGCGCCGCGAGATGACCGACCAGTCGGCCTTCGTCGGGGTGCGGGCCGCCGGCAGCGACGCCAGCGCCTGCGCCACCTCGTCGAGGCTGAGACCCATCGCGGTGGCCGCCCGGACGAACGCCAGCCGGCGCAGCACGTGGCGTTCGTACCGGCGCTGGCCGCCGGCGGTGCGGGTGGCGGCGATCAGCCCCTGCCGCTCGTAGAAGCGCAGCGCCGAGGGCGCGAATCCGCTGCGCTGCGACAGCTCGCCTACGGTCAACAGGTCGGTGGGGAGCATGGCCGCGATCCTACGTCTCTGGAGCTGAAGTCAGGTTCAGCTTTTTGGTCGAAGGGCCCGGTCACCTCCGGAAGGGCCGGTCACCTCCGGAAGGGCCGGTCACTTCTGGAAGGACCGGTCACTTCCGGAAGGGGCCGGTCACCTCGAACGTGATGCCGCCGCGACTGCGCCCCGTCACCCCACGCTGGGAGGAGAAGTACAGCCGGCTGCCGTCCGGGCTGAAGGCCGGGCCGGTGATCTCGGACCGGTCGTGGTCCGGCAGCCGCAGGAAGGGCGCGACCACGCCGTCCGGGGTGATGAGCACGAGGGCGGGACGGGAGTGGTCCTCGGCCACGTACAGGTCGCCCGAGCGTGCGCCGACGACGTTGTCCACCCCGGTGAGCGGCGGCGGGTCGGGCTGGCTCGCCCCGTCGTAGAGCAGGTCGATCCGCCCGGCGTCCACCCGGTACGCCCACACCCGGTCGTCGCCCTTGGTGGTCAGGTAGCAGACGCCGTGGGCGTACCAGC
This sequence comes from Frankia sp. AiPs1, assembly GCF_023716945.1. Taxonomy (GTDB): domain Bacteria; phylum Actinomycetota; class Actinomycetes; order Frankiales; family Frankiaceae; genus Frankia. Next base: position 2,332 of record NZ_JAMQQF010000220.1, on the reverse strand, counting down.
AGCCTTCGCCGCCGTTGAACCGGCGGGCCGCGCGGACCTGCCGGCGGGTCGCCCGGGGGAAGCCGTCCGGATCGCGTACCCGCTCCCAGCGCACCGGCCCGGAGGCGGCATGCGCATCGGCTACCAGCACCTCCAACCGGCCGGCGGACAGATCGCCCCAGCGGTCCGGGCGGAACCGGTAGAAGCAGCCGTCCTTGCGGTCCTCGGTCAGGTAGATCACCCGATGGTCGGGGTCGCAGGCGGCCGCCTCGTGGGCGAAGCGGCCCAGCGCGGGACGCGCCACGGCCTTGCGCGACCCGTCCGGCCATGCCTCGTACACCCGGCCGGAGAAGAACTCCTCGCACGACAGCCACGTCCCCCACGAGGTGGCCCCGCCGGCACAGTTGGCGGTGGTGCCGCCGAGGATGCGCCCCGCCGAGGCGACCGAGCCGTCGGCCCGGAACCGCAGCGCCGAGGCGCCGCCGTGCAGCATCACCTCGGAGTTCGACACGTAGGTCCAGCCGGCGCCGGGCCCGGGGAAGCAGGCCCCGCCGTCCGGCGCGTCGTGCCACACGTACTCGGTCGCGCCGACGAGCAGGTGCGAGCGGGCGACGATCCGGCTGGTGAAGCCGGCAGGAAGGGCCACCCCGGAACGGTCCGGTGGGCGCAGCGGCCCGTAGGGCCCCACCCCGGGCCGGGCGGTGGCGGCCAGGGCCGCGTGCCAGGTGGCCCCGGAGAACGCGGCGGTGCCCAGCGCCGCCATCGCCGAGCGCAGCAGCATCCGTCGATCCATGACCTGCCCGTCCCCTCCGAGGTGCTGCACTGTGCCGTCCGAGCTGTGCCGTCCGAGCTGTGCCGTCCGCGGTGTGCCGCCCGCGGTGTGATGCGCGCGGTGTGATGCGCGCGGTGTGATGCGCGTTGCATGCGGCGGGCGGCCGCGACGCGCCGACGGGCCTGGTCGTCGCCTGTCCGGATCGCCCCACGTGCGGGTTGTCGCGGCCGGGCCGCGGCGGCGCCACCCTCTGACCCTAGGGTCATCGCGCCACTGCGTCAGGTAACCGGGCGGTGCGGATCGCTCGCCGTCACGGTCGCTGGTGGATCTTCCGGGGTGGTCCGGACGGGGCTGGCCCGGCCGCGGCCGTGGCAGGCTGTCGACTCGATGGACGACACCACGCATCGGCGGTTCAATCCACTGACCGGCCGCTGGGTTCTGGTCTCGCCGGGGCGGGTTCGGCGCCCCTGGCACGGCGGCCGGGAGACGGCCGCGACGCCTCCCGCCGTCGCCCACGATCCCGCCTGCCATCTGTGCCCCGGCAACGAGCGCGCGGGCGGTGCTCGCAACCCCGACTATCGGGGCACGTACGTGTTCACCAACGACTTCCCGGCGCTGCGACCCGCCGAAAGCGATCCCGCGCAGCCCGGCGCCGACCGCGACCTCGGCGTTGGCGCCAGCGCCGGCGTCGACGCCGGCGGCCTCCTGCGCAGCGCCCCCGCGCACGGGACCTGCCGGGTCGTCTGCTTCGGCCCGCACCACGGCCGCGGACTGGTCGACATGTCCTCCTTCGAGGTCAGGGCGGTCGTCGACACGTGGGCGGCGCAGGAGGCCGAGCTGTCCGAGTGGTGGCGCTGGGTGCAGGTCTTCGAAAACCGCGGCACCGCGATGGGCGCCTCCAACCCGCATCCGCACGGGCAGATCTGGGCCTGCGACGCCCTGCCCGACGAGGCCGCCGCCGAGGACACCCACCAGCGGGAGCACTTCGCCCAGTCGGGCAGCTCCCTGCTACTCGACTACCTCCGCACCGAGACGCGCGCCGCGGAGCGGATCGTCCTCGACGACTCCGACTGGCTCGTCGTCGTGCCGTTCTGGGCGGTGTGGCCCTTCGAGACGCTGCTGCTGCCCCGCCGACCCGTGCAGCGGCTCGCCGCGCTCGACCAGGCCCAACGGGACAGCCTGGCCGACGTGCTGGGCCGCCTGCTCGCCGGCTACGACGCCCTGTTCGACCATCCGTTCCCCTTCTCGATGGGCTGGCACGGCGCCCCGGGCCCGCATCCGGCGGGGGCCGTTGGTCGGGCGACTCGGTCACGGCGCCCCCCCGAGGGGGTCTGGCAGCTCCATGCCCACTTCTATCCGCCGCTGCTGCGCTCGCCGACGATCCGCAAGCATCTCGTCGGCTACGAGATGTTCGCCGAGCCCGCGCGTGACCTCACCCCCGAGGACGCCGCGGGCCGGCTGCGTGCAGTCATGGCGGACGCCTGGGACGGGGAGGCGACCCTGCCCGGCGACCTCGAGGCGGTCCCGGCCGCGCCGCTGCGGATCCGGCGGTCGTGACGCCGCCCCCGGGCCGTCCAGGTC
>NZ_JAMQQF010000021.1 GCF_023716945.1 Frankia sp. AiPs1 | reverse complement strand
GTCCGGGCCGCCCTGCGCCTCGACCGGTCCGCGCGGCGGCCGGTCGCGACCACGGCCGCGGACCTCGCGCCGAACCCGCCCAGCGACCAGCGCCTAGCGCCTAGCGCCTAGCGCCTAGCGCCTAGCGCCTAGCGCCAGCCGTAACGCTGATGCAGCCGGTCCGTGACCCGCTCGAACGGCTCGCGCGGCAGGGCCGTCGACTCTCGGCGCATCCCGCCCTCGTGCACCCGGATCACCCGGTCCAGGTTGACCCAGGACGGTCGGTGCTCGCTGTCCCACCCGCCCGCGCCGACGGGCACGAAGTCACCCTCGCCGTCATGGTCCTTGCTGGTGAGCTGCACAGCCAGGTAGGTGCCCGCGGATTCGACGGCCACCACGAGCACCGGCCGATCCTTGCCCCGCCCGTCGTTCTCCTCGAACGGCACCCACGTCCAGACGATCTCGCCGGGATCCGGGGCCCCGTCCGACTGCGGCGCGTAGCTCATCCGCACCGGCCCGATCCGACCCGGATCGACCTCCACGGTGGCCGCCGGCCCGGACTCGCCCGGCGAGACCTCCGCCTGCGCGCGGGACGACCGCGCCCGCTCCCGGGGCGGGTGCGGGCGCGCGGCTACCCCCGAGGGCGAAGAGGAGGACGAAGCAGGGGAAGGGGCCTTCGGTGTTGACGCCGACCGCCGCCGACCTTCTCGTCCCGCCTCCCGCGAGGGTGCCTCACCCTGGCGGCGGCCGCCCGTCACCAGATCGGACACGATCTTGACCAGATCCCCCAGCAATCCCATGCCGCCACAATAATTGGACGCCGCCGCTGCGTTCGGTCAGCGTTGGCGTTGGCCTTGGACTGGCCAGAGGGGGAAGCGTTCGTCGGTGGCCTGGTCCTGGCGGAGCTCGGCGCGTAGCTGGTCCAGCTTGCCGGGGCTGACGTCCAATGCCTCGGCGAGGCGACGGAAGGTCAGGTAGTCGATGCCCCGGGTTCTGGCGTCGGCGGTGTAGGCGTCGGCGTCGTGCCGTAGCTCGTCGGCAGGCCGTTCGGGACGGTCCTCGCTGAGCCGGGCGGCCTTCTGTTGCCTCGGAGCGATGCCAGCCAAGCACCTCGGCCGCCGGCGCGGCCTGCCCGCCGGTGAGCCGGCCCCACAGATGCCCGCCGAGCTGCCAGCGACGATGGTCGGATCGTGTTCACCCTCGACCGCGGCTTCGGCAACGTCCGTGCCCGTTCTGGTCTGCCGGTGGATCACAGGGGCATCGCGTCAGTCAGGTAGACGCCGCCGATCCGGTCGGTGCCGCGGTAGACGTATCGTCCTGTCCACCCCCTCGCCGACCCTCGGTAGTGGGACTGCATGGCGATGGCGGAGGAGGCGGTCTCCGATCCGGTCATCTTCTGCCCGGCGCCGGCGCCGGCGATAATCTTGAAATTGATGTGACGTGAACGGTCGACGGCTGGCCAGGCCAGATACAGGCGGTCACCGCTGAACGCCAGGGCGGGGCTCTGGGAACTCCGTTCGGCTTTCCCGCGGGTCTCCACCCGCTGAACGCGCCTGCGGTCCAGCAACTCGCCGAAATCGCGATAGCCACAGTAGGTGAAGTACATGTAGCCTTCGGCGTCCCACCAGCAGACGTAGAGCCGTGGCCCTCCGTCCGGCCAGGAGATGCCCGGGTCGCCCGCCAGGGCGGGCGCCGACGGGGTGCGCCAGGGCAGGGTCACCGGACGTCCGCCCAGGGCGGCGACGTTGACCCGGCCGTCGGGCGCGCCGCCACCGGGACCGCCGCCGCCTGCCCACCCGACGATGACGGCGTTGTCGTGCCGGGTGAGGGCAACCCCACCGAGGCACGTGTGACTGCTCGCGGGGAACAGGTCGAAGGTCGCGCCGTTGGCCGACCGGCCGAGGTTGAGCCGCCGGGTGCGGTCGTAATAGTGCGTCCAGGCGAGGGTGAGGCTGGTGCTCATGCCACTGCCGTCCCAGGCGAGGCCGAGGGCGTCGCCGGTCCGGTAGGGCAGCACCCGTGGATGCGCCAGGTCACTGCCGTGAGCGGTGTTGATCAGATGGTTGGGGGTGCCCGACGAACGCGCCTGCCGTCGCCACGGATGCGGCGGTCAGGACCTGCCTGCGGGAAAGCTCCATCTGTCACCTTCCGGGAACACGGGATGCGGAGGACGGGTGGGATGCGGATTCAGCGTGCCGGCGGCGACGCCGCCCGGCATCAGGGCTGGCCCTGAAAAACGTCCGCGCGGACGCGGTGTTCCGCGGCCGTTTCCCGGCCAGACCCATCAAACCCACCAGACCGGGCGGGGCCCGTTGACACCGTGTCCGGCCCGGTGTGAATGTGCGGGAATGCAGGTGCAGTCGCGGGGGCAATCGCAGTGGTGGGGCGTCGCGCCGCTGTGGTTGGCGGCCGGTGTCGGTCTGCCGCTCACCGCGGCCGCGCTGACATAAGGTCGATCAGCACTATCATTCGGCGGCTGACACGGTGGCAAGCGGCGCCGGCGGAATGCTTTTCCTCATCGCCGGCGTGGTCGCGCATCTGCGCCGGCCGGAAACCCGCGTGGGACTGCTCATGGTGCTCGTCGGCGTCGCGCTGCCCGCGGAGGACCTGCAGTTGTCGACCACCCCGTGGGTGCACACCGCCGGCCTGCTGTTCCCCCGGGCGTCCAGTGCGGCCCTGACCCACCTGGTGCTGGCGTTCCCCACCGGAAGGCTCACCACCCGGACGCGGCGCGGACTGGCCGCGGCGGCATACGCCGTGGCATTCGGACTCACGCCGATCCGGGCACTGTTCACCAACAACGAGGGGCTGCCGATCCCACGGCGCAACCTGCTGCTCGCCGTCGACAGCGAGCAGCTCAGCGGGCAGCTCGACCGGGCCGCAAGCCTGCTCACCGCCGCGGTGGCCGTCGCCGTGCTGGTGCTACTGGCCCGTGACTGGGCGGGGGCCGGCCGGCCGCTGCGACGAGTGCTGGCGCCGGTCTACCTGGCCACCGCGCTGGGCGGCGCGGCGACGGCCGCCGGTGGACTGCTCGGCCCTGGCCACCCGTGGCGGGAACAGTCGATGTGGATCTCCCTGGTGGCCCTGTGGCTGTTGCCGCTGGGGTTCGTCGTCGGGGTGCTGCGGCTGCGGATGGGGCGCAGCGCGGTCGACAGGCTGCTCGTCCGGCTGCGGGAGCCGGTCAGCGCCGCGCAGCTGCGCACCGAGCTGGCCCAGGCGTTGGGCGACCTGTCGTTGCAGGTCGGGTACGCCCAGACCGAGACGGGGACATTCGTCGACGGCGACGGCCAGCCGATGACGCTGCCCGCGGCGGACGCCGAGCGCTGCACCCGGATGGTGGAGCGCGGCGGCCGACGGGTCGCCGTGCTGCTGCACGACCCCGCACTGCGGGAGGACACCGCCCTACTGGACGTGGTGACGTCGGTCGCGGGCCTGGCGTTGGAGAACCAGCGGCTGACCGCCGAGGTGCGCGCCCAGCTGGTGGAGGTGCGGGCGTCACGCGGGCGGATCGTCGCGGCCGCCGACGCCGCCCGCCGCGAACTGGAACGCGACCTGCACGACGGCGCGCAACAGCAGCTGGTGGTGGTCGCGCTGACGTTGCTGCGGGCACGGCAGCGCCTCGGTGGCACCGCCGACCCGTGCGCCGCACAGCATCTCGCCGACTGCGCCGACGGGCTCGACGCGGCGATCAGCGAGCTGCGGGAACTCGCCCGCGGCCTGCACCCCGCCGTCCTCACCGACGCGGGCCTGCTGCCCGCGCTGCGCGGCCTGGCGGAGCGATGCCCGTTGGACGTCCACCTCCGTCCCGCGCATCCACCGGTGCTCGGGCGGCTGGACCCGTCGGCGGAGGCAGCGGCCTACTTCGTGATCGCCGAGGCGCTGGCCAACACGTTGAAGCACGCCCAGGCGACCGGCGCGTGGATTACCGCTGGTTACAGCGACGGTGCTCTGCGGGTCGAGATTGTCGACGACGGGGTCGGCGGCGCCGGTTCCAGTTCCGGCGCCGGTTCCGGCCTGCTCGGCCTGCGCGATCGCGTCGCTGCCCTGGACGGGACGTTGACCGTCCGCAGCGAACCTGGCGCCGGCACCCGCATCGCGGCGGTCATCCCCTGCGCCCACGTTCCGCATGCACGTCGGGAATCCGAGCCACGACAGATGGGATGCGCGACATGACGACGTACCCGGCCCCGACGGCGTCCCACATCCCGACGGCGTCCCACATCCCGACGGCGTCCCGCAACCCGACGGCGTCCGTCACGTTGACACCCGATGAAGACCTGATGCCGCCCACGCCGCCGGACAGGCCGATCCGAGTGCTGCTCGCCGACGATGCAGAGCTGATCCGCGCGTCGGTGGCTGTCCTGCTGCGCGACCACGGCTTCGGCGTGGCGGCGCAGGTCGGCGATGCGGTCAGCCTGCTGGCAGCGGTCGGTTCGGTTCGGCCGGACATCGCCGTCGTCGACGTCCGCATGCCGCCTACCGGCACGACGGAAGGGCTGCAGGCGGCGGTCGAGATCCGCCGGACCCATCCCGACACTGCCGTGCTCATGCTGTCCCAGTACCTGGAGTCGGACTATCTCGACGCGGTGTTCGGCGACAACCCGCGGTCCGTGGGCTACCTGCTCAAGGAGCGGGTCAGCAGCATGGGTTTCGTGGCCGCAGTGCGCCGCGTCGCCCGGGGCGGCCATGTCGTCGACCCCGCGATCGTCGATCTGCTGATGCGGGCCCGGCGCCGCGAGCTCGGCAGTCTGAGCCGGCGGGAACGCGAGGTCCTTGCCCTGATGGCCGAGGGCCGATCCAACCAGGGAATCTGCCGGCGGCTTTAACTCGCGGAGAAGACGGTCGACTCCCATGTGCGCAGCATCTTCACCCGGCTGGGCCTGCACCTGGAAGCTGACGATCATCGTCGGGTCCTCGCGGTCCTCGCCTACCTGCGAGCCCAAACCTGACGTCGGTCGTCCTGATGAGGTCCCGCTGGAGCCTTTCCAGCCGGCCAGAAGTCGGATGTGTCGGGGCGTACGCTCCCGCTGCTCAGTCTGGTGACGAACGCTCTCGAGGGTCATAGCAAGCGCCAGAACGACGAACCGGACCGGTGGTCAGCTGCTTGCGGGTCAGATCGATCACGACGCAGGGGGCCTTCCCTGCTGCGGAAGCTCGACACAAGACGGGTCATTGGCCCCAGCGCGTGGCTACGGCAGCAGGGTGAAAGCGGGCACATGGGCCGGGCGGACCACGCTGAAGTGCCTCCGGTCCAACGTAGCGAATTTCACTGCCCTCAGCCTTTTGGCGACCGCGACGACGAAGGCGTCAGCGGTACCCAGCCGAAGATCCGCATACCGCTCAACCAGAATGGCGGCCCGAGAGGCGTCGGCCGGTGTCACAGGCACCAGCTCGTACACCCCATCCGCCACAGCGCGGCGGCCAGCAGCGTGTGGGTGCCTAGTGCGTTGGTCCGGACGAACTCCGCCGATGCCGCGATCGACCGATCGACGTGTGACTCCGCCGCGAAGTGGACGACCAAGTCCACCCCCTTCATCTGGCGGGTGACGAGGTCCGCGTCGCAGACATCGCCGGCGGTGACCGTGAGACGCGGGTCGTCCCGACCGGATCGAGATTGCGGGGGTCTCCGGCGTAGGTGAACATGTCCAGGACCAGCGCCTCGGCCGGGAAAGGCTCCGGGTACGCACCGCCGAGCAGCCGGCGGACATAGTTCGACCGATGAACCCGGCACCCCCGGTCACCAGCACCCGCCGCTGATCGTCGCTCACGGGACCAGCTCCGGGATCCGGGACCCAGTCGCCACCTCGATGACGTAGCGGCCATAGTCCGAATTCTCCATGGTCTTGCCGAGCCGGAGGCAGGCGGCCGCGTCGATGTATCCCATCCGCAGCGCCACCTCCTCGATGCACGCGATCCGAGCGCCCTGCCGCCGCTCAAGGATCTCGATGTACTGGCCGGCTTCCATCAGGGAGCTGAAGGTTCCGGTGTCCAGCCAGGCGGTTCCCCGCCCGAGCTCGGTCAGCGCCGCCCTGCCCTGGTCGAGATAGACCTGGTTGATGTCGGTGATCTCGAGTTCTCCCCGGGGGGAGGGACGGACCTGTTGAGCGATCGACACCACGTCGTTGTCGTAGAGGTACAGACCGGTGACCGCCAGATTGGACCGCGTCGCGGTGGGCTTCTCCGCTAGCGACAGGAGTCGGCCCTCCGCGTCGACCTCGGCGATTCCGTACCGGTGCGGGTCGCTGACCGGATAGCCGAACAGCCGGCACCCGCCCACCCGCTCAGTCGCGGCCCGGAGGTTCTGGATGAACGACGAGCCGTGGAAGACGTTGTCGCCGAGAATCAGCGCCACGCTGTGGTCCCCGATGTGGTCGGCGCCGAGCAGGAAGGCATCGGCCAGGCCACGCGGGCGCGTCTGCACGGCGTAAGTCAGACGCAGGCCCAGGTCGGAGCCGTCCCCGAGAAGCCGGCGGAACTGAGGTTGGTCCTCGCCCGTGGTGATCACCAGGATCTCCCGGATCCCGGACAGCATGAGGACGGACAGCGGGTAGTAGATCATCGGCTTGTCGTACACGGGAAGAAGTTGTTTCGAGGTCACCGCGGTGACGGGCCGCAACCGGGTGGCGTTCCCCCCGGCCAGGATGATGCCCTTCATCGCGCTGCCGTTCCCGGCGGTGCGGAGCCCACTGGCTTGTGCACGGTTACCTCCGGAGGATTGGTCTGTGGCGCGATGTCCCGCCACGAAACGACGCCGGGGCCGAGGATGGGACGGTGCGCTCGACCGCCGCTCGAAGGTCGGCCGACAACGCCACCAGGTGGGGCACGCCGGCTTGACCTCAAGCGCGCTGGAGGTTGCACGCTGGCGGTCATGGATCACGTCGACTTCTGGTTCGATCCGCTGTGCCCCTATTCGTGGATCACCTCACGCTGGATGGTGGAGAGGCAACGGCACCGGCCGGTCACCGTACTGTGGCACCCGCTGAGCCTGGGGCTGCTCCACACCGCGCCCGGAGTCGCCCCCGACGAGCTGCAGGAACTGGCGCGGGGGCCGGTACGGGTGCTCGCGGCGGCCGCGGAAGCTCACGGCGAGCACGTGGTGGGGCCGCTCTACACCGCCCTGGGACAGCGCCTGCACGACGATGGTGGCGCCCTGACCGACATCCGGGTGGGATTCTTCGAGCTCAGGAAGGTCACCGAACGCGCGCTGCCGGACACCTCCGCCCCAGTGCCGGCCGGCGGATCCCGCCCGCCCTCCGCGCGTCATGGAAGGGGCTGAACACGCGATGGTGGGACAGGTCGAGACCGTGAGCGTCGCGCCACTGAGTCGGCGGACGATCCTGAGCATCATCTCGGGGCTGCTGATCGGCGTCTTCCTGTCGGCGCTTGACAGCATGATCATGGCATCAGCGCTGCGCACCATAGCCGACCAGTTGAACGGCATCACCTTCCAGGCGTGGGCGACCACGGCCTACCTCATCACCTCCACCATTTCGACCCCGCTGTACGGCAAGCTGTCCGACATCTTCGGACGCAAGCGGCTGTACCTCGTCGCGATCTCCCTCTTCCTCGTCGGTTCGCTCCTGTGCGGCATCGCCCAGTCCATGTACCAGCTGGCTCTCTACCGCGGCGTGCAGGGACTCGGCGCGGGCGGCCTCATGTCGCTCGCCCTCGCGGTGTTCGCCGACCTCCTGCCGCGCGAGCAACGCGCCCGGTACCAAGCCAACCTCGGCGTCGTCTTCGGCGTCGCCAGCGTCTCGGGCCCGGTCGTCGGTGGCTTCTTCGCCGGCCTGGACTCGTTGTTCGGTCTGGCGGGGTGGCGGTGGATTTTTCTGTTGAACCTGCCGATCGGGCTGGTGGCGCTGGTGCTGGTCGGCACACTCTTCCGGTCGCCTGCCACACCGCGCCGATCGCGGCGCATCGACTACGCCGGCTCCCTGCTGCTCGTCACGGGAATCGTGCCGATGCTGCTGATCATCGAGCGCGGCCGGGACTGGGGATGGGCGTCGCCCCGCGCCATCGTGGCATACGCCGTCGGTGTTGTCGCGCTCGTGCTCTTCGTGGCCGTGGAGCGCCGGCGAGGCGATGACGCGCTGCTCCCGCCGAAGCTGTTCCGGGTCGGGGTCTTCCGCCTGGTCAACACCGTCAACTTCCTCGGCGGGGTGGGGGTGTTCACCGGCCTCACGTTCTTGCCGCTCTACCTACAGATCGGCAAGGGGATGTCTCCCACCGCCGCCGGCCTGATGCTGCTGCCCCAGTCATTGGCGACAACCGTCGGCGCACGCCTCTGCGGCCCACTGATCGAGCGCACCGGCCGGTACCGGGAACTACTCGCTGCGGGACTGGCCACCATGATGGTCAGCTACCTGACCATCGCCTTCGTCGACAACGACACGTCCCTGTGGATCGTCGGTGCGGTCGTCGTGCTGATGGGTCTCGGCCTGGGAATATTCATGCAGGTCGTGCTCATCGCGATGCAGAACAGCGTCCCGCCGGAGAACCTGGGTGTGGCCAGTGGCCTCTACAACTTCTCCCGTCAGATGGGCGGTGCGGTGGGGGTGGCAATCCTGTTCTCCCTTCTGTTCGCCCTGGTGCCGGGCAGGATCGCCGACGCGTACGGGGCCCAGCGATCTGATCCCGGCTTCCAGGCCGCCGCCTCCGATCCCGCCGTGCTGGGCGATCCGGTCACGCGGACGACGCTGGAGCAACTGCGGGACGGAACCGCCGGCCGCGACCTGAAGGACACATCGTTCCTCGGCACTATCGACGAGCGTATCGCCCGCCCGCTGCTCGACGGGTTCACCAGCGGCATCAACACCATCTTCTTGATCGCCGCACTGATCATGGCGATTGCGGTCGGCCTGACCCTGACGTTGCCCCGAGGATCCGCACGGCAATGACGAAACCGCCGCACCCTCGGCCCGGCGGTTCTCCGTCGTCCGACGGCGCCCGGAACGGTGGGGTCAGGACGGATCCGTGTCTCCGCGCAGCAGCCGGTGCGCTCCGGGACCCCGCCGGCCGTACTCATCCTCGGGATTGACCAGAGCGCACCGGGCGATGGACAGGCAGCCGCACCCGATGCAGTCGGTGATGTTCTCGCGTAGCCGCCGGAGGTCCTCCATCCGGCGATCAATCTCGGACCGCCAGTTCTCGGACAGCACCGCCCAGTCCTGCCGTGTCGGGGTGCGCCCTTCGGGCAGTTGCCGCAGCACCTCGACGATCTCGTTGAGCGGGATACCGAACCGTTGCGCGGCGCGTACGAAGGCGATACGACGCAGTATCTCCCGGTCGTACCGGCGCTGGTTGCCGGCGGTCCGCCGCGCGCTGATCAGGCCCTTGGACTCGTAGAAGTGCAGTGTGGACACCGAGACGCCGATGCGTTGCGCCATTTCGCCGATCGACAGCTCCTTACGACCAATGGGAATGGAGACGTCCTCGTCGCGGGTCATCGAAGTGTCAACCTCGTGGGTCGGCGATCAACGGCGCGGGTCGACGCACAACACGAACGGAGAAGTGGGTACGCCGATAGGCGAGCGTACACACTTCTCCGGAAATGGGTCGAAGCTGCTGTCAGCTGATCGTGGTCGTGGAGAACACCGTCGGCTGGGCCGGGTCGGGATAGCACTGGAAGGGATCCCACTGCAGCGAGGTGGTCTGCTCGCGCCACCAGCCGAAGCCCGGGTCGAGGAAACTGTCACCACCCGGGCCGGTCGTCAGCACGCCCGACTGTGGCGCCTTGAGGGTCACCGTCAGCGTCGGCAGGTCGAACGCGGTCCCCCCGTGGAACGGGCCGCTTGCGAGCACCTGGATCTCGTCACCCAACGGCGACACCACCTGACGAGAGGAACCGAGGCCGCTTCCCTCGGAGAGGCTGTAGTCGAGCAACTGCGCGCCGGCTGGCAGCCGGTAGGTCACCGGCACTAGGCGGATCTCCTTGTTGAACCGTGCGTCGGCCACGATCGGATCCGGGTTGAACGAGATCCGCACCTTCGACCCCGGCGCGGCCTGGTTGGGCGCGGTGACGCTGAACCCTCGGCTGTAGTCGAGCACCGGTGTCCACGTGCCCGTAATCCTGGTCTGGCAGACGTACGGGACGGTGCTGGCGGTGGTAACCGCCGCCTGGGCCGGCGTGTCCGCGGCGGTGGCAGGGGTAGCGGCGCCGGTGATGGCGGCACCGGCGGCCAGCGCGGCCAGTGCGGCCAGTGCGGCCAGTGCGCGGACCCACTTACGGGTTCTGATCACGTTGCTCCCAATCAGTTCGGGGAGTTGCCGTCCGGCAGACTCCTGGTGGTAGCCGCTGGCGGGTGAGCACTCTGTGTTCCTGGACGTGGAGTCCTGAAGAAAGACCGTGCCCTAGTCGGTTGGCCCGGAGGATTGATCGCTGCTGGGATGTCGTGCCCACCGGCTTTGTGCTGGTGTGAGCACTGCGTGATTAGGTCGCTGATGGTTCTCCGGTTGGCTGCACCCGGTGTTCGAGCGTGTGGACGGAGGAACGTTGCGACTGTTCGTCGGCGACGACTGGGCTCAGGACCACCACGACGTGGAGGTGATGGACGACGGCGGGGGGGTCACGGCACTGGTCGCGGCCGGATACACGGTGCTGGCGGTCAATCCCCTGCAGGCCGCCCGGTTCCGGGACCGGCTGGGAGTCTCCGGCGCCAAGAGCGACGCCGCGGGCGCACAAGTCGCTGAGCTGGGATCGCACCCGCCACGTCCAGCGGCTGCGGCACGCGCTGCGCGACTACTTCCCCGCCGCGCTGGCCGCGTTCGAAGACCTGGACGCGACCGACGCCCTGGAGTTGCTGGCCAAGGCGCCAACCCCGGCGAAAACCGGCAACGCGCCCGCGGCGCCACCCACAACGCCGCTCTCAGGCAGCTGGCCAACCGTCTGGTCGGCATCCTCCACGGATGCCTCAAAACCGGCACCCCCTACAACGAGGACACCGCCTGGACCCATCGCCAACAATGCGCTGCTTGACATTTAGCGCTCCTGGGATGTCTTTGTGGTCCACCGCGTCGCGGTGACGCCGGCGAGGTGGCCCCATCGTAGCGACTGTGCCTCGAAAGTCAGTCGAGATCAGCAGGGTGGTGGCCGTTCCACGCCCCGACACCGACGCGCGGCCAGGCCCACCCGGCCACCCACCACCAGCTCATCCAGATCAAGTGATCACAAAACTACGGCTGCCGTACTAGCCGACGGGGACCATCGCGGCGTAATGCGTCGCCCACGACGAGACGGTGAAGAGTATGCGCATGCGGGCCCTCCCAGTAAGTAGGTGGAGCCCAATGTCGTAGATCGTCGTCGCGTCTCACTGGAGCGGCTTTCCGACCACCTCGTCAAATGGTCGCCGTGGCCTCACGACGTGCGCCCGCTGCGCCGCGGACAGCCTCGGCGAGGAGGTCCACCTGATCGGGATCAGCGCTGTTGCCCATGAACAGAAGCTGGTCGCAGCCCGCCTTCTCGAACTGCTCGACCGCGGTGACGATGTCGTCGCGGGTGGTGAGCGCGGCGTCGATGGAGTACTGCGCCCATTCGTCGCCGATGAAGGCGTAGTACGGCCCGATGGCGTCCGCGGCGGCCTGCCTCGCGTCGGGGCCGAGTGCGAACATCAGTGACGCGACCAGTTTCGGCGACCCGGTGTGTCCTCCGGCAGCCCACGCCTGTTGGACCTTGGGGACGAAGCCCTGGAACTCCTCCACGGTGCAGTCGCCGATGACCCAGCCGCCTCCGTAGGTGGTGATGCGGCGCAGGGTCGCTTCCGACATACCGCCGAAGAGCAGAGCCGGACCGCCAGGGGTGGCCGGGGATGGACCGACCTCGCTGTCCGGCTGCCAGAAGGTATGCAGGTCGGCCAGCAGCTCATCCAGTTGCCGCCCGCGCTGCCGGAAGTCCAGCTTGCTCAGTGTGAAGTCCTCTTCGCGGCCGCCGGGTGCCAGGCCGAGATGGAGCCGCCGCGGCCCGGCCAGCCGGTCCACGGTGGCCGCGGACTTGGCGAGCAGTGCGTGGTTGGCGCGTAGCGGCGCCACCAGAATGGTGCTGATCAGCTTGATCCGCTGGGTGGCACCGGCCGCGGCGGCCAGTGTCACCAGCGGTTCGGGGGAGGACCAGTTCAACCGATCGCTGACGCTCAGAGCGGAGAACCCCGCGGCCTCCGTTCGCGTCGCCCACTCGATCAACGTGCGTCCGTCGAGGTCTCGTACATGGCCGGGAAGTCCTACGCCGATGTCCATGGGGCTCGTGCCTTTCCTCAGCGCTGCCGTCAGTATCCGGAATTATCGAACCTCAAGTGAACCTGAGGTCAAGGACTTGGCGCGGGCGTCCCCGGCGGGCTTCAAGCGGGTCTCTAGGTCACGTGTCCATGCTGGCCGGGCCACCAGCAGGAAAGGGGACAGTCGATGCCTGAGCCCGCCGAGCCGAGCACCGGAACCGCCCGGAACGACGACCTCCGCACGGTGGGTGTGGGGCTGCTCGGCTGCGCTGACATCGCGACGCGACGGATTCTGCCGACGTTGGCGGGTATCGCCGGGGCCCGGCTCACCGCCGTCGCGAGCCGCGACCCGGTCAAGGCCGCGGACGTCGCGCGGCGCTACGGCGGTGAGCCGGTGCATGGATATCAGCACCTACTCGATCGCGACGACGTGGCTGCCGTCTATCTGCCGCTGCCTGCCGCCCTGCACGCCACCTGGATCCGGCGGGCGCTGCTCAGCGGCAAGCACGTCCTGGCCGAGAAGCCGTTGACCACCAGCCACGCCGAGACCGCCGAGCTCGTCGACCTCGCGGCCCGCCACGGACTGGTGCTCCAGGAGAATTACATGTTCCCCTGGCACAGTCAGCACACCGCGATCCGCACGCTACTGGCCGAGGGCACGATCGGCGATCCGCAGTTGTTCACCGCGACGTTCGCCATCCCGCCCCGGCCCGAGGGGGACATCCGGCTGCGCCCCGAGCTCGGCGGCGGGGCGCTGCTCGACACGGCGGGCTACCCGCTGCGGGCCGCTCTCCTGACGCTCGGACGGGAGCTGACCGTTGCCGGCGCGGCCCTCCGGCAGGACTCCCGGACCGGGGTGGACCTCGGCGGCGGCATCCTGCTGCACCGCGCGGACGGCGTGACGGCGCACCTGTCCTTCGGCCTGGCCCACGGCTACGTCTCGCAGCTCGAGGTGATCGGCAGCAGCGGTTCGATCCGGGTGGAGCATGTCTTCACCACTCCGCCCGCACACTGCCCGGTCGTGACGGTCGAGCGAGGTGGCGCCCGGGAGCGCCACCCGCTGGCCCCCGACGACCAGTGCCGGAACGCCTTGACGGCGTTCGTCGCGGCGATTCGCGCGCGTCGCGTCACCAGCCACGGCGACACGCTCGCGCACGCGCTGATCGTCGACCGGGCCCGCACGATGGCAAGCCAGGTCACGGCCGGCTGACGGCAGCACGCCGACACCCGGTTCCCTTTCCGACGCCCGGTGGCACCGGGACCGCTAGCACAGGAGGCACAACATTATGGCTGACGACAAGTCACTGATCCTGGAGCAGGTCCGCAAGTACCATCGGGACACTGTCCGGGACGAGTTCATCCCCGGAGTCACGCCCGTACTGTCGTCCGGCGCCGTCCTCGACGAGGGTGACCGCGTCGTCCTCGTCGAGGCGGCTTTGGACATGCGTATCGCAGCCGGGGTCAGCGCGCGACGCTTCGAGCGCGACTTCGCGAGGTACTTCGGGCTGCGCAAGGCTCACCTCACGAACTCCGGGTCCTCAGCGAACCTGCTCGCCGTCAGCGCGCTGACGTCACCCGCCCTGGAGGAGCGGCGGCTGAACCCGGGCGACGAGGTCATCACCGTCGCCGCGGGCTTTCCGACCACAGTGAACCCGATCATCCACAACGGAGCCATACCGGTCTTCGTAGACGTCGACCTCGGCACCTACAACACCACCGTCGACCGGGTCGCGGAGGCGATCGGGCCTCGGACGAAGGCCATCATCATCGCTCACGCGCTCGGCAACCCGTTTCCGGTGGCCGAGATCGCGGACCTCGCCGACCAGCACGAACTTGTGTTGATCGAGGACAACTGCGACGCGGTGGGTACTCGCTACCACGGCCGGCTCACCGGCACCTTCGGCGACATCGCCACGGTCAGCTTCTATCCCGCGCACCACATCACCATGGGCGAGGGCGGCTGTGTGCTGACGAGCAACATGGCGCTGGCTCGCATCGTGGAGTCGCTGCGGGACTGGGGCCGGGACTGCTGGTGCGAGCCGGGCGAGGACAACAAGTGCCTCAAGCGCTTCGACCAGCAGCTCGGCGACCTGCCGCACGGCTACGACCACAAGTACATCTTCTCGCACGTGGGATACAACCTGAAGTCCACCGATCTGCAGGCGGCTCTCGGCCTCTCCCAGCTGCGCCGGGTGGACGACTTCGGGACCGCCCGGCGGCGGAACTGGCAGCGTCTGCGCACGGCGCTCGACGGGCTGCCCGGACTGCTGCTGCCGGAGCCGACGCCCGGCGGCGATCCGAGCTGGTTCGGCTTCGTCATCACCGTGCGGCCGGACGCCGGCTTCACCCGCGCCGGCCTGGTAGCCCACCTGGAGGGGCGGCGCATCGGCACCCGCCGGCTCTTCGGCGGCAACCTCACCCGCCACCCGGCCTACCGGAACAGGCAGTACCGCATCGCGGGATCGCTCGACAACAGCGACCTCATCACCGAGCACACCTTCTGGATCGGTGTCTATCCCGGCCTGACCGCCGAGATGCTGGACTACGTGGCCGGTTCGATCCGCGAGTTCGTCCTGGCGAACCGCTGACGGGGGTCGGCTGCCCGGTACCCGGATCGGGGTGCCGGGCAGCCGGGGCGGTCAGCGGCCGGACTCCTCCCGCGACACCTCGGCCAGGGCCCGGAGGACGGCGTTCTGCCGCCGGTCCCGCTCGTCGGCGAGCTCCTCGTAGGTACGGTCGCCGAAGGCCGCGTCGGCCTGATCCAGGATCGCCCGTACGGTGCCGTCGTCGAGCGCCGGACTGCCCAGCTGCTGCCAGCTACGTTCCAGCCCGGTCCCCAGGCTGCCGAGCCAGTGCCGCAGGCCGCCCCGCCCACCGGCGAGGTGGAAAGACCGGAACGGCCCGGTGGTCGCCCAGCGCAGACCGATCGAGGTGGTCACCACCTCGTCGAGTTCGGCCACCGTGACCACGCCCTCACGGACCAGGTGGACGCATTCGCGCAACAACGCGGCCTGCAACCGGTTGGCGACGAACATCGGCACCGGCTCCCGGATGAGGACTGGGGTCCGGCCCACGGACCGGTAGAAGGCCAGAGCCTGTTCAATCGCGGCCGGATCGGTCTCCGGGCCGCCTACCACCTCGACCAGCGGGACGACGTGCGGAGGATTGAACGGATGCCCGACGAGCGCCCGGCCGCGGTCGCCCATGAGGGCGGTGAAGTCGGCCGGCAGCAGCTTCGAGGTGGACGACAGCAGCAGGGCCCCGGGCGCCGCCGCCGCGCCGATGCGGGCGAACAGCTCCTGTTTGATCGACAGGTCGTCGGGCGCGTTCTCCTGAACCACGTCGGCGCCCTCCAGCGCCTTCTCCAAGTCGGTGCCCACATCGAGGCCTTCGGTCAAGCCCTCTCGCCTCGGCACGCCGTTTGCCAGCCCCGGAGCGAACGCCGCCACGCCGGCCAGGACCTCCGGCCCGGCGTCCGGCCGGCGGCTGATGACCCGAACCGGCAACTCGTACGCGAGAAAGAGCGTGATCCAGCCGACGGCGATGGTGCCTGTGCCGATCACAGCGACTGTCGGCCGATTCTCCTCCGCCATGGTCCCGTGCTCCCTTCGAGACGACGTGGTGTTCCCGCGCGCACAGTGCCGGAAGCGGCTCGGGAGCCGGCCGAACCACGATCGACGAGGCCGCCAGGAATCCGTCGATGAACGCTCGACGCGGATTCGAGGCCCTCCGGCGATGCTGCCGGTCGAGGGCCGGCCACTCGGCAGGCACCGCGCACACCCTGCTGGAGGAGAAATGAAGGTCGTCAGCTTCCACGAGTTCGGAGATCCGAGCGTGCTGCGCCCGGCGGAGGCGCCCGAGCCCGTCCCGGGCCGCGGTGAGGTGCTGATCGACATCGAGGCGGTCAGCGTCGGCTTCGCCCAGACCCAGATGCGGCGCGATCTCTTCCCTGCGCCGATGTGGAAGCCGTCCTTCCCGGTCGTGCTCGGCGGCGACGTCGTCGGCCGGGTGGCGGCCACCGGCCCAGGGACCGGCGCAGGGGCCGGCCCAGATACCGGCACGGTACGCCTCGGCGACCGGGTGGCCGCTTTCACCCTGCACGGCGGGTACGCGGAGAAGGTGGTGGTTCCCCTGGACACACTGCTACCGGTGCCGGACGGCCTGGACGCTGTGTTGGCGACGGCGCTGCCCGGGACCGGTCCGATCGCCATGGGCACGTTGGACACCGCGCCGGTGCGGCCCGGCGATCGGGTCCTCGTCCAGGCGGCTGCGGGCGGGATCGGGCACCTGAGCGTGCAACTGGCCCGGCTGGCCGGGGCCGGGCAGGTGATCGGCACCGCCGGATCCACCGCTAAACGGGCGTTCGTCGAGTCGCTGGGTGTCGATGTCGTCGTCGACCACACCGACCCCGGCTGGGTGGACACCGTACGGGAGGCCACCCACGGGGAGGGCGTCGACGTCGTGCTGGACGGTGTGGGTGGCGATCTGCTGCCGGTGGAGGTGGGTCTGCTGGCGCCGTTCGGCCGTCTCGTGTTCTACGGCTCCGCCGGCGGGGGACGGTCGGTCCCGCCGGTGTCGCTGATGACGCTGATCGGCATGCGCTTCGTGACCGGCTTCGCGCTGTCGGCGTGGCGCGCGGCACGGCCGAAGGAGTACCTCGCCAACCATCGACGGCTGGTCGAGCTGCTGGTCGGCGGCGAGTTGCGGCAGCAAATCCACACCGTGCTCCCGTTGGCCGAAGCGGCGCGGGCGCACGAGATCATGGAGTCCCGGGCCTACACCGGCCGGATCATTCTGACCGTCAGCTGATCACCGGGAGCGCGAGCTGATGACGATGACGTATCCGAGGTGGTCACGCTCCAGCGTGGCGATGTCCGAGATGGATGCCTTGAACTGCTCGGCGAAGGCGGCGCCGCCACGCTCCTCGACGAGATGGTAGTTGTCCGCCACGAGCCGGTCGATGCGCTGTGCCGAGCGGCGCAGGTGCGGCGTCGCGTCCTCGAAGTCCGTGATCTCGAGGTCCGCCACGCGCAGCATGTCGCGGTAGTCGTCGGCCGTGGGTAGGGAGGCGACGGTGAACCCCTCGGTGAGAACCCGCCGCCATCGAGCCGACAGCTCCCCCGACTCGACGTAGTCCGCCAGCACCAGTCGTCCACCGGGAGCCAGCACCCGGTGGATCTCGCGCAGGGCCCCAGGCCGGTCACCCAGGTACATCAGCGACTCGACCGCCCACACCGCGTCGAAGGAACCATCGTCGTACGGCAGTTCCGCCGCGTCGACGAGTTCGAAGCCGACGCGGTCGCCGAGCCCGGCCTCCCGAGCCAGCTCCTTGCCCTGTGCCACCTGCTCGGCGCTGACGTTGATGCCGACGACCTCGGCCCCGGTGGCTGCGGCCAGTCGGATCGTCGGCCGGCCGGTGCCGCACCCGACGTCGAGCACCCGCTGGCCGGCGCGTACCCGGGTCCGTTCGATCAGCACGTCGGTGAGCCGGTCCTTCGGATCGGCGGCCGGATCGACGTCGTCCCAGTAGCCGATGTGCAGGTTGTGGCCCATGAATATCTCGTACAGCCAGCCTCTGTCGTCGTAGAACTCGCCCACTTCTTCCGGGGTCAGCGCCTCCGGTTGCGTCATGTGCCCGCTCCTTCGTGGTCTCGGTACCTCGTCGGGCGATGGTCGCAACCCGGCGTCGACGGCAGCTCGAATTGCGGTCGAGCGGACCGGCCAGCGACCGGCGCGTTCCAGCCGGTGTCGAGCGGTGTTCTATCCGCCGCCGCTACGGTCGGGCGATGAAGATTCTCTTCGTGGCCGGCGGGTCCTCCGGCGTCATCTTCTCCCTGGTGCCGCTGGCGCAGACCGCCCGCAACGCGGGGCACCAGGTCGTTATGGCGGGGCCCAAGGACGTCATGCCGACGGTCACCGGCGCCGGTCTGCCGGGGGTGGCGGTGACCTCCCGATCGATGCTGCAGACCCTTGAGGACGAGGACGGCAACCGGCTGCCGATCCCCACCGATCTGCATGAGCGTTTCATCTTCAACGGCCGGTGCTTCGGCCGGTACGCCACCTGGTGTCTGGACGCGCTGCTGGAGTTCGCCCGCGCGTGGCAGCCCGACCTCGTGGTGGGCGGCGTGCTGGCCTTCGCCGCGCCCCTGGTGGCCAGCCACGCCGGGGTGCCGTACGTGAAGCACGCCGTCGACATGGGCGAGCCCCGCACCATCGATCTCGCCGCGGCCGCGGAGCTCGGCCCGCAGCTGGAGCGGCTCGGCCTCTACGACATGCCCCGGCCAGACCTGTTCATCGACATCTGCCCGCCGAGTCTGCGGCCCGCCGACGCGCTCCCGGCCCAGCTGATGCGGTACGTCCCCTACGCCACGCCCCGGGCCACGCAGCCGTGGATGTACACCCGGGGCGATCGGCCACGGGTCCTGCTCACCGCGGGCAGCAGGATCACCCCGGATTTCTACCTCGACGTCCTGACCGGACTGGTCAAGAAGGTGGAGCACCTGGACGTCGAACTGCTGGTCGCCGCGCCGGACGACATGGCCGAGCTCCTCGGCCCGCTGCCGGACAACGTACGCGCCGGTTGGCTGCCCCTCGATGTGGTCGCGCCGACCTGCGACGTCGTCATCAGCCACGCCGGCGGGACCACCGTGCTGAGCGCGCTGGCCCACGGCGTGCCGCAGGTGCTGATCCCGTACCTGCCCTATGTCGTGGATTACAGCGAACGACTCACCGCGGCCGGTGCCGCGCGCATGATCGCGCCGGGCGACGACACCGCCGAACACATCACCGCCGTCTGCCGGGAGATCATGGCCGACTCCGGCTACCGGGACCGGGCCGCAAGGATCGCCGTGGAGATGGCGGCCATGCCGCTGCCGGCGGAGGTGGTCGGCGTCCTGGAGCAGCGCTACGGCCCTCGGAGCGGTGCTCGGCGGCCGACCTCGACCGGCGCGACGTCTGACGAAACGGAGGGCCTCCGATGATCAGCCTCTTCCAACCCCAGGTGGGCGACGACGAACTGAAAGCGGTCAGCGACGTCTTCTCCAGCAGATGGCTCGGTCACGGGCCCCGTACCGAGGCCTTCGAGGCGGCCTTCGCCGCTCATCTCGGCGTACCCGCCGACCGGGTGATTTTTCTCAACTCGGGTACCGCGGGGCTGTTTCTCGGTCTGGAAACGCTGAACCTGGGCCCCGGCGACGAGGTCGTGCTGCCGTCGACGAGCTTCGTCTCCGCCGCCAACGCCATCATGGTGACCGGCGCCCGCCCGGTGTTCTGCGATGTCGACCCCGGCACCCAGAACCCGGGGGTCGAGGACGTGCGCCGGGTCGTCACACCCCGCACCCGGGCGGTCGTCGTGCTGCATTACGGCGGCTATCCGGGCCGGGTCACCGAGATCGCGGAGTACTGCCGCGAAGAGGGTCTCACGCTCCTCGAGGACGCCGCCTGCGCGCCGGCGTCGCGGGTCGGCGGCCGGGCCGTCGGTACCTTCGGTGATCTGGCGATCTGGAGCTTCGACGCGATGAAGGTCATCGTGACCGGTGACGGCGGCATGCTGTACGTGCGCGACGAGGGGCGCGCCAAGCGGGCCCGGCGCCTGGCCTACCACGGGCTCGAACGCTCGAGCGGATTCCGGTACGCGGGCGTCTCGCAGCGCTGGTGGGAACTGGCCGTTCCGGAGATCGGCCGCCGTCTCATCGGCAACGATCTGACCGCGGCGATCGGCGCCGTCCAGTTGGAGCGCCTACCGCGGATGGTGGCGCGGCGCCGTGACATCGTAGAGCGGTACGACCGCGAACTGGCCGGTGTCCCTGGCGTACGGCGTCCGCCGGCGCTGCCGCCCGGCCACGAGTCGTCGTACTACTTCTACTGGGTCCGGCTGGATCCGGCGGTGCGCGACGCCGTCGCCCAGGATCTGCTCGCGGCGGGGATCTACACCACCGTCCGGTACGCCCCCCTGCACCGGGTGTCGACCTACGGCGCCGGACCCGTCACCCTCCCCGGCGCAGACCGGGCCGGTCGCGAGACGCTCTGCCTGCCGCTGCATCCCGGTCTCGACGACAGCGACGTCAGCCTCATCGTCGACCGGCTGACCACCGCCGTCGCCGCGCGTTCCTGACCGCCGCCGTCGCCACGCGCCAGCCCAGCCGGAGGAAGCCGTGCGCCTGTTGTTCCTGAGCTTTCTCGCCAAGACGCTGCACGAGACCGCCATGGGGCTGGACCTTGCCGACCAGCTCCGCGAGGCCGGCGTCGAGAGTTGTTTCCTCATCGACTCGTACAGCGTCGATCAGCTGCGCGAGGCCGGTTATCCGCACCGGGTCGTCCATCCCGGAGCCGGGGCGGATTTGGTCACCGTCGTCGCCGGCGCGATCGGGGACTGGCGTCCGGACATCTTGGTGCCCAGCGACTTCATGGGCTACTGGACCAGCTGCCACACGGCGTACCGGGTGGACCCCTGGTTTATCGACGCCTTCGATCTGCCGGTCGTTCCGCTGGACTGCTACGACATGGGTCCCGGCCAACGGCAGGTGGAGCTGCTGGGTCGGCTCACGCCGATCGGCGACCGGATCGCGTCCATGCCTCGGCTGCGGCCGGTGCCCTCAGGTCGGCTCACCGGCGCACTCGGGGATCCGGCCGTGCCCTACCGCGCCACGACGACGCTCGCACCGCCGTCCGCCGCCGCCCGGGACCGGGTGCGGCGCGCGCTCGGGGTGTCCGGCGCCACCCGGCTCCTGATGATCCCTACCCTGCCCTGGCAGGAGACCATGCTCACCCGCGCCGGGCCGGCCAGCCGGGAACTGGCGGCGCGTATCCCGGAGCTGGTGCTGCACTACCTCACCCGGCTGCCGGCCACCATCGAGTTCCTCGTCGCCGGCCCGGATTTCGGAGCCTTCGGCCGCCTTCCGGAGGGCCGGCTGCACCGGCGGCCCCGCTACGGCGCGCGGGAGTACCTCGACCTGCTCGGCGCCGCGGACGCCGTTCTGGCGCTCTCGCTGCCGTCGTTCGCCCTGGAACGGGCGGTGTGGGCCGATGTGTCCGGGGTGGCCGTCGTCAACGGTTTCGACTTGGCGGACGACAACGGCGTCGAACGTCTGCACGCTGCGATCGGGGAGCCCAGCCCCGCCGTACGCTCGTGGCTGGACGCCTATCCCGGGCCCCTGCCGTCGTACCAAACCTGGCCGATGCGGTGGAACGATCTCGTCCGGCCGACGTGGAACGGCAACCCGTTCGCGGACACGATGGCCCACGCGGAGATCCTCGACGAGGGGTCCGTCAGCACGGCCTTGGAGGCCGTGTTGTACGACGAGTCCGTTCGTACGGAGCTCGCCGAAGCGCGGGCCGGATACCGCCGTGCCCTGGCGGCGTTGCCGGCTACCATCGAGGCGTTCCACCAGGTGGCGAGCGTGCACGGCCTCACGTTCTGACCGGTCCGGGAGTACCGCCGGAAGCGGCACCCGAGGGCGGGGCATCGCCGATGCGGCGATGCCCCGCCCGGCGGTGGATCGGTCACCGGACGCCGGAGGCCGCCGCGGCACGGTCCAACTCGGCGCGGACCATCTCCGGCGGCCGCATGCCCGAGAACGGCGGGCCGCCGTCGACGACGAGCGTCGGCACGCCGCTCACCCGCAACTTGGCGGCGCGGCGCTGATCGGCGATGACGGCGTCGGCGTACCGGTCACCGGCGAGCACCGTGCCTGTCTCCTCCTCGGGCAGGCCCACCTCGTGCGCCAACTCCAGCAGGACGAGGTGGTCGGCGACGTTCCGCCCCTCCGCCTGGTAGGCCCGCAGCAGCGCCTCGACGAGCGCGTCGGCCCGCTCATGGTCGGCCGCGAAATGGGTCAGCCGATGCGCGTCGAAAGTGTTGACGGGACGCGCTTTGTCGAGGTCGATAGCCAAGCCCAGGTCCGTGCCGAGCTGCTCGATCAGGGCCAGCCGCCCGGGCAGCTGGTCCGGTGCGGTCCACGTGGCCATCGCCTCGGCGGCGGTCGGGCCAGGGATGCGCCCCTCGTCCGGTGACAGCTGATAGCTGCGCCACCGCAGTCGAACCTCGTCGCGGCCGGGAAAATCCGTCAGGACCCGCCGCAGCCGGTGCTTTCCGATGTAGCACCAGGGGCACAGCACGTCGTAGAAGACCTCGATCAGCACGCCGCTCACCCCCTGAGCAGGACGGCGGTCTTGCCGCGGGCATGGCCGGTGTCGATCCGGCGGTGCGCGTCGGCGATCCGGTCCAGCGGGAAGGCCTCCGACACGGTCAGTGTCAGTCGCCCGGCGCGGTACAGGTCTGT
Source organism: Frankia sp. AiPs1 (assembly GCF_023716945.1). Taxonomy (GTDB): domain Bacteria; phylum Actinomycetota; class Actinomycetes; order Frankiales; family Frankiaceae; genus Frankia. The sequence goes on along the minus strand of NZ_JAMQQF010000021.1, from coordinate 10,805 downwards.
GATCGCCCGTAGCCGCTGCCCTGAGCGCTGGCTGCGCAGGAATCGTACGCCGAGCTCGTCCGCCCGGGCGAAATCCACCAGGGTGCCGATCCGGCTCCGGTCGGCGACCACCTCGAGGCAGGCATCCAGGGCCGCGCCGCCCGCGGCGTCCAGGGCGACGTCGACACCACCGGGTGCCAAGGCTCGCACGCGGTCGGCCAGTCCGTCGCCGTAGGTGGTCGGTGTGGCCCCCAGCGAGCGCAGGTAGTCCTGGTTCGCCGGGCCGGCCGTTCCGATCACCGTCGCGCCGGCGGCCAGGGCCAGCTGCACCGCGACCGTTCCGACGCCGCCGGAGGCGCCGTGGATCAGCAGAGTGTCGCCGGCGCTGACCTTCAGTTCGTCCAGCGCGGTGTGTGCGGTCTGCGCCGACGCCGACAGGGTGCCCGCCTGCGGCCAGGTCATCCCAGACGGCTTGGAGACGACTTGCCCTGGAGGGACGACGACGTACTCGGCACAGCTGGCGAGCATGGCCCAGCCGAGCACCTCGTCGCCGATCCGGAAGTCTGTGACGCCCGTGCCGATCTCGTCGACGACACCGGCGAAGTCGTTGCCGACTATCTGCGGGAACTGCAGGGTCTGCCCCGGCGGTGTCCAGCCGGACCGTACCGCCGAGTCGTACCCTTGCACGCCCGCCGCCTCGACTCGGACCCGAACCTCTCCCGGCCCAGCTCCGGGTGTGGCAACCTCGACCACCTGTAGCACCTCCGGACCACCGAAGGTGTAAAATGCCGCGGCCCGCATGGATCTCCTCTCCCCAGACATCTCGACGCCGGCCCATCAGGGCCGGGGACGTCAGGACCAGCCTGCAATCTCAAGTGCGCTTGAGGTCAAGCTCCCCACCGGACGCTTGGCTCACGGCAGGTAGTCGTGCTCGACCCGCCGGGAGCGGTTGAGTAGCCCGCCGTCCGCGCGGATCAGCACGTCGTGGACAACGCAACTGGGCGCGATCTCGGGCTGGCGCTCACCGGGACGGCTGGTCACCACGAGCACGTAGAAGGTAGACCGCAGGCTCCCGTCCGGGGCCTCGATCAGGTGGATCATGTTGAACCAGTGGCGGCGCTGCACCGGCTCGGTGGCGAAACGCTCCTCGTGGAAAGCCCGCAGCTCGCGTGCGATGCCGTCCCGGGTGTGGGCTGCGGGCCGCCCCGGCGTGTGGCTGAACTCGCCGTCCTCGGTGAAGGTGGCCGCATACTCGTCGAAGCGGCAGGCATCGAGCGCGTGCATCTGCCGGGCGTAGAACTGCTGAACCTGCGTGTAGACATCGGTGCTGATCGCGGTGGCGGACATCGGCTTCCTCTCCTGATGACCCGCGGCCGGGCCGCGGTCCGGGCTGCGCCGAAACTAATGCGAGTGGGTTGAGAGACACTCGAAACGGCCGCCCGGCGGCCTATCTGGTGCTCCACGACGGCTCGACCGCGTTTCGAGAGGGCTGCCGCAATGTCGGGGTCGGCCGACCACGGCGGAGTCCTCGGAGGAAACATGAGCCAGCAGAGCCAGCCGGTGGCATTGGTCACCGGTGCCACCAGCGGTATCGGACTGGAGATCGCCACCCGACTCGCGCGTCGCGGCGCCCGGGTGTACCTCTGCGCGCGATCGGCTGACAATGTGGCCGCGACGGTGAAGTCACTACAGGAACAGAACCTCGCCGTGGACGGCCGGGTCTGCGACGTCACGGACGGGGCGCAGGTCACCGATCTGATCGGCGCGGTCGTCGACCGGTTCGGACCGCTGGACATTCTGGTCAACAATGCCGGACGCAGCGGCGGCGGCGTCACCGCGGAGATCGCCGATGAGCTGTGGCTCGACGTCATCAACACCAACCTCAACAGCGTCTTCATCGTCACCCGGGAAGCGCTGCGCGCCGGTGGCCTGGCCGGCCGGGCGGGCGGGCGAATCATCAACATCGCCTCCACCGGGGGCAAGCAGGGAGTGCTGAACGGCGCACCATATTCGGCCGCGAAGCACGGTGTGGTGGGCCTGACCAAGGCATGGGGCCTGGAACTGGCCAAGACCGGCGTCACCATGAATGCGGTCTGCCCCGGCTTCGTCGAGACGCCCATGGCACAGACCGTCCGTGGGACCTACGCCAAGCTCTGGGGCGTTACCGAGGCCGAGGCGCACGACCGGGTGACCGCGCGTGTCCCGATCGGCCGCTACGTCCGGCCAGACGAGGTCGCCGCGATGGTCGAGTACCTCGTCAGTGACGAGGCCGCCGCCGTGACCGCCCAGGCCATCAACGTCTGCGGCGGTCTCGGCAACTACTGAGGTCCAGTGCCGTACCACCGGGAGGCAGACATGAAGCTGACCACAGCCGGTTCCACTCTGCAGGCGGCGGAGGTGGCGGTGTCGGCCGCCAAGCACGTGCGTGAGGCGGAGACCGACCGGCGACTCCCGCGTGCGTCGATCGACTCCGTGCTCGCCGCGGGGTTCGCCCGGCACTTCGTGCCCACGAGGTACGGGGGGGACAGTGGCACCTTCGGTGCTCTGCTGCCCGCCGTGGCCACCATCGGCGCGTCCTGCGCCTCGACGGCCTGGGTGGCGTCACTGATCGCCGCGGCCGCCCGGATGGCAGCCTATCTTCCGGAAGCGGGCCGAGCCGCCGTCTGGGCCGACGGCCCGGACGCCTTGATCGTCGCGGGGCTGATGCCCGGAGGAGAGGCGGCGGCGGGGGGCGACTCGTGGCGGCTCAGCGGGCAGTGGCCGTACGTGAGCGGCGTCGACCACTCGGACTGGGCCCTGGTGTGCGCCCGGGTGGTCCGTGACGGCCGGGGCGAGTACCGGTTCTTCGCGGTGCCGCGGCCGGCGTACCGGATCGAACCGACGTGGTTCAACGTGGGCATGCGCGCCACCGGCAGCAACACGCTCGTTCTTGACGACGTGCGGGTTCCGGCGTCCCACTCGGTGTCCCTGCGGGTGCTCACCGACGGGCCAGCTCCCGGGGAGGACGCGCCCTGCCATCAGGTACCGATGAAGGCGGCCAACGGCCTTACTCTCACCGGTCCACTGCTCGGGGCGGCCCGCGGCGCCCTGCACCGGTGGTGGTCGCTGATCGGACCGAAGTTGCAGCAGCCCGGCCCGGCCGTGTCCGGCCCGGTAGACCGGCTGGCATACGACATGGTGCTGGCCCGTTCCGGCGGGGAGATCGACACGGCGGGCCTGCTGCTGGAACGGGTGGCGCGGGTGCTCGACGAGGGCGCGGTGACGCCCTACGAGGAGTCCCGTAACGGTCGTGACTGCGCGCTGGCCGCGGAGTACCTCTCCGCTGCGGTGGACCGGCTGATGCGTGGCTCGGGTAGCCGTGGGCAGGCCGACGGCGAGGATCTCGGACGGTTCTGGCGGGACGTCGTCTGCGGGGCGGGCCACAGCGGTCTCCAGTTCGCCGCGCGGGCGGGTGCCTTCGCCCGCCATGCGGCGGAGGCGGTGAACGACAGGTGACTACTCCACGGGGAAAGGAATTTCCATGAAACCGAACCGGCGCGTGGTGATCACCGGGATCGGAGTACGCGCACCCGGTGGCGGAGGAGCCAAGGACTTCTGGAACCTTCTGACGGCCGGCCGGACCGCGACCCGGCGGATTTCCTTCTTCGATGCGGGGCCGTTCCGCAGCCAGGTGGCCGGTGAGGTCGACTTCGATGCCCAGGCCGAAGGGCTGACGCCACGGCAGATCCGCCGGATGGACCGGGCGGCCCAGTTCGCGGTGGTCTGCACCCGCGACGCGGTCGAGGACAGCGGTCTGGAGCTGGACCGGGTGGAACCCCACCGGATCGGGGTGAGCCTCGGCAGCGCTGTCGCGGCGGCTACCTCTCTGGAGGCCGAGTACCTCGTGCTGTTCGACAGCGGCCAAACCCGCGAGGTGGACACCCGGTACCTGACGCCGCACATGTTCGATCACATGGTGCCCAGCGTGATGGCGGCCGAGGTGGCCTGGACCGTCGGCGCGGAGGGCCCGGTCACCATGGTCTCCGACGGGTGCACCTCCGGATTGGACGCGATCGGCCACGCGCTGCACCTCATCCAGGACGGCGTAGTGGATGTGATGGCGGCGGGCGCGACAGACACTCCGATCTCACCCATCGTGCTGGCGTGCTTCGACGCCATCAAGGCCACCACGTCGTACAACGACGATCCGGCGACGGCCTCGCGCCCGTTCGACCGATCGCGCAACGGCTTTGTCCTCGCCGAGGGCTGCGCCATGTTCGTGCTCGAGGAGTACGAGCACGCCCGGCGTCGCAACGCCGAGATCTACGCTGAGGTCACCGGGTACGCCACCCGGTTGAACGCCTTCCACATGACCGGTCTGAAACCGGACGGTAGGGAGATGGCCGAGGCGATCCGCACCGCGCTCGCCCAGTCCCGGCTCGATCCGCCGGACGTGGACTACGTCAACGCGCACGGCTCGGGTACCAAACAGAACGATCTACACGAGACAGCGGCGGTCAAGGCCAGTCTCGGTGAGCACGCGCGTCGGGTGCCGATCAGCTCGATCAAGTCGATGGTGGGCCATTCCCTGGGCGCGATCGGGTCCATCGAGGTGGCCGCCTGCGCTCTCGCCTTACGGTACGGCGTCATCCCCCCGACCGCGAACCTACGGCTCCCGGACCCCCAATGCGACCTAGACTACGTGCCGCTCGTCGCCCGGGAGGCCACCCTCGACACGGTGCTGACGATCGGCAGCGGGTTCGGCGGGTTTCAGAGCGCAATGGTGCTTCGTCAGCCCGGAGGGCGGGCAGCATGACGCAGCGGGTCTTCGTCACCGGAGTCGGCGTGGTCGCGCCGACCGGGCTGGGTATCGCGGAGTACTGGGCGGCGACGCTAGCGGGGCGCTCCGGCATCTCGAGAATCGACGACCGGCATGTCGGGGCGCTCGCCGGCCGGATCACCGGCTTCGATGCCGCCCGGCACCTTCCGGGCCGGTTGCTGCCCCAGACCGACGTCTCTACCCGGCTGGCGCTCACCGCAGCCGACTGGGCGATCAACGATGCGGGTGTGCGCCCCGGTGATCGGGACGAGTACGACATGGGCGTCATGACGTCGAATGCCTGCGGCGGCTTCGACTTCACCCACCGCCAGTTCGACAAGTTGTGGCACGACGGACCCCAGCACGTCAGCGTCTACGAGTCGTTCGCCTGGTTCTACGCCGTGACGACGGGACAGGTGTCCATTCGGCACGGCCTGCGCGGGCCGGGTACGGCGCTCGTCGGCGAGCAGGCCGGCGGGCTGGACGCCATCGGCTACGCCCGCCGGGCGATCCGACGGGGCACGCCCCTGGTGATCTCCGGCGGCGTCGACTCGGCACTCGGCCCGTGGGGCCGGGTCGCGCATCTCTCCAGTGGCACGGTGAGCACCACGGACGATCCGGGGCAGGCGTATCTGCCGTTCGCCGCGGCGGCCTCCGGGCACGTCCCGGGTGAGGGCGGTGCGATCCTCGTCCTGGAGGGCGGTGAGAGCCTGGACAGGCGTGGGGACCGCCCCCGGTACGGCGAGATCGCCGGGTATGCGGCGACCTTCGACCCCGCCCCGGGGTCGGGCCGGCCGCCGGGCTTGCGCAGGGCCGCGGAACTGGCCCTCGAGGACGCCGGGGTCACGACAGCCGACGTGGGGGTCGTCTTTGCCGACGCCGCCGGCACCGCCGAGTTCGACCGTGCGGAGGCCGAGGCGGTGACCGGGCTGTTCGGCCCCTACGGGGTGCCCGTCACCGCCCCCAAGGCCGGGACCGGGCGGCTCTTCTCGGGCGGCGGCCCCCTCGACGTCGTCACCGCCTGTCTGGCCCTGCGCGAGGGCGTGATCCCGCCAACCCCGCACGACGCGCAGGTCGCCGCCGGACATCGGATCGATCTCGTTCAGAACGCCCCGCGCGAGCGGAACATGACCGTCGCGCTGGTGCTGGCCCGTGGCCGGTGGGGCTTCAACTCCGCCATCGTCGTCCGTGGCTGACCAGATCCTCGCGGACACCGGCGCACGCCAGTCACCGATCAGGTCAAGCGCGCACTCTCACGAAGGGAAAGACATGTCTCTGATGACCCTCGAGGACCTGAAAACGATTCTGGTGGAGAACGCCGGCGCCGACGACAGCGGAACCCTCGACGGCGACTTCGCCGCCCAGGAGTTCACCGAACTCGGCTACGACTCGCTCGCCCTGCTGGAGCTCGCCGCCGGGATCCAGCGCCGCTACGGCATCGTGTTGCCGGACGAGCAGGTCATGGAGCTGCGTACGCCGGAGGCCGTGCTCGCCGCCGTCAACAGCGCCGCCGTCAACAGCGCCGAGCGGCTGCGGCAGACGTCGTGAAGGGTGTGCCTACTGTGCCTACGGAGCACCGGACATCGCATCGAGAAGTGGTGGCGGCCCCGGCGGACCTGGTCTTCGAACTGCTCACCGAGGCTGACCGGTGGCCGGCGATCTTCGGTCCGAACATCTTCTTGCGCTACCTCGAGCGTACGGAGAGCGAGGAACGCTTCCAGCTCTGGGCCCTGGTCGGCGGCGAGGTCAAGACGTGGACGTCGCGGCGTGAGGTCGACCGGCACCTGCGGACGATCGGCTTCCGCCAGGAACGGAGCCAGCCACCGGTGGCGGCGATGAGCGGACGCTGGCAGGTCCTGCCCTTGCCCGGCGGCCGCACCGAGGTGATCCTGGACCACGAGTTCACCGCGGTGGGCGACGACGCCGCTGCCGTCCAGTGGATCAGTGCGGCCCTGGAACGCAACAGCGTCGAAGAGTTGGCGGCGCTGCGCCGGGTGGCGGAGCTCGGTCATCCGGTCGCGGAAGTCGTCTTCACCTTCGAGGACACCGTCGAGCTCACCGGGTCGGCCGAGGAGGCGTACGACTTCATCGACCGGGCGGACCGCTGGCCGGATCTGCTCCCGCACGTTCGCCGTGTGGTGCTCACCGAGGAGACGCCGGGCGTCCAACAGTTGGAGATGGACACGGTCAGCGGCGATGACGGGTCGACGCACACCACCCGCTCGGTGAGGGTGTGCCTGGCGAACGACAGCATCGCCTACAAGCAGACCCGGCCGCCCTCGACGCTTCTCGGGCACAGCGGGGTGTGGATCTTCCATCGGGTGCCGGACGGGCCCGACGTGGTCACGGCGAGACACACCGTCGTGTTGGACCCGGACGCGCTGCGCACGGTGCTCGGGCCGAGCAGTTCCCTCGCCGAGGGACGCCGCTACCTCCGGGACGCGCTGGGGGCCAATAGCCGCCGGACGCTGGCCGGCGCGGCGGCGCCCGTATCCTCCACCGAGAAGCGAGAAGTCCGGTGACAGCGACTCGCGCCGCCGCCAGCGCGGTCGCGGCGCGCATGACGGAGGTGGCGGACGGCGTGTTCGCCTATGTCCAGCCGGACGGAGGCTGGTGTCTCAACAACGCTGGCGTGGTGGTGGGTGACGACGGCATCCTGCTCGTCGACACCGCGGCCACCGAGCGGCGCGCGACCTTGCTGCGCGCCGCAGTGGACGGCCTCAGTCTTGGCGGGGTGAAGTACCTGGTCAACACTCATTTCCACGGCGACCACACCTTCGGCAATCACCTTTTCGCCGACACGGCGACGATCATCGCCCACCACGGCACCCGGGCCGAGATGGCGGAGACGGGGCTGGCACTGACCGGCCTCTGGCCGGAGGTGGATTGGGGCGATGTCGATCCGGTGCTACCGATGGTGACCTACCACGACGCGCTGACGCTGCACCTGGGCCACCGCCGGGCCGAGCTTTTCAACGTGGGGCCCGCGCACACCGGGCACGACACCGTGGTGTGGCTCCCCGGCGAGAAGGTGCTGTTCACCGGCGACGTGGTGCTGCCGGGGTGTACGCCCTTCCTGTTGATGGGCACGGTCGCGGGGTCGCTGACCGCTGTCCGCCGGATGCGCGAGACGGGTGCCCAAGTCGTGGTCGGCGGGCACGGAACGGTCGCCGGCCCCGAGGCCTTCGACGAGACGGAGGCGTACCTGCTGTGGCTGCGGGACGCCGCCGGAGACGCGGTGCGTAAGGGGCTGACACCGATCCAGGCGGCCCGCCAATGCTCGGCAGGCCGATTCGCCGGCTGGAAGGACCCGGAGCGGCTGGTCCCCAACCTGCATCGCGCGATCGCCGAGCATCAGGGGGCACCGCCGGCAGCCCCGCTGCCGGTCGAGCTGCTCTTCGCGGAAATGGTGGAATTCAACGGTGGGCACCTCCCGGAGTGCCTTGCCTGACCGGCGTGCCAGAAGGTCCTCGACCGACCGCAGCCGACGGCCCGCCGGGGGTGTCTCCGGGCCGGGCCTGCCGCAGATCCGGTGGTCGCCGATGTGAGTGTGTACGTCACGATGCGTCATGTCTGGCGTGGATGGTCTTGTGGCGGTGGTGTTTGCCGGGTTGGCGCCGCTTGTGGTGCGCTCTCGGCGCGGGTGCACGCCTATCACGTGCGGACGGTGGCGGATGTGCCGCTGGATGCGCGCCGCATGCTCCTGGCGGTGCGGATGCGTCGCCTCGTGTGCCCGACGGCCGGCTGTCTGCGGACGTTTCGGGAGCAGGTCCCGGGCGTGCTGGAGCGCTACCAGCAGCGCACCGTGCGGCTTGCGGCCCAGATCGGTGCGGTGGTCCGGGAACTGGCTGGCTGCGCCGGCGCTCGGGTGTTGGCCGCGTCGGTGCGGCTGTCGCGGCACACCGCGTTGCGCGCCCTGATGCGCCTGCCGCTACCGCCGCCCGAAGGTCCCGCGGCTGCTCGGGGGCGACGACTTCGCGCTACGCCGCCGCCAGCGCTACACCACGATCCTGATCGATGCTGAGACCCGCCGCCGCGTCGACGTCCTGCCCGACCGCAGCGCGGACACGCTGGAAGCCTGGCTACGCGCCCATCCCGGCGTGCAGATCGCCTGCCGGGACGGCTCGGCTGCCTATGCCGAGCGGTCCGCCGCGCCCTACCAGACGCCGTGCAGGTCGCCGACCGGTGGCATCTGTGGCACAACCTCGCCGAAGCGGTCCGCCGCGAAGTCGCCGCGCACAGCGCCTGCTGGGCGAAGGCCGGCCCGCCACCGAACGACGGACCCCGCGTCCAGACCACCCGACAGCGCTGGTAGCAGATCCACGACCTGCTCGACTCCGGGGTGGGCCTGCTCGACTGCGCACGACGACTGAACCTCGCTTTGAACACGGTGAAGCGCTACGCCCGCGTCCCCGAACCGGACCGGCTGATCCGCGCACCAGCGTTTCGCCCGACCCTGGTCGATCCCTACCGGGACTACCTCAAACGCCGCCGCGCCGAAGAGCCCGCCGTGCCGGTCCTGCGCCTGTTCCGTGAGATCACCGAGCAGGGCTATACAGGCAGCCACAACCTGCTCGTCCGCTACATCAACCAGGGACGCCTCGAAGGCGACCGGCCCGCGATCTCCCCGCGCACCGTCAGCCGGCTCCTGCTCACCAGACCCGACAGGCTCACCGACGCCCAGCGCAACCGGCTCGGCGAGCTCACCGCCGCCTGCCCCGAGATGACCACCCTCGCGAGCCTGGTCCGCGACTTCGCCGCGCTGCTCGACCCAGCCGACGGCAACGACGAACGCCTCACCACATGGATTACCAACGCGCGGGCCGCCGACCTGCCTCACCTACATGCCTTCACCCGCGGCCCCGAACTCGACCGCGACGCCGTCACGGCCGCACTCACCCTGCCCCACCACAACGGCGGCACTGAAGGCGTCAACACCAAAACCAAGCGGATCATGCGCCAGATGCACGGCAGAGCAGGCTTCCCACTCCTCCGACACCGGATCCCGCCCGGCTAACTCTCCGTCACCACCGAATCTGCTACGGGACCGTAAGAACAACTGTGTAACTACACCGTCACACTGCGTATGGATGTGCAGGTAGAGGAGGCACCTGATGACCGAGATGATGACCGAGACGACCGCGGAGGAGCTGGCCGTGGCCGGTGCCGCGCCGGCGGCGCCGGTGGTGGTCGATGAAGCCCTGGCGCAGGGCCTGGTCGAGCGGGCCCGCGCCGAGGGGCTGTCGTTGACCGGGCCGGGCGGGATGCTCGGCACGTTGACGAAGATGGTCCTGGAGAAGGCGCTGGCCGCGGAGATGAGTGCGCATCTCGGCTACGAGTCGGGGGATCCGGCTGGTCGTAACAGCGGGAACTCCCGTAACGGCACCCGATCGAAGACGGTGATCACCGAGGTCGGGCCGGTGGAGATCGAGGTGCCCCGCGACCGTGACGGCAGCTTCGCTCCGCAGCTGGTCGCCAAGCGGCAGCGTCGTCTCGCCGGTGTGGAGGACCTCGTCCTCTCGTTGGTAGCGAAGGGGCTGACGACCGGTGAGGTCCAGGCGCACCTGGCCGAGGTCTCTGGCACCGAGGTATCCCGGCAGACCATCTCGACCATCACCGACACGGTGATCGAGGGGATGGATGCCTGGCGTGCCCGCCCACTGGACACGGTCGACGCGGTCGTGTTCATCGACGCGATCGTGGTGAAGGTGCGTGACGGGCAGGTCGCGAACCGGCCGATCTACGCTGCGATCGGGGTCACCGCCGACGGGGAACGTGACGTGCTCGGCCTGTGGGCCGGCACCGGCGGCGAAGGCGCCAAGCAGTGGCAGCAGATCGTCACCGAGCTGCGCAACCGAGGCGTCGCCGACGTGCTCATCCTCGTCTGCGACGGGCTGACCGGCCTGCCTGAGGCCGTCGGACAGGTCTGGCCGCGGACCGTCGTGCAGACCTCATCTGTTGACATGGGTGGTGGCGGGACGGTCCCGCCGGTCACCTGCACCGCCCGGTCAGAACCTATGCAGACACG
>NZ_JAMQQF010000219.1 GCF_023716945.1 Frankia sp. AiPs1 | reverse complement strand
GCCGTGCCCGACCCGCACCGGGGCGGGGTGCGCGGCCTGCTGCGGGTGCTCGCCCACGAGCACCCCGAGTTCCGCATGGTGCACCTCGACGCCGACCCGGCCGGGGTCCTGCCCGCGGGGGCCGGTGCCATCGCCGCTGCCGGCAGTCCCGCTGCCGGCGGTACGGGTGCCGGGCGCGGCCCGTCGTTCGCCGCCGACGCCGACGATCTCGCCGACGAGCTGTTCGCCGACGACGCGCTCGCCCCGCCCGGCACCCCCGGCCCCGTCGCCGCCGACGACGAGATCGCCCTGCGCAGCGGGATCCGATTCGTCGCCCGCGTGGTGCGGACGCCGGTGACGGCCGCCGAACGGCACGCCGCCGGCCACCAGCCGGTGCGTTACGGCCGCGACGGCTTCGCGCTGCGCACCCCCGAGTCCGGCGACCTCGACGACCTGCGCATCGCCGTCGCCGAGCGGCGCCGGCCGGGACCCGGGCAGGTGGAGGTGCGGGTGCGCGCCGCCGGGGTGAACTTCCGCGACGTGCTGCTCGCCCTCGGGGTGCTGCCGCCGACGCCGATCGGGTTCGAGTGCGCCGGCGTCGTCACCGCCGTCGGTCCGGGCGTCACCGCCCCGCGCCGCGGGGACGAGGTGATCGCGGTGGACCTGCTCGGCGGCGGGGCGTTCGGCTCCTTCCTGACCACCGACGCCGACCTGACCATGCCGATCCCCGCCGGGGTGGACGCGGCGGCGGCAGCCGGCATCCCGGTCGCCTTCGCGACCGCCTGGTATGCACTGCGGGACGTCGCCGGCCTGCGCGCGGGCGAGTCGGTCCTCATCCACTCGGGCACCGGCGGGACCGGGCTCGCCGCGATCGCCGTCGCCCGGCTGCTCGGCGCCGAGGTCCTCGCCACCGCCGGCACCCCGGAGAAGCGGGCCTACCTGCGCGGCATCGGCGTGCGTCACGTCATGGACTCCCGCTCGCTGGACTTCGCCGCGCAGGCACGGGCGGCGACGGGGGGCCGGGGCGTCGACGTCGTGCTGAACTCCCTGGCGGGCCCGGCGATCCGCGCGGGGCTGGACACCCTGGCGCCGTTCGGCCGGTTCATCGAGCTCGGGCTGCGCGACATCCTCGCCGACAGTCCCCTCGGCCTGCTGCCGTTCCGCAACAGCATCACGCTGGCCAGCGTCAACGCGATCGAGCTGTGCCGCGAGCAGCGGCCCCGGGTGGTGGCCCTGCTCCGCGAGCTCTCCGCCGCCTTCGCCGCCGGCGACCTCGTCCCGCTGCCCGTGCAGAGCTTCCCGCTCGCATCGGCCGCCGAGGCGTTCCGGTTCATGGCCGGCGCCCGCCACATCGGCAAGATCGTGTTGACCGTCCCGGACGACGGGCCGGCCGTGGCGATCCGGCCCGGCGGCGCAGCGTCCCCGGTGCGGCCCGGTGCGGCGTACATCATCACGGGCGGTCTCGGTGGGGTGGGCCTGGCGACCGCCGCCTGGCTGGCCGCCCACCGGGCCGGCCGTGTGGTACTCAACGGCCGGTCGGCGCCGAGTCCGGAGATCGACAAGCGGCTCACCGAGCTCGCCGCCGAGGGCACCGATGTCCGGGTGGTGCTCGGCGACGCCGCCGAGCCGGGCGTCGCCGAACGGCTCGTCGCCGCCGCCACCGCCGACGACGTCACCCTGCGCGGCGTCGTGCACTCGGCGATGGTGCTCCAGGACGCGGCCCTGACCACCATCACCACCGAGCAGTTGCACGGCGTCTGGCATCCCAAGGTGCTCGGGGCCGCCCGGCTGCACGCGGCGACCGAGGGCCGGCCGCTGGACTGGTTCGTGCTCTACTCGTCGATCTCGTCGCTGCTGGGCATCGCCGGCCAGGGCTCCTACGCCTCGGCGAACTCCTGGCTCGACGGCTTCGCCGACTGGCGCAGCGCGCAGGGGCTGCCGACCACCTCGATCAACTGGGGGGTCTGGGGCGAGATCGGTGCCGGCATGATCTTCGGGGAGCGGGGTTACGAGACCATCCCGACCCGCGACGGCCTGTATGCCCTCGAGACGGTCCTCGCGCACGGCCGCCGGCACGCCGGCCTGCTGCCCGGCGACCCGGTCGCCTGGATACCGCCGGCGGGTCGGCCGCTGTCGGTGTTCCAGGCCGTCGTCCGGGTCGGCGGTGCGCGGACGGCCGATCAGGACGGTCCGACCGACATTCGGGCGAGACTGCGGGCCGCGGCCGCGGGGGTGCCTCGGCGGATACTGTTCGAGGAGTATCTGAGCGAGCATCTGCGGGTGGTGCTGCGGCTGAGTCAGAGCACGCTCGACCCGGACACGCCGCTGCGGTCGTTCGGCTTCGACTCGCTGCTGGCCCTCGAGCTGCGCTCCCGACTGGAACCCGCGCTCGGCATCACCCTGCCCGGCAACTTCATCTGGAAGTACCCGACGATCGCGGCGCTCGCCACCGGCCTCGCGGACTTCGCCGAGCTGGACCTCGACGGCGGCGACCAGTCCTGAGGGGTCCGGGTCCTAAGGGGTCCGGGGTCCTAAGGGGTCCTGACGTGACGGGTCATGGCGGGTCCTGACGGGACGGCGGTGCACAGGCAGTGTCACGGAAAGCGCCGCGGGCAGCGTCATGGACAGTGCCCGATCAGGTGCCACAGGTGCCACAGGTGCCACAGGTGATGCACGGGATGCCACGGGTGGTGGCGGCGGGGAGTCCCGGCGCCACCACCCGTCTGCGAGGATGGGAGCGCCATGGATCTCGATGCGTTCGTCGCCGTGCACCGCCCGGAGTGGATCCGGCTCGGCCGGCTCGTCGACCGGGCCGGCCGGCCGCGCCGGATGAGCGCCGACGAGCTCGACGAGCTGGTCGAGCTCTACCAGCGGACCGCGACCCACCTGTCGGTGATCCGCACCCGTTCCTACGACACCAGCCTCGTCGACGACCTCACCATCCTGGTGACCCGCGCCCGCGCGGCGGTCGGCGGGGCGCCCGACCCCGGCTGGCACGTCGTCGGCCGGTTCTTCGCCGTGACCTTCCCGCTGGCCGTCTACGAGCGGCGCCGCTGGGTGCTCGCCACCGCGCTCGGCTCGGTGCTGGTGGCGCTGGCTATCGGGCTCTGGATCGCCAACGACGCCGAAGCCCAGGCCAACCTGGCCCCGCCGAGCGCGGTCGCGAAGCTGTGCCGCTCCGACTTCGCCTCCTACTACTCCGAGAACCCGGCGCCCTCGTTCGCCAGCCAGGTCTGGACGAACAACGCCTGGGTCTCGGCGACAGCGGTCGCCGCCGGTGCGCTGCTGGGCCTGCCGACCCTGCTGGTGCTGCTGCTGAACGCGGTGAACACCGGGGTGGTCGGCGGGTACATGACGAGCTGCGGGCAGAGTGGCCAGTTCTGGGGTCTGATCCTCCCGCACGGCATGCTGGAGCTGACGGTCGTGTTCCTGGCGGGCGCGGTGGGCCTGCGCCTGGGCTGGTCGATCATCGCGCCGGGCCCGCGGCGCCGCGTCGAGGCGCTGGCCGCCGAGGGACGTGCCGCGGTGACGATCACGCTTGGTGCCGCTTTGGCCCTGGCGGTCTCCGGTTTCATCGAGGCGTTCGTGACGCCCTCCGGGCTGCCGACGGCGGTGCGGATCGGGATCGGCGCGCTGGCCTGGGCCGGCTTCGTCGGCTACACCTGGGGCTACGGATCGCGCGCGGCGGCGGCCGGCCAGACGGCCGACCTCGACGCCGCCCACGGCGCCGCCGACCTGGCCCCCGTGGCCTGAACCCGCCGCCGGCGGCGGCGCCACACTAGGCTGCCAGGATGAGTCCGACCGCAGCCAGGGATGTCGCCGTCGACCGCGCGGGACTGCTCGACTTCGTCCGCCCCCGCCACCGCGGCATCCTCGTCACCACCCGCCGCGACGGCGCCCCCCAGCTCTCCCCGGTGACGATGGGCGTCGACACCGCGGGCGACATCGTCGTGTCGACCTACCCGGAGCGGGCGAAGACCCGCAACGCGCGCCGCGACCCGCGGGCGTCGATGTGCGTGCTGTCGGAGGCGTTCAGCGGCGACTGGGTCCAGGTCGACGGCACGATTACCGTGGTCGACCAGCCCGCCGCGGTCGAGGAACTGGTGGAGTACTTCCGCTGCATCAGCGGCGAGCACCCCGACTGGGACGAGTACCGCGAGGCCATGCGCCGTCAGGAGAAGGTGCTGCTCCGGCTGCGGATCGAGCGGTGGGGGCCGATCAGCCGCGGTGGCTTCCCCGCGCGCCTGCTCGCCCCGGCCGACGAGGGCTAGCTAGCCTGGCCCGTGGGCCCGCGCCCGGCCGTCCGCCGCCCGGAGGTGCTCGCCGACCAGGTCCGCCACCGCTGCTGTGGCCTCACGGTGGGGGAAGTGGCCCACGCCGTCGAGGACGATCCGGTGGTACCCGCCGGTGAAGTACTCCGCCTGGCCCGCGGACGCGGCGGGTGAGTCGCAGCGGTCGTCGCCCACCTGGATCATCACCGTCGGCACGGCGATCCGCTCGACCTCGGCGAGGCGGCGGCGCAGGTCGTCTTAGCGAGGATCCCGCGGCTCGTCCGCCCGGAACCGTGCGCGGTACGCGCTCAGGGTGATCGCCGCCCAGTCCGGACTGGTGAACGCCGGCGCGGTGGCGGCGAACTCGTCGTCGTCGAACCACCCGGGTGGGCTCCAGGTGTCCCACTGGATGCGGGCGAAGCCGACGGGGTCCTCGCGGAGATGTCGAGGACCTCGGTGCGGACGGTAGTCGGCATCGGCGGTCTCCCTGCTTTCCTGGGGCCGTGCCGGTCTGGGATTCGGGCCTGTCTGGGATCCGTGTTCCTAGAACCCGTGATGAACGGCCTCGACGTTGTGGCCATCGGGGTCGCGCAGGAAGACGCCGTAGTAGGTGGGGTGGTACTCGGGCCAGACGCGCGGCGCGTGCAGCACCTCGACGCCGTCGCGTACCGCGGCCTCGTGCACCGCGTCGACGGCCGCCCGGTCCGGGGCGCGGAAGGCCAGGTGCAGCTCCCGGGTCTCGGTGCCCGTCGTGGGGCCGAGCCAGAACGGCGGCATCCCGTCTGGCCCGGACAGACCGACCACCACGGAATCGCCGACCGGGTAGCGCTTCGCCTCGCGGATCCCGAGGGCCGCGAACGTCCGCAGATAGAACGCGAGCGACGCCTCGACGTCGGTCGCCTGGATACCTATGTGATCAAGCATGGCTGCATGCTAGCGCCGCCCCCCGACAGTTTCGGGCCCGATCGGGACCGGCGCCGGCCGCCGGCCGCGCCGACCCGACAGGCGACCGCCGTGGTCACGCCTGCCTGCGCCACAACGGATGTCGGGATTCGGATAACGTCCGAAGCCGACCAGCCGGTCCGACGAGGGAGCGCCCACCCATGGCAGACACCGACGACTTCAACGCCAAGATCATCGCCGACTTCCGGGCGACGCAGGGGCATCCCGGAGGTCCGTTCGCGGGAACGCCGATCCTGCTGCTGCACACCATCGGTGCCCGCACCGGCACCCCACGGATCAACCCGGTGGTGTACGCCGAGGACGGCGACCGGTACGTGGTGTTCGCCTCGTACGCCGGGGCGCCCAAGGATCCGGCCTGGTACCACAACCTGAAGGCGCACTCCGAGGCGAAGATCGAGATCGACACCCGGACCCTGGCCGTGCGTGTCGACGAGGTCACCGGCGCCGAGCGGGACGCCATCTACGCCCGGCACGCCGCGAAGTACCCGGCTTTCGCCGAGTACGAGGCGAAGGCCGGCGAGAGGACGATTCCCGTCATCGCGCTGACCCCCGTCTCCGCGACCTGACGGCCCCCGGCGGTCCCGCCCGCCGCGACGATCGCGGCGGTGACAGGGTAGGCGTTGCCGGAGAGGTGCCGGTCCCGGAGAGGTGCCGGTGCCGGTGCCGGTGCCGCCGAGCCCGGCAGGCGGCCGGGCGGTGGATGATGGGCAGGTGCGCATCCGTATCGAGGGCGTCGACCTGCCGGGATCGCGATGCGCTCCGTCCGGTGACGGGCACCGCCATGGCAACGTCCACGTCGGGGTGCAGGCCCGCGGCCGGCAGGACGACCTGCTGGGCCTGCATCGCGGCGACGCCCCCCGAGCGGACTGGACGATCGACTGCACCGCGACGGCCGGGCCCGCCGGCCTCGACCTGCGTGGCCGGCACATCCAGGGCCGACCCGGAGCGCGTTTCGTCTACCTGTCCTGGGGCGACGTCGACGATGCCGGCGCGTTCGCGATGTTCCGGCGGGCGAAGCTGATGCTCGACGCCGTCGAGCCGGACGTCCTCGCCGCGGCGGTCCGCGGCGGGGAACTGGTGGGCCGGCTCGGCCTGACCGACCCACGCGGCCAGCCGCTGTGCGCGGCGGTCCGACCGCCGGTGATCACCTGGTCGGCCGGCACGGTCACAGCCGGCCGAGGGACTTCAGCGTGAGGTACGTGTCGGTGACGGCCGCGGCGTAGCCGGCGGGCGTGGCGTCGACGACCTCGACGCCGCGGCGGCGCAGCGTCTCGGTGAGCTCGCGGCGGCGCATCAGGGTCTGTTCGGCCGCCGCTGCGGCGTACACGGCGCGGACGTCCCCGCGGCCGGCGGCGAGCTCGTCGAGGCGGGGATCGCGCAGCGCCGCCACCACGACGGTGTGCCGCGCGGTCAGTGTTCCCAGCGCCGGCAGCAGCCCCTCCTCGATCACGGCCGGTGCCAGCTCGGTGAACAGCACGACCAGGGCGCGGCGCGAGGTCTCCCGCAGCACCGTCGAGATCATCCCGGCGTGGTCCGCCTCGACGATGGCCGGTTCCAGCCGGGCCATGGCGTCGGTCATCCGGGCCAGGAACGCGTGGTCGTGCGAACCGGGCAGCGTTACCCGGGGCACACTGTCGTGGGCGACGAGACCGACCCGGTCGCCGGCCCGCAGCGCGACCGCGGTGAGCAGGAGCGCGGCGTCGAGCGCATGGTCCAGCCGGGGGACATCGCCGACCCGCCCGGCGGAGGTCCGCCCGGTGTCGAGCACGCAGACCACCCGCCGGTCCCGCTCCGGCCGGAAGGTTCGGACCACCACCGCTGCGCGTCGGGCGGTGCCCCGCCAGTCGATCAGACGGACGTCGTCGCCGATCACGTAGTCGCGCAGGCTGTCGAACTCCGAGCCGGCGCCGGCCCCGCGGATCGCAACCTCGCCCTCGACCTCCCGTAGCCGGGCCAGCGCCGCGGGCAGGTGCCGGCGCGACGTGAACGGCGGCAGCACGCGGACCCGCCATGGGCTCTGGTGGCGGCCCTGCCGGCCGGCGAGGCCCAGTGGACCGAGGGAACGCACCGTGATCCGGAACGGCTGCCGGTCGCCGCGCCGCGTCGGGTACAGCGTCGTCTCGAGGAAGCGTCGTTCCCCGGCGGGGACGACCACCCGGTGCGCCCGCGGTCGGGCGCCTGCGGACGGCGGCCAGGCGTCGCGGACCCGGGCCCGCACGGGCCGGCCACCATCATTGGCGATCCCAAGCACGAGGGGCACGGGCTGGCCCAACCGGGCAGACGTCGGCCCCGACCGGGTGAACTCCAGCGTGCGAACCCCGCCGGCCAGCCTCAGGTCGACCCCGACGAGCGCCACGATCACGAGGTCGACGACCAGCATCGTGAGGCCAGGCGCGGGGGAAAGCAGGACGACCAGCACCCCGAACAGGGCCAGCGCGACGGCACGCCCGGTGATCGCCATCGGACCTACCGGGGCACCGGGACGGTGGCGAGCACCTGTTCCAGCACCACGTCCGCGGTAACACCGTCGAGCTCGGCCTCGGGTCGCAGGCTGATCCGGTGGCGCAGCGTGGCCCGGGCCAGGGCCTTGACATCGTCCGGGGTCGCGTAGCCGCGTCCCGACAGCCACGCCCAGGCCCGGGTGGTCGCCAGCAGCGCGGTGGCCCCGCGAGGCGACACCCCGAGTTGCACGCTCGGCGCCACCCGGGTCGCCCGCGCCAGGTCGACGATGTATGCCAGCACCTCCGGGTGCACTGCGACGGCGAGCACCGCCGCCCGCGCCGCGGCCAACTCCGCCGGACCCGCGACCGGACGCACGCCGGCCGCGGCCAGGTTCGTCGGATCGAAGCCGCCGGCGTGGTGAGCCAGCACCCGGATCTCGTCATCGCGTGGCGGCAGCGGCAGCGTCACCTTCACCAGGAACCGGTCGAGCTGCGCCTCGGGCAGCGGGTAGGTGCCCTCGTGCTCGATGGGGTTCTGAGTTGCCAGAACGGCGAACGGGGTGGGCAGCGGCCGGGGCGTCCCCTCCACGCTGACCTGCCGTTCCTCCATCACCTCCAGCAGGGCGGCCTGGGTCTTCGGCGGCGTCCGGTTGATCTCGTCGGCGAGCAGCAGGTTCGTGAAGACCGGACCCTCACGGAACGTGAACGCGGAGCTGCGGTTGTCGTAGACGAGCGAGCCGGTGACGTCTCCCGGCATCAGATCCGGGGTGAACTGCAGCCGCTTGGTGTCCAGCGACAGCGCGGTCGCCAAGGTGCGCACGAGCAGGGTCTTCGCCACGCCTGGCACGCCTTCGAGCAGCGCGTGCCCGCGGCAGAGCAGGGCGACGACCAGCCCGCTGACCGCGGCGTCCTGGCCGATCACGGCCTTGGCGACCTCGCCGCGCAACGCGATCAGCGCCCGGCGCGCCGTGTCGGCGTCGGGCGGCGCGGGCCAACCACCCGGCCGGGCGCCCGCCGGCGGAGGGAGGGGGGACGAAGCAGGCGGGGATGGCGAGGCAGGCGGCGCAGGTGGGGATGGTGGGGATGGCGGAGTCTGGTGCGTCGAGGCGGTGCCTGGCCGGCGGAGAGTTTCCTCGGCCTGGGCGTCATCCCGGGCCGGTGGCACGTCGGCTGCGGGGCTGGCGTGCGTGTCGGGAGTTCCCGGGGCGGCCTGGCCGACCGGAGCGGGCCGCCCGGACCCGGCGGGTGGGTCCGGGGTCGGTGCCGTCGGCCGGCCCGCTCCCACGGCGGTCGGCTCCGCGTCGATGTTCGGGGAGGTCACCGTCCACCTACCTGTCGGTCGAGTTCGTCGAGCGCCCGGGTCAGCGCGAGCAGCGCGGCGTCCCGCTCACCCGGCCGCCCGCTGCTGCGGGTGCCGCGGCGGGCGCCGGGGCTGCCGTCCGCCGC
>NZ_JAMQQF010000218.1 GCF_023716945.1 Frankia sp. AiPs1 | reverse complement strand
GCACACTGGCTCTGGCCGCGCCGGTGACCGGGGCCACCGGAGTCGCCGTCGCCGCGCTCATGGTGCGCGGACGGGAGCACGATCTGGACCGGCCCCCGGTGGCCGAGGCGCTGCGCCGCAGCGCCATGGGGGCGTCCGCCGCGGTGCGGGGCGGGGCGCCGCTGCGCCGCGGCTCCGTCGCCAGTGCGCTCACCGGCCGGGTCCGCGAGGCGTCCGGCCGGTGACCGCGTGCGTCAGGCCGCGTGCGTCAGGCCGCATGCGCCAGCTCCAGCTGATTCCACCACCAGGCGATCGTGGGGATCGGCAGCGGCTGGAGCCGGCCGTCGACCGGCTCATCGGCCCACGCCTTCGGCATCGCGATGCGCACCGAGTCGGGGTCGTCCGGGTTCACCGGGTCCGCGTACCGGTCGCTACCGAAGCTGAAGTCGAGGTAGCCACGGACCCACTGGCCGAGCCCGGTCACGTACCTGGCCAGCTCCTCGCCGGCTGTGGTCAGCACCTGCCGCTGCAGCGCCAGGAACAGGCACATCACCCTGTCGCGCATGGCCACCGCGATGCCCATCGCCTGCTGGGGCGGGCAGCCCTGCTGGTGGGCGATGACGCTGATCAGGTTCTGGATGGCCGAGAACGAGTACCGCGAGCTGCGGTAGGCCTCCTTGTTGTACGAGATGATGTCGTTGTCCCAGGCCACCAGGACGCACGACATCTCCGTGAGGGCCCGGACCGCGGGGGCGCTCATCTGCTGCGCGGGGACCTCGTAGCCCCCGGCGATGTCGGTGAACATCACGCTCGGTAGCATCGCCGCCACGTACGACCACATCACCACGTAGTCGTCGAGGGAGGGCTCGACGCCCCGGCGTCGGTTCGCGGCCTCCCAGGGCAGGCCGAGGAAGTAGCGGGTGAGTTCCACGACCCACCGTTCGACCTGCGTCGCGGTCGCGCAGTCGGCCAGCCGCAGCCGCAGGTCGCGCAGCGCCTCGGCCCACGGGTTCCCCGCCAGCACCCGCGACCCGGGCGCCTCGATGATCCGCGCGAGCTGGGTGACGGTGACGATCAGCTCCTCCGGAGTGGTACCACCGGGCCGCTCATCGCAGTGGGTGTCGTCGAAGGTGTACAGCCACAGCAGGAAGTCGCTGGCGGCCTGGAAGCCGTCGCCGGTTCCGGTCGGGAGGGAGTAGGCGGCGAAGTAGCCGGTCTTGCCGCGGGCGAGGTAGTCCCGCTGGACGCCGTTCTCGAACATCCCGAACTTTTCCAGCCACTGGGTGCTCCGCCTGTCCACCAGTTCGGCGTCCGGGGAGACCGCGGACTCGATCGGGCAGTAGAAGGGCGGCACGGTCAGCAGCATCGGTCGAACCCCCTCGGCATCCGTGATCGCGGTCATGAGGCCACCCGCTCGGCCACGGCGGCAGCCTCGCTGGTGGTAGCAGCCTCGCTGGTGGCTGCAGCCTGGCGGGCAGGAGCAGCCTGGCTGGCGGCGAAATCCGTCACGGGGGTCGACGCCCACGGCCGCACGGGCGGGAAGAACTGCTCGGCCCACCGGCGGTACTGCATGACGGGCCCGTCGCCCTGGGCGAGCCTGGGGTGCGCCACGTACCTCCGGTTCGCCCAGATCGGCTGGTCGTCCCGGATCTGCAGCACCGACCCGAGCCCGGCCAGCGGCGCGGCGACGGCCGACACCAGCCGGTTCAGTCGGGGCGGAACGCGCTTGGCGCCGTGGAAGCGGGCGTAGGTCGTTTTGTGCAGCCGCTGCCGGCCCGGGTCCACCGGCGTCCAGCACACCAGCTCGCGCACGGTGAGCCGGAGCCGCGGGAAGGTCACCTCCGCCGCCAGGTAGCCCACGCCGTACATGTGCAGGTCGAACTCGGCGTGCAGACCGGAGAGGAAGTAGAAGCCGGCGAACGCGATGCGCGCGTGCAGGTGCGGCCCGTCGGCGACCGGCGGGGACAGCATGGTCACGTTCTGGCCGCCGTGCACCGGCACGAAGTGCCCCAGGTCGATGCTGTTCTCGCAGATGTCCAGCGGGTGGCCGCCCATGGTCTTCGCCCACTGCGAGCGCGATGCGGCGCCGGTGGGGTCGAAGACCGGCACATCCCAGGTCGGGGCGTCGCCGCCGGCGTGCCGCCAGGCGAAGATCATGCCATCCGCCTCGGTGACCGGCACCCTGGCCAGGTTCGCCCGCGGTGGCGCGGTGCCGTAGGCGTTGCGGACGCAGCGGCCGTCCGGGCCGAAGGCGAAGGCGTGGAAGGGGCAGACGAGGTCCTCGCCCTGCACCCGACCGCCGTGGCCGAGGTGCGCGCCGAGGTGCGGGCAGTGCGGGCCGACGGCCCGCAACTGACCGCTCTCCGTGCGGTAGAGAACGATGTCCTCGCCGGCGAGCCGGTGGGTGCTCACCCGTCCCGGCCGCACGTCACCGCTGAACGCGACGACGAACCAGCCGTTCGGGTATCCCTCCGCCATGTCGGCACGCGCGTCGGCGCGGGGGGGATCCGAGATCATGGCACTCCCTGAGGTCGGTGTTGTTCGGGGTTGGTGCTCCGGATGCCCGGGGCGGCGGGGTGGGTGGCCGATGGCCGGTCCGCCGCGCGATGGCTCGTGCGCAACGGCCGCCCCGTCGAGGTGATGGGAGGCCCTGTGCAGCGGGGTTCTGGTCAGTGCGCGGGCTGCCGCGCGCGCAGCCTCAGTGGCATGGACCGAGGGTTCAACGCGAGCTGCGGCGGCGGCGGACGGTGGTTGGCGGTGGTCGCCACCAACTGCCAGCGGGCCGCGATGGAACTCACCGTGAGCGGAGCCTCGATCATGGCGAACATGTCGCCGATGCACTTGCGCCCCCCGGTGCCGAAGGGGATGTAGGCGCCGCGCGGGATGTCCCTGGCGCGATCCTCCAGCCAGCGGTCGGGGTCGAAGCGGTCGGGCTCGGCAAACAGGTCCGGCCGCCGGTGGAGGATGTATGGGCTGTAGAAGATGGTGGTGCCGGCCGGGAGCGGGTGCCCGGCCAGCTCGGTGTCCCGGGTGGTGGACCGGGTGAACAGCCAGCCGGGCGGGTAGAGGCGCAGCGCCTCTTTGACGACCCGCTCGGTCAGCCGCAGCTTGGGCAGGTCGTCCCAGGTGGCGGGCCGACCGGCCAGGACGGCGTCGACCTCCTCGTGGAGCTGCCGTTCGATCTCCGGATGCCGCGCCAGCAGGCCGAAGGTCCACGAGATGGCCGAGGCTGTCGTCTCCATGCCGGCCGTGGCCAGGATGATGATCTGATCCCGCAGCTCGGTGTCGGTGAGTCCGTGGCCGCTGTCGTCGCGGCCGTCCATCATCACCGACAGGATGTCCTGCCAGTCCTGCCCTTCGGCGTCAGCCGGGTCGAGCTGGTCGGCCTGGTCGGGCTGGTCGGCCGCGGCGGCCTCGCGATAGGTGCGGATGATCGCGTCGACCGCCGCGTTGATCCGCTTCCCGGCGTCCTCGAAGCGGCGGTTGCCCGGGGTGGGCAGCCGCTCCAGCACGCGCAGCGGTGAGGTCGCCCGCTGATAGGTGCCGGCCATCACGACGTCCATGGCTCGGCAGACCTCGGTGGTCGCCGTCATCCCACCGTGCGTGGAGGCCAGCGTCCGGGCCATCACTCGCGTCGTGATGTCGTACATCTCGTCGAGGATGTCGATCGTCTGCCCATCCGACCAGCTGTCGGTCACCAGGGCCGCCTCCTCGATCATGATCTCGGAGTAGTGCCGCATGTGCCGCTGGTGGAAGGCAGGCTGCACGATCCGGCGCTGGCGGCGGTGCCGATCAAACGGGCAGGTCCCGATGCCGTCCCCGGTGAACTTGCGGAGCTTGTCCCACAGCGGGCCCTGCTTGTCGAACGTCCGCTCGTCGAGCAGCACCTGCTGCACCAGGTCCGGGTGGCAGAGCACATAGGCCGTCTGCGGGCCGAGCTTGATCCGTACCAGGTCTCCGGCGTCCTTGAGCGAGCCCAGAAAGTTCAGCGGGTCGTTGCGCAGTCTCATCGCATGACCGAGCAGCGGCAACTCGCCCTGCGCCGTCCCTACCGTCAAAGTCGCGCCCATGCGCACCACGTTCGGCGCCGACGTGCGGTTCAGCAATGCGGCGTTCCGCCAGCCGGGATGGAACCTGCAGAATCCCAGGTAGCGCCATGATCAGATGTGGTCGTGAGTGTGAGCAAATGTTGTAGGAAGGTTTCGAACGGGTTGTGCAGGACGACTCGCGGATGGGTGCGGAGCGCTTCCGGGGGATCCCTGTATTTCTTTGTGGCGGCGGATCAGCTCATCGCGGAACAGCGATCATGGACGTTCCGTCCTGATCGGCCGACGGGCGCGGCGCAATTCCCTGGTAAATCAGCTGCAGCAGCCGGTCGGCACTCTGGGCGCCGGTGGACTCGGTGGCGAGGGCGATCGCGTTGACCAGTGACAGCAGGTCCCCCACCTCGATGTCGCCCCGGACCGCCGCGACCGCCCTGGCGCCGGCCAGGAGGGTCGACACGGTCTCGCCGATGGCGGCGTTGCAGGCGGCGATCACCGCGGAGTCCTCGCTGCGCCCGGTCATCAACGCCGCGGCGAGACCCTTCTTGGATGTCACATGCTCGATGAAGGTGCGCAGCCAGAGCAGGAGGGCCGCACCCGGCGGCTGCCCGGCGGCATGTTCCTCCCCCTGCGCACACAGCGCCTCGACCTCGCCGACGCACACGGCGACGAGCAGGTCGCGGCGGGTCGGGAAGTGGCGGTAGAGGGTCGCGTTGCCGACGCCGGCCCGCCGGGCGATCTTGTCCAGTGACGCCTGTGGCCCGTCGAGCGCGAACACGTCGGCGGCCGCGGTGAGCAGCGCCTCGTAGTTGCGTCGGGCGTCCGCCCGCTGCGGCGGCCGCAGCAGCGCGTCCAGCCGGTGGCGGCTCGCGCCGCGCTGCGTCGCAGGTCGCGGGGATGGTTCCGGCACGCCGGTCATCCTGCTGCCCCATCCTCCGACAGTCGACCTTGCGAACCGGGGAACTCCCCGATTAGAGTTCGGAGCAGAAGCAGGGAACTCCCCGTATCGTAGCCACGGAGGATCTTGATGGCATCGTCAGTAGCCACATCTGCCGCCCACGTCGTAGAGCGTATGGCCGACGCCGTGCTCCGAGGCGACGTCGACGGCGCACTGGCTCTGATCGCCCCCGACGCGGTCGACCACTCGCCGCTGCCCGGGGCCCCCTCCGGCCACGAGGGCTGGCGGCAGAAGTGGGCGGCGCTGGGCGCCCAGGCCGCGCAGGTCCAGACGACGGTCGAGCAGCGCGTGGCGCTCGGCGACACCGTCGCCACCCGGTACGCCCTGCGCGACGCCGCGACCGGGGAGCCGGTCGGGTTCGCCCTCGACATGCTTCGGGTCGAGGACGGCAGGATCGTGGAGCACTGGGGCCTGCCAGTGCCCCCCGCCCCGGCCGAGTCCTGAGCCCGAAGACGCCATGCCCCCGCGTCACACCTACCGTTGGCGATCGACACCAGTGAGATTCCCGCCGGCCACGGGATGCTGGGCAGTCGCGCCAATGGAAAGCCGGCCGACCGTGTCCGTCGCCCGGGAACGACGATTTCGGCACTGCGCCGAGAACTGACGAGAAAGAAACGTCGTGGAAGCCGCAGATTATTCGGGGCGACCGGTCGCCGCGTGACGGGCACGCCGGCATGGCTGGGCCGCGAATCCAGCCGGTGGGCGGAGCGGCCCGTCCGTATCGATGTGCAAAGTTCGGGCCTCTCGTTCAGTACGACCGAAACAGGAGGCCGCGTTTCCCGTTTCGGCCGTCCTCCGTCTCCGTCCTCCCGTCCTGGATGACGACCCGGCGATGACGACCCGGGAGCCGCCGTAGCTCGCTGCTGCTGCGGCCGCATCTGGTCGGACGGGAACGGGATGCCGGGCTCCGGCCGTCGAATCGCGGACAACAGGCGCCAAGCCCGGGTGCCGGAAGCCGCCTCCCGGCAGCGGGGCGCGACCGGGGGTACATGATGGGCGATATGGGTGCTGACGAGCCGGCGCAGAGTGCGTGGTCGCGGGTGGACACGAGCGTGCCGCACTCCGCTCGGGTCTGGAACTACTGGCTGGGGGGCAAGGACAACTTCCCCGCCGACCGGGAGCTCGGGGACAAGGTCTTCGAGGTCTACCCGGACATCGTGCACGTCGCCCGTGCGCAGCGGGAGTTCCTGGTTCGAGCGATCACCTACCTCGCCGGCGAGGTGGGCATCCGCCAGTTCCTGGACATCGGCACCGGCCTGCCGAGCGCCGACAACACCCATGAGGTCGCTCAGCGGATCGCGCCGGACTCCCGCATCGTCTACGTCGACAACGATCCGCTGGTGCTGGTGCACGCCCGCGCGCTGCTGACCAGCGCACCCGGCGGTGCGACCGCCTACGTCGACGCCGATGTGCGCGACCCCGAGACCATCCTCGCGGGGGCCGCCGAGCTGCTGGACTTCACCCAGCCGGTCGCCCTCGTGATGTTCGGGATCGTCGGGAACGTCGCCGACAACGACGAGGCGAGCGGGATCGTGAAGCGGCTGCTCGACGGGGTGCGGCCGGGAAGCTACCTCGCGCTCAACGACGGCACCCACGGCGAGGACGTGGACAAGGCGATCGAGATCACCCAGGCGGACGGGCACCCCTACAACCTGCGCACCCCCGAGCAGGTCGCGTCCTTCTTCGACGGCCTCGAACTCGCCGAGCCCGGCGTGGTCTCGACCCCCCTCTGGCGGCCCGCGGCCGGGCCGGCGCCGCAGCCACTGCACATCTTCGGCGGAGTCGGCCGAAAGCCGTAACCGTCCCGCCGGCTGCGGGCTGCGGGCTACCCGGCTCGGGGGCCTCGCCGTGACGGCCGTGGCCTACCCCGCGGCAGGTCATCGGCTGCGGCCAGCGCATCGCGTCGTCGGCTCACGTTTGGGCCGGGTGAGGCGTTCTCCTGGCATGGGGCGAGAACCGTTCGAGGCCGTCGTCGAACGCTACGGGCCGATGGTGCTGCGGGTCTGCTGGGCCGTCGTCGGGCCGACGCTGGCCGAGGATGCCTGGTCAGAGACGTTTCTCGCCGCGCTGCGGGCCTACCCGGAGCTGCGACCGGGCAGCAGTGTCGAGGCGTGGCTGGTGACGATCGCCCGGAACAAGGCGATCGACCAGCTCCGCGCCCAGTCGCGGCGTCCGGCGCCGACGGAGCGTCTGCCGGAGTCGATCAGGTGGGAGGAACCCGACGCCAGCCTGGACCTGTGGGACGCGCTGAGGCGACTACCCCGGAAACAACGGGAGACCGTCGCCTACCACTACCTGGCCGGACTTCCGTACGCCGAGGTCGCCCGGCTCCTCGGCGGCAACCCGGCGGCCGCGCGGCGAGCCGGTGCCGACGGCATCGCGTCGCTGCGGATCATGCTCGCCCCTTCGGCGCAGGAGGAACGGTCGAGATGACTGGTCATGACGTTCCGGAGCTGGACCCGTTGGCCGCCGTGGCCGGCGCTGAAGTGGATCTGAGCGGGCTGCGTCTGCGGCTGCTGGCCGAGGCGGAGCGAGACGGCCTGCTTGACGTGGTGTACCGCACCGTGGACGCACCGGTCGGACGGCTGCTGCTCGCCGCGACCCGCCGGGGGCTGGTGCGGGTGGCGTACGAGGTGGAGGGCCATGACACCGTTCTCGCGACCCTGGCCGAGCGGATCAGCCCTCGCCTGTTGACGGCGGGTGGCCAGCTCGACGCCGTTGCCGGGCAGCTCGACGACTATTTCTCCCGGGCCCGATCCGGCATTGACGTCGATCTCGACCTGCGACTCGCGTCCAGGTTCCGGCTCACGGTGTTGGAGCACCTGCGGGAGATCCCCTACGGCAGCACGGCGAGCTACGCGGCGGTGGCCGCGCTGGCCGGAAGTCCGCGCGCGGTCCGGGCCGTCGGCACGGCCTGCGCGACGAATCCGCTACCCATCGTCGTCCCCTGTCATCGTGTGGTGCGCAGCGACGGTGGTATCGGCCGGTACGTCGGGGGCGACGACGCCAAGCGGACCCTCCTGCGGCTCGAAGGAGCGATCTGACGACGACGGGCCGCCGGCCGAGGATCCCCGGAGTGTCGGAGTGCGACCCACACCTCACGTTCTGGCAGGCCCCGGCGTCTTCCGGGGGAGAGACGCACCGGCGCTCTCGCCGCCGACGCCATGGCGGCGTGCCGACACTCGGATTGGACACGTCACGCCTGTCGCACTCGTCACGGGAAGCAGCCGGGGCCTGGGCTTCGCCACCGCGCAGGCCCTCGGCCGCCTCGGCTGTCGGGTCATCGTCACCGCACGCGACCAGGCCTCGGCGGACAGGGCCGCAGCCGATCTGAGGGCGAACGGGTACGACACCGCGGGGCTGGCGCTCGACGTCACGTCGCTCGACAGCGTCGAGGCAGCCGCGAACCGGGTGCTGGCACTGGACGGCAGGCTGGACATCCTGGTCAACAACGCCGGAATCCTGCCCGAGGCCACCGACGGTGAGCAGCACGAGTTCGCCTCCCTCGCGTTGTTCAGGGACACGTACGCCACCAACGTCTTCGGCCCGGTCGCGGTCACCGAGGCGTTCCTGCCCCTGCTGCGCGAGAGCCCGGCCGGACGGATCGTCAACGTCTCCACGACGATGGGGTCGCTCAACGACCAGGCCAATCCCGCATCGCCGTACTACTCCACGGTCGTGCCGGCCTACCAGAGCTCGAAGGCGGCGCTCAACAGCGTCACGATCGCCCTGGCCAAGAAGCTCGCCGACACCTCCATCAAGGTCGTCTCTGTCTGCCCCGGTTTCGTGCGGACCGACCTGACGCCCATCAACAGAGAGCAGGCTCCGCTGACCGCGGAGCAGGCGTCGGAGGTCGTCGTCCGGGCCGCGACCCTGCCGGCGGACGCGGCCTCGGGAACGTTCTTCGACCAGAACGGCGCGGTGGCCTGGTAGGCCGCGAATCACCACGCTGCGACTGGGCACAGTAGCAGTGAGTTGCCGGTAGCAGTGAGTTGCCGATAGCAGTGAGTTGCCGGTGGCGGCGAGTTGTTGTCTGTGTAGTCGATCCGTGGCCGTCAGGGAGATGCGATGAGCGCCTCGATCGGATCAGCGGCCGGAGCGGCCGGAAAGGGCAGAGCGGCCGGAGCGGGCAGAACGGCCGGTGACCCTGCCTCGGGCCGTCCTGCCGCGACCGACGAGGCG
>NZ_JAMQQF010000217.1 GCF_023716945.1 Frankia sp. AiPs1 | reverse complement strand
GCGGGTGCCAGAAGACGAACCGGGCCCGGGTCATCGCGGGGCCGAGGCGGCGCATCGCCTCCCGGTGGCGCGGGTTTCCGACGAACGCGTCCAGCGCGGCCCGGTCCGTCCACGCGGACAGGGTGAAGTACTCGCGCCGCAGCGGCCGGGCGACGAGCGAGACGCCGAGGGCGCCGGGCGTCGCGAGCACGGCCCGCCGGACGGCGAGGGCCGAGCGCAGCATCGTGATCGTGTGCTTGGTCGAGGTGAGGACGAAGTACGAGGCCATGACCTCGATGGCGCCGTCTTCGATGGCGCCGTCTTCGATGAAACCGCCTTCGACGGCGCCGTCCGCGGCGTCGGTGCCCTCGGGCTCGGCGGCGCGGGCCTTGCCGCCGGGCGGGGTGGTCCAGGGAATCGTCGGCACGGTGACCCACCTCCACGATGGTCTGAGTCGGACTGTCATCCAGATCAGAATAGTCTCAAAGGGACGGTATGAGTCAAGCCGTATGATGGAGACCATGGCGGAGATCGCGCTGACACCGGTGTCGTACCTGGTCCTCGGGGAGGTGGCCCGGCGCGGCAGCGCCACGCCCTACGACCTCAAGGTGGCGGTCGCCGAATCGGTCGGGAACTACTGGTCGTTCCCGCACGCGCAGCTCTACAAGGAGCCGCCGCGTCTCGCCGAGGCCGGGTTGCTGGCCGAGGAGAGGGAGACCGGGGGGCGCCGCCGGCGCACCTTCCGGATCACCGAGGCCGGCCGGCGCAGCCTGCAGGACTGGCTTTCCTCGCCCGATCCCGGACGCACCGAACTACGCGACCTCGGCCTGCTCAAACTGGCGTTCGCGGACCTCGGCCGCCCGGGCGACGTCGCCCGGCTCGCCCGCGCCCAGGCCGCCGCGCACCGGGCGCACCTGGAGGTCTACCGCACGCTGGCCGCGCTGCCGCCCGACGCCATGGTCTGGACGCTGCGGCGCACGCTGGACCTCGGGCTCGCCTACGAGCGGCTCGTGGCCGAGTTCTGGGAGCGGCTCGCCGCCGACCCCGTCCTCACCCGCACCCCGCCCTCGCCCCCGTCCCCGCCCGCCGAACCCGCGCGGCCGCAGCGGGATGCCTCGGACGAGTCAGCGGGCGACGCGGTGGCGTCCCCGGGAACGCAGGTAGTCCCGGATGACGTAGCTGCCGAGGGCGGTGGGGTCGGGTGACAGGACACGCCCGCCGTTGCGACGGGCCATCTCCTCGACGAACTGCACGAGCCGCGGCTCGTCGTCGAGCATGAACACGTTGATGGTCACCCCGCGCCGCGTCAGCCGGTCCACCTCGGCCAGGGTCAGTTCCAGGGTCTCGGGCATCGGCGGCCAGGAGAACGACGGAGTGCCGTCGCGCAGCAGGTGCGCGGTGGGCTCCCCGTCGGTGACGACCATGACGACCGGCTCGGCCTGCGGGTATCGGCTGAGCAGACGGCCGGCGATGAGCAGGGCGTGCTGGAGGTTGGTGCCCTGGACCATCTCGGAGTCCAGGCCGGCGAGTTCCACCGGCCGCAGCTCGCGGGCGTAGTCCGAGAAGCCGATGATGTGGATCTTGTCCTGCGGGAACGACGTGCTGACGAGGGCGTGCAAGGCCAGCGCCGTCGACTTCGCGATCCCCCACGTCCCGCGCAGGGCCATCGAGTAGGAGAGGTCGACGAGCAGACAGACCGCGGCGGTGGTGCGCCGCTCGGTCTCGGCCACCTCGAAGTCGCCCACCTGCAGCCGCACCGGTCGGCCCTTGCCGGTCGGCCCGGCGCGCAGCACGGCGTTGCGCACCGTGCGGACGACGTCGATCGGTTGGGTGTCGCCGAACTGCCAGGCCCGCGAGGTGCCGAGCAGGTCGCCGGCGGAGCCGGCGTCGGTGAGGTTGTGGTCGCCGCGGCCGCGGGCGGAGACCTGGCGGAAGATCCGGGCCAGCGCCGCCTGGCCGATCCGGCGAACCGCGCGGGGGGTGAGCTCCAGGTTGCCGGACCGACGGGTGATGAACCCCTGCTGCTCCAGCTCCCGCTCGACCTGTTGCAGGCTGCGCAGGTCGTCGACGGCGGAACGGCCCAGCGCCCGGGCGACCGCGTCCTGGTCGATGTCCTCCAGCGAGGCCCCGGCGTAGTCCTGCCCGAGCGCGGCGGCGAGCTCGTCGAGCTCCGCGAGTTCCTCCAGCGCCGAGGTGGCGTCGCCGAGGCCCATCGGCTCGTCGCCGGTGAGACCCTCGCCGAGCCGGCCGCCGCGCCCGCGGGGCCGGCCGCCCCAGTTCAGGTCCGGGCGGGAGGCCCGCAGTGCCTGGGTGAGCCGGGACATCTCGGCGGCCAGGCCCAGGTCCTCCATGGCGGTGGACATCAGATCGGCGAGTTCGGAGCGCTGCTGCGGGGTGAGTCCGGCGAGCAGCCGGGCGGCCGCCGCCGAACGACGCGCCAGCGCGTCGACCAGCTCCTCGAGCGACTGCGGGTTCTCCGGGAAGAAGTCGCCGTACTGGGACATGAACTCGGCGAACGCCTCGTCGGTGTCCTCGCCGCGGGCGTCGGCCTCCAGCAGGGTGTTCAGCGACCCGATCATGTCCCGGATGCGGGCGAAATCCTCCGGCGTGGCCCCTTCCAGGGCCTGCTTCATGCCCCTGAACTGGCTGTCGAGGACCTCTCGGCGTAGCAGCTCGGAGATCTTCTCGTAGGTCTCGCGGGCCTGCGGGGAACGCCAGTCGTACTCGGCCAGCGACCGCACGGCGCGCGCCGGGTCGGCGGGCAGCGTGTCGAGCTCGGCCTCCCGCAGGCGGGCCTCGTCCGACGGGTCGGGGAACAGCGCCGCCCGCTCCTGGCCGACGGCCGTGTCGAGCAGCCGGCGGACCTCCTCCAGGGTGCCGTCCATCCGGCCGCGGGACCGGGTCTCGCGCCGGCGCCGCTCGATGGCCCGGCGCATGTCGTCCAGCCCGCGCCGGCCTGGCATGCCGCGGCGAAGCAGAGCCTCCAGCGCCTCCCGCGGGGTGCGCCCCTCCAGGATCTGGCGGGACATCTCGTCGAGCGCGCCGGCCGCGGTGAAGGGTGAGGCAAGCGGGTCGGGCCCACCGTCCCACGGGCCGTAACGGAATGCGCCGGAGCTCACCGGGGTCCTCCCACGGGTGTCACGTCAGGAGCTGGTGTACGTCAGGAGCAGATCAGGCCAGGAGCCGGTCAGGTCAGGAGCCGGTCATCTCAGGAGCCGTAGACCGTCCGGCCCGGCAGCTCCTCCTTGGCCAGCCGGCGGTTGAGGTGCAGTCCCTCCATCGCCAGCTCCAGCGCCGCCGCGGCGAGGCCGGGCGACTCCGCACCGTCCACGCCGAGCCGGTTCAGGATCGCCGCGAGACCGGGCACCGGACCGACCCGGCGCAGCAGCTCGGCGGCGGGCACCATGTCGCCCGTCTCGACCGGGCCGTCGGCGTCGAACCGGTTCTGCAGCCCGGTGAGGTCGGCTCCGGCGAGGCGGGCCCGGAACGTCTCGGCGATCGCGCGACGCAGCAGCAGCGCGAGCACCTCGTCCTCGCGCCCCTCCTCGAGCTGGTCGAACTCGACCTTGCCGCGCACCGCCGGGACGATCGCGGCGAGGTCGACCACTCGGGCGGTGGGCGTCTCCTCCCCGGTCAGCGCCGCGCGGCGGACCGCGGAGGCGGCCACCGTCTCGGCCGCGGCCACCGCGAGCCGGGCCGACACGCCCGAACGCTGGTCGACCTGCGGGGCTTCGCGGACGAGCCGGGTGAACCGGGCCACGATCTCCAGCAGGTGATCGGCGAGCTCGGGGGTGCCCAGCGGCGAACCCGCCCAGGAGATCACGGCCTCCTGGCGGATCAGCGCGAGCTCGTCGGCAAGCTGCAGCGGGTAGTGGGTGCGCACCTCGGCGCCGAAGCGGTCCTTCAGCGGGGTGATGATCCGCCCGCGGTTGGTGTAGTCCTCGGGGTTCGCCGAGGCCACCAGCAGCAGGTCGAGCGGCAGGCGCAGCAGGTAGCCGCGGACCTGGATGTCGCGCTCCTCCAGCACGTTGAGCAGCGACACCTGGATGCGCTCGGCGAGGTCGGGCAGCTCGTTGACGCTGAAGATGCCGCGGTTCGTACGCGGCACCAGGCCGTAGTGCACCGTCTCCGGGTCGCCGAGGGTCCGGCCCTCGGCGACCTTCACCGGGTCGACGTCGCCGATCAGGTCGCCCACGCTGGTGTCCGGCGTGGCGAGCTTCTCGCCGAAGCGCTCGGAGCGGTGGCGCCAGCCGATCGCAAGATCGTCGCCGAGCTGGGCCGCCAGTGCCCGGCAGCGGCCGCAGACCGGCACGTACGGGTGGTCGTTGATCTCACAGCCGGCGACGGCGGGCGACCACTCGTCGAGCAGGCTCACCAGGGTGCGGATGAGCCGGGTCTTGCCCTGGCCGCGTTCGCCCAGGAAGACGATGTCGTGGCCGGCCAGGATGGCGCGTTCGACCTGCGGCAGGACGGTGTCGTCGAACCCGACGATGCCCGGGAAGCGGGGCGCATCGCCCTTCATCAGGGCGACGAGGTTGTCGCGCAGCTCCGTACGGACGGGTCGGTGAACATGCCCGCTGCGGCGAAGCTCACCCACCGTGGCATACGGCGGCGCGCTGTCCGCCGGCGCGCTGGCCGGGGATGTCGCGGTCGGTGGCATGGAATGACGGGGCGGTGCCGGCAGATCCTCCACGCGTCGACGGTACGTCGACACCGCCCGCGGCGCAGCCAAGTCGGCTGCCGTCCGCTGCAGGCGTAGTCGGGGCTACGCCGCCCGCCCCGCCCGAAGGAGCCCCGCCCCCGCCGACCGGCTCATCCGGGCGGACCGGCCCCTAGGTGCCAGCGCGCCGGCCACGATGGGTGACCCCCGCGCCGGCCGAAGTGGCATGGCCGAACCAGGCTCCGGCGCTGTCAGGAGCCGTAAGGTGCGACCGAGACGATCTCGACCTTCGCGGAGCGGCCGTTGGGCAGCGTGTAGCTGACGGTCTCGCCGGCCTTGTGGCCGTTCACAGCACCGCCGAGCGGGGAGGCGGGGGAGAACACGTCGATGGGAGTGCTGTGGTCCTCGCGGGAGCCGATGAGGAACTTCTCGGTCGCCTTCTCGCCGGAGAAGCGCACCTCGACGACCGTGCCCGGACCGGCCTCACCGGTCGTGCTGGCCGCCTCGCCCACCTGCGCGTCGCGCAGCAGGTCGGCGAGCTGGCGGATCCGGGCCTCCTGCTTGCCCTGCTCCTCCTTGGCGGCGTGGTAGCCACCGTTCTCCTTGAGGTCGCCCTCCTCGCGGGCCGCCTCGATCTTGGTCGCGATCTCCGTGCGCCAAGGGCCGGTGAGGTAGTCGAGCTCGGAGCGGAGCCGGTCGTATGCCTCCTGAGTGAGCCAAGTCTGCTGCGTCACGCGGGTCACGCTCCTCGGTGAACATCAAAAGGGTCACGATATCAAGGTGAATCAAGGAATCCAGGGTCGAGCCCGCTGACTCCGGCGGCGGCTCCTCCACCGCGGGCAGACCCCGGACCAGCGGTCCTACCCTCCTGGGTGAACCGCCGGTCCGGGGTGTCGACCATGAGCGCACGCCTGGCGGAGCGGGAGCACGGCGAACGAGTGCCGCACTCCATCGGTCCCCCGGGGCCGGACCGACACCGATGTCGGTACGCCGGCCGGCGACGCCACCCGTCACCGCATGCGCGGACGGTGCATTGTGCCACGGCGTTGGGTGACTTTTCCAGATCAAACGTGGAGGCGGGCTCCATGGTTCCGCACAGTGGTGTAGCACGGCGGTCACGTCACGGCCACCCAGGTCGATGGCCGCGGTCCGGCCCGGCCGTCAGCGACAATGGTGGCATGCCTTCGGTCGACGAGCGGCATGGCCTGCGTCTCATGGCCATCCATGCCCACCCCGATGACGAGTCCAGCAAGGGCGCGGCCACGATGGCGCGTTACGCGAGTGAAGGCGTGGACGTCCTGGTCGTGACCTGTACCGGTGGTGAGGAGGGCAGCATCCTCAATCCGGCGATGGACTCACCAGGCGTCGCCGAGCGCATCACCGAGATCCGCCGGGAGGAGATGGAGAATGCCCGGCGCATCCTCGGCGTGCGCCAGGAGTGGCTCGGCTTCGTCGACTCCGGTCTGCCCGAGGGTGACCCGTTGCCGCCGGTGCCGCCGGGGCGCTTCGCCACCACGCCCCTCACCGCGGCGGCCCAGCCCCTGGTCAGGCTGATCCGCACCTTCCGGCCACAGGTCATCACGACCTACGACGAGTCCGGCGGTTACCCCCACCCCGACCACATCATGACGCACAAGATCAGCATCGAGGCGTTCGAGGCGGCCGGCGACCCCGAGCGCTATCCCGAGGTGGGGGTGGACGCCGGGCTCACGCCCTGGCAGCCGCTCAAGCTGTACTACCACCTCACCTTCCACAAGGAGCGCATCCTCGCGCTGCACGAGGCGCTGCTGGCCCGCGGCCTGGAGTCCCCGTACGCGGAACGTCTCGACGAGTGGACTGGCCAGGCGGCGGAGGCGGGCCGGCTCACCACCCGGGTGCCGTGCGCGGACTGGTTCCCGACCCGCGATCGCGCCCTGATCGCGCATGCCACCCAGGTCGACCCCACCGGCTCGTGGTTCCGGGTTCCGCTCGACGTGCAGCGGGAGGCCTGGCCCACCGAGGACTACCAGCTCGCCCGCTCGCTGATCGAGGTCGGCACGATGCCCGAGGACGACCTGTTCAACGGCGTGTGACCGGGCGCACGGCGGGTGGCCGGCCGGCCGGCGGGGGCTGATCGGCGCGGCGCCGGTGGTCGTCCGTCGCGGCGTAATGTCGGGGGTGGGTACCGCCGAGAGCCCACGGTGCACCGCCCGTCGGGGCGGAGCCGGCCGCGCTCGCGCGGCGCAGCGGCGGGATGACCGCAGAGTTTGGACCCGGGTGTGAGGACGTCACCGTGAACGAGATCTTCGCCGGTTCCGTGCTGGCCGAGCAGGAGGGCAGCGCGGGCGGTCTTGGACTGCTCATCGTCGTGGGGCTGATCGTGGTCTCCACCGGGCTGTTCTTCATGCTGTCGAAGAGCCTGCGCCGGATGCGGGCGAACGTGGCGAACGGTGACTTCCTCGGGGTCGATCCCGACCGGCCCACCGGCCCGGTCGATCCCCGCCAGGCGATCCGCCGCCGGTCGGTGCTGGCCGGCCGCAGGGGCCCGGTGATCGACGGCGAGGTCGTCGCTGACACCGCGGCCCCGGGGGGCGAGGGCGAGCATCTCGACCTGCCCGTCCAGCCCGGCCCCCCGGCCTCCGGCGGCTGAGCCGGACGTCGGCCCGCTGCTTACCTTGCCCTTGGGGAGGGGTGCGCGTCCGATTTGTCCCCCCAAAAGGGCAAGGTAAGGCGGGAGCGGTCAACCCAGGGCGATGTTGACGATGCGGCCGGGGACGATGATGACCTTTTTGATGGTTCGGCCCTCGGTCTGGCGCGCGTAGTCGGGGTGCGCGGTGAGCAGCTCGCGGATCACCGGTTCCGCGGCACCGTCGGGCA
Source organism: Frankia sp. AiPs1 (assembly GCF_023716945.1). GTDB lineage: Bacteria > Actinomycetota > Actinomycetes > Frankiales > Frankiaceae > Frankia. The sequence continues at coordinate 1,710 of NZ_JAMQQF010000217.1, read as the reverse complement.
CCTGGAGGGTGAACCGCACCTTCCCGTTCACCTGGACCGGGATGGTCCGCTCGGCCTCGGCGGCCAGCGCCGGCTCGCCCACGGGGAAGGCCGCGCGGCTCACCGACTCGTTGTGCCCGAGCCGGGTCCACAACTCCTCCGCGATGTGCGGGGCCAGCGGCGCCGCCATCAGGACCAGCGGCTCGGCCAGCGCCCGGGGGGTCGGGGCCTGGCCATATCGCTTCGAGACGAAGTTCGTCAGCTCGATGAGCCGGGCGACGGCCGTGTTGAAGCGCAGGCCCGCGTACTCCGCCGCCAGCGTGATGATCGTCCGATGCAGGACGCGGGTGGCCTCGGCGTCCAGCTTCTCGTCGGAGACGGCGACCAGCCCGCTGCCCTCGTCGACGACCGCGCGCCACAGGCGCTGGAGGAATCGGTGCGAGCCGACGATGTCGTCGGTGTGCCAGGGCCGGTCGGCGTCGAGCGGCCCCATCGCCATCTCGTAGACCCGCAGCGTGTCGGCGCCGAAACGGTCGTACATCTCGTCCGGGCTGACGCTGTTCTTCAGGCTCTTGCCCATCTTCCCGGAGCGGCGGTCGACCGGCGCCCCCTGGTGGGTGAACCGGCCGTCGCCGCTCGCCTCGACCTCGGCCGCCGGGACGTACATCCCGCGGGCGTCGGTGAACGCGTCGGCCTGGATGTAGCCCTGGTTGAACAGCCGCTTGAACGGTTCCTTGGACGAGACGTGCCCCAGGTCGTAGAGGACCTTCTGCCAGAACCGGGCGTAGAGCAGGTGCAGCACCGCGTGCTCGACGCCGCCGACGTACAGGTCGACGCCGCCGTCGCCGGCCGCCGCGCCCGGCTTGGCCAGCCAGTACCGCTCGACGGTCTCGTCGACGAACCGCTCGGTGTTGGTCGGGTCCAGGTAGCGCAGGTGGTACCAGCAGGACCCGGCCCACTGGGGCATCGTGTTCGTCTCGCGCCGGTAGCGCTTCGGGCCGTCGCCGAGGTCGAGGGTGACGCTCGCCCAGTCGGCCACGCGGGCCAGCGGTGGCACCGGGTCGCTTTCGTCGTCCTCGGCCATCGCCGTCGGCCGGAAATCGGTCATCTCGGGCAGCTCGACGGGCAGCAGCTCATCCGGGACCGCGTGCGGCAGGCCGTCGTCGTCGAAGACGATCGGGAACGGCTCACCCCAGTAGCGCTGCCGGGAGAACAGCCAGTCCCGCAGCCGGTAGGACCGGGCCAACCGGCCGTGGCCGCCGTCCTCGAGCCAACCCACCGTCGTCTTGATCGCATCGGGCTTGGTCAGGCCGGCGAGCATCGGTGTGCCCGCCGGCCCGGGCAGGTAGGTGCCCTCGCCGCTGAACGCGTCCGGCCACGCCGACGGCGGGGCGCCCGGGGTCACCCGCTGCTCGGCGTACCACTGCTCGTCCGGCGCCAGCACCGCCGGGATCGGCAGATCGAACGCGCGGGCGAAGCTGAAGTCCCGGCTGTCGTGCGCCGGCACGGCCATGATCGCGCCGGTGCCGTAGCCGAGGAGCACGTAGTCCGCGAGGAAGACCGGCAGCAGTCCGCCGCCCACCGGGTTGCGCACGTACGCACCGGTGAACACGCCCGTGCGGTCGACCTCCTCGCCGCGCTGGCGGTCGCTTCGCCGCGCGGCGAAGCCCCGGTACGCCTCGACGGCGGCGCGTGGCGTCCAGGCGGGGTCCGCGGCGGCGGCCGCAACCT
>NZ_JAMQQF010000216.1 GCF_023716945.1 Frankia sp. AiPs1 | reverse complement strand
GCCGACGTCTGAGCGGAGGATGCCGCGCGGGCCGGCCGGGGCCGACCCGCGCGGGTGGGGCTGCGTGGCGGGTGGGGCTACCGGTTTGCGCCCGTCGCGGCGACCGAGCCGAGCAGCGCGGCGTTGCCGGAGTCGGCCTCGGCCTTGCGGCGGCCCATGCTCTTGGTCTCGATGTCGACGTCGGCCGCCTCGGCGCGCAGCGCGGCGACGGTCGACTTCTCCTTCGGCCGGATGGTGAAGGGGTCGAACGAGTACGCCCGCATCGCGTTCTCGTGGGTGATCTTGTTGATGTCGGCGTCCGAGACCCCGGCGAGGTCCTTGAACAGCTTCTCGGGACCGTGCGGCCAGGTGGAGTCCGAGTGCGGGTAGTCCAGCTCCCACATGATCTTGTTGATGCCGACCTGGTCGCGCAGCTTCACGCCCACCGGGTCGTCGATGAAGCAGGTCCAGATGTGGTCGTAGAAGACCTGGCTGGGCAGCCGGCCGCCGAGGTCGGTGAACGTCCACGCGTGGTGGTGCTGGTAGACGTAGTCGGCGCGCTCGAGGGCGTAGGGCAGCCAGCCGATGCCCCCCTCGGACAGGGCCATCTGCAGGTTCGGGATCCGCTTGAAGATCCCGGAGAAGACCAGGTCGGTGACCGCCATCAGGCTGTTCACCGGGGTCAGGGCGATCATGACCTCCGGCGGGGCGTCCGGAGCGGTGATGTTCATCGACGACGACGAGCCGATGTGGATGTTGACGACCACGTCGTTGTCCGCGCAGGCGCGCAGGAACGGGTCCCAGTACTCGGTGTGGTAGCTCGGCAGGCCCAGCTTGGTCGGGTTCTCGGAGAAGGTCACCGCGTGGGCGCCCTTCGCCGCGACCCGGCGGATCTCCTCGGCGGCGAGCTCGGGGTCCCACAGGACGGGCAGGGTGATCGGGATCAGCCGGTCCGGGTGGGCGCCGGCCCACTCGTCGATGTGCCAGTCGTTGTAGGCGCGCACGCTGGCCAGCGCGAGGTCCTTGTCCTTGGCACGCAGGAAGAGCTGGCCGCAGAAGTGCGGGAAGGTGGGAAAGTTGATGCCCGCGAGCACGCCGCCGGCGCTCATGTCCCGCACGCGCTCGTCGGCGTCGTAGCAGCCGGGGCGCATCTGGGTGTACTCGGTCGGGTCGAGCCCGTACTCCTCCGGCGGACAGCCGGCGACGGCGTTGAGGCCGACGTTCGGGGCGAAGCCGTCCTCGAACGCCCACAGGTCGCCGCCGTCCGGGCCCTTGACCACGTGCGGGGCCCGGTCCTTGTACTTCGCGGGGATGTGCGCGTCGAACATCGTGGGCGGTTCCACGACGTGGTCGTCGACGCTGATCAGGATAAGGTCTTCGACCTGCATGACACTCCTTGACGCCTACAGCGGACGGAAGAACGCACCAGCGTGCGTGGGTCCGGGTGCACCGGTCCTGCCGGGTCCCGGTGGGAGGGCGCGGATCTCACCGGATGCCTCCCTGGTTCCTCGTCGATGAACGTGACGCAGCTCTATGAGCTGTAACACTACTAAGACTACTGTCAGGATGAAAGGGGCGCCAGCGGATCGAACCGCACGGGGCGATCCGATCCAGGCGGCGACCCGATCCAGGTGGGTGGTGTCAGAACGCCGAGCGGTGATGGCCGCCGTCGACCTCGATCCAGTTGCCGGTGACGTAGCCGGCCTGCTCCGAGCACAGGTACACGATCATCGAGGCGATCTCGTCCGGGCGGCCGAGGCGCGCGGCGGGCACCCGGGCGTTGGTGCGCATCCACTCCCGGCGCGCCTGCTCGTCGTGCACGCCGACGTTGGCGTCCATGTAGGCGATCGCGTTGGCGGTCTCGATCCAGCCCGGCGCGACCGTGTTCACGGTGATGCCGTAGCGGGCGTACTCGTCGGAGACGGTCTTGAGCAGGCCGATCGTCGACGGGCGGGTGGCGTTGGCGATGGCGTGGTGGATCGCGCCCACCGGCTCCTTGGCGGTCGCCGAGCCGATGTGGACGAAGCGGCCCCAGCCGGCCTCGCGCATCCCGGGCAGCACGGCGTGCAGCAGGTAGACCTGGCTCATCGTGTAGCTGCGGAACGAGTCGACATAGTGCTCGGGCTCGGTGATGTCCTCGAAGTCGCCCGGGATGTTGAAGACGGTCTGGCCGATCACGATCAGCGGCGGGCCGAACGTCGAGGTGACCTCGGCGACGGCCCGGTCGACGTCGGCGCGGTCGGTGAGGTCGGCCGCGATCCCGATCGCGGTGCCGCCGTCGGCCGTGATCTGCTCGACCGCCTCGTCGATGGCGGTCTTCGTCCGGGCGACGATCGCGACCTTGCAGCCCTCGGCGGCGAGCAGGCGGGCGGCCTCGCGGCCCATCCCCTTGCTCCCACCGGTTAAGAAGACGACCTTGCCGGAGATGCCGAGATCCATGTCCTGTGCCTCCTGGGCGTGAGCGCCCGCTCGCCCGCCGGCCCGGGGCCGGGGCGTCGGGTGGGGAACGTCGGTCGGCTCCGGGGCCGTGCCTCGCTGCGGGGATCGCGACGGGGAACGGGGTGTGGTCAAGCCGGCGGCCGCGATGTAGAACACAATTCTAGGAACGTTCTGGCGGAAGCGTCAACGCATCGATGGCGCCGCCGCGCGGGACGTGGGCGGCCGAGCCGCCCCCTGGGCCGAGCCGGCGCGGGGGGCTACTTGATGGTTCCGTCAAATCTTCGGTCGCTGGAAGGACTGACGAGGTGATCCTGATCTTGGTGATCATCATGGGGTGCGGCCGACGGGCCGACCATAGGGAGACCAGGTGTTGATCTTATGACTTCTCCGCTCGCGGGTATCAAGGTGCTGGAGTTCTCCGAGCACGGTTTCGTGCCGTCCGCCGCGGCGGCGCTGGCCGACTTCGGCGCGGACGTCGTCAAGCTGGAACGCCCCACCGGCGATCCGATGCGCCAGATCCACGCCAACCGCCTCGTCCCCGAGGCCGACGGCGAGGAGTTCATGTTCGAGCTGGTCAACCGCAACAAGCGGGGCGTCGCCCTCGACGTGGAGACGCCGGCCGGCCGGGCCGTCTTCGAACGGCTCGTCCGCTGGGCGGACGTCTACATCACCAACCAGCTTCCCCGGGTGCGGCGCAAGCTGCGCACCGAGCCCGCGGACCTGCTGGCCCTCAACCCGAAGCTCGTCGTGGCCAAGGGCCACGGCCAGGGCCAGGCCGGCCCGGACGCCGAGGCCGGCGGCTACGACGGGGTCTCCTACTGGGCCCGCGGCGGCGTCGCCCACGTGCTCACCGCGCCGGACGCGCCCGAGCCGACGATGCAGCGCCCGGCCCTCGGCGACGTGCCGTCGGGCATGTACCTCGCCGGTGCGGTCTGCGCCGGGCTCGTGCACGTCCTGCGCACCGGCAAGGGCGTCGTCGTCGACACCGCCCTGCTCAACGGCGCGACCTGGACGATGGGCCCCGACCTCGCCTACAGCTCGCTGACCGGCCGCCAGATGCAGATGACCGGCGGCGGCCCGCGCAGCCCCCTGGTCAACACCTACCGCACCGGCGACGGCCGCTTCGTCAACCTCGTGATGCTCGACGAGGCCCGCTACTGGGCGCCCGCCTGCACCGCCGTCGGCCTGCCCGAGCTGATCGACGCCTACCCGGACGCCGCGACCCGCCGGTCCGCCTGGGGCGAGCTGGGCGAGCGGTTCCGGGCGGCGATCGGCGCGCTCACCCGCGCCGAGTTCGAGGCCCGGCTGCGGGAGCAGAACTGCATCTTCTCGTTCTACGCGGTGCCCGAGGAGGTCGTCGCCGACCCGGCCGTCGTCGACAACGGCTACCTGATGGCCCATCCGACCCGCCCCGGGCTGCGCCTGCCCGCCGCGCCGGCCCAGTTCGACGACGCGCACGCGGTGATGCGCCTGGGCGCGCCGGCGCTCGGCGAGCACTCCCGGGAGGTGCTGGGCGAGGTGGGCTACGACGGCGAGGAGATCGACCGCCTCGTCAAGGACGGCATCCTCGGCGGCCCCCCGGCCGCCTGACACCGAGCCGGCGTCCCGCTCGCCGCGTGCGGTGCGCTGGTTGAACTGCGGTGCGCTGGTTGAACTGCGGTGCGTTGTGCACAGTTCTGTGGTTCGGACCGTGCACAACGCACCGCAATCGGCTGCCGGCGACGGGCTAGCCGGCGACCGGCGCGTTCGGGACGACGCGGGGGACGACCGGCTGGTGGCTGGTCGCGCCGCCGTCGACGGTGAGCTGGGTGCCGGTGACGTACTTCGACTCGTCCGCGGCCAGGTAGACCGCGGCGGCGGCGATGTCGGCCGGCTCGCCGAGCCGCGGCAGCGACAGCATGCTGCGGATGACGTGCATGTACTCCTCGTCGGCGAGCAGCTTGCGCATGGTGTCGCCGTCGGTGTTGATGAACCCGACGATGATCGCGTTGGCGCGGATGGAGTCGGGGCCGTAGTCGACCGACATCTGCCGGGTCAGCGAGTTGATCGCCCCCTTGGACGCCTGGTAGGCGGGCCGGGAGCGCACGGACAGGATGCTCGACGACGCCGAGATGTTGATGATCGAGCCGCCGCCCGCCGCGCGCATGTGCGGGATCGCGTACTTGCTGGCCCACAGCGTCCCGTACAGCGCGGTGCGGACGGTGTAGTCGAAGTCCTCGTTGGTGATCTCGTCGACGTGGTTGTCGACGCCGCTGATCGTCACGTCGGTGGCCGCCGCGTTGTTCACCAGCACGGTGACCGGGCCGTAGGCGTCGGCGGTCGCGGCGATCGCGCCGGCGACGTCCGACTCGATCTGGTTGTCGGCGCGCACGAACGTCGCGGTGCCGCCGGCGTCGCGTAACTCCTTCTCCAGCGCGATGCCGGTGGACTCGTTGCGGCCGGTGAACGCCACCGCCGCGCCCTCGGCGACGAACATCCGCACGATCCCGGCGCCGATGCCGGCGGTGCCCCCGGTGACCAGCGCGACCTTGCCCTGCAGCCTCATGTGCCGTCCTCTCGGTGCGACCGGTACGGCCGGACCGTGGCCGTCCGACCGGATGTGCTGGTGCGGGCGCTCATCCCCGGCCCGCGGCCTGCACGGCGATCGCGGCCAGCTCGCCCGGGGTGCTGCCGCGGTGCTCGCGCAGGATGTGGCGCAGCGTCAGGTCGACGTCGGCGCCCTCGGCGCGCAGCGCGGCGACGGTGCAACGCTCGCGCGGGCGGTGGGCGAAGGCGTCGAAGTCGAACGCCCGCAGCGCGTTGAGGTGCGTGATCGCGTTGACCTCGTCGTCGGGGATGCCGGCCAGCGAGCGAGCCAGCTCCTCGGGGCTGTTCGGCCAGGTCGAGTCGCCGTGCGGGTAGTCGCACTCCCACATGATCGTGTGCAGGCCGACGCGCTCGCGCAGCACGAGCCCGGCCGGGTCGTCGATGAAGCAGCTGTAGATCTGGTCGCGGAACAGCTCGCTGGGCAGCCGGTCGCCGAGCTCGGTGCCCGTCCACGCGCGGTGGTGGCGGTAGACGTAGTCGCAGCGCTCGAGGGTGTAGGGGATCCAGCCGATGCCGCCCTCGGACAGCGCGATCCGCAGGTCCGGGTAGCGGGGGAGCACGCCGGAGAACAGCAGGTCGGTCAGGGTCGACTGGGTGTTCATCGGGCTGAGCGCGATGGACACCTCCATCGGCGCGTCCTCGGCGGTCACCGGCACCTGCGACGACGAGCCGATGTGCAGGCAGACGACGACGCCCGTCTCCGCGCAGGCCGCCCAGAACGGGTCCCAGGAGCGGCTGTGCAGGCTCGGCAGACCGAGCTTCGCCGGGTTCTCGGAGAAGGTCACCGCGCGGCAGCCCTTCGCGGCGACCCGGCGGATCTCGTCGGCCATGAGCCCCGCGTCCCACAGCGGCATGACGGCCAGCGGGATGATCCGGCCGGGATGGGCGCCGGCCCACTCGTCGATGTGCCAGTCGTTGTAGGCGCGCACGACGGCGAGCCCGAGCTCGCGGTCGGCGGTGGCCCGGGTCAGGAACTGGCCGCAGAACTGGGCGAAGGTCGGGAAGTTCAGGCTGGCCAGCACCCCGTTGACGTTCATGTCCCGGATGCGCTCGTCGATGTCGTGACAGCCCGGCCGCATCTGGTCGAACCGGGTCGGGTCTAATCCGTAGTCCTCGGGGCGGACGCCGGCGACCGCGTTGAGGCCGATGTTGGGGGTGATCTGGCCCTCGTAGGTCCAGATCTGGTTGCCGTCGGTGGTCTCGACGACGTGGGGCGCGCGGTCGCGGTAGCGGGCGGGGATGTGCGCGTCGAACATGGTGGGCGGCTCGACGACGTGGTCGTCGACGCTCACGAGGATGAGGTCACCGACATCCATGGGGCGCTCCTGTCAGTGGGTGGTGGTGGGGGTGGCGGCGGTGGTGGCGGTGGGGGCGGTGGTCAGACCGTGGGGAGAGTGACGCCGACGTTGTCGACCAGCGGCGTGGTGCCGAAGCGGACCGAGGCGAGCAGGCGGATCTCACCGTCGCTCGGGCCGCCCTCGGCGGCCGGGTCGAGGGTGTCCAGCGGGCGCAGCGTCGCGGCCTCGACGGCGACGATGTAGTCCGGGTCGGCGACCGGACGCAGCCGGGCCAGGGCGACCTCGGCCGCGGCGTGGGCGTCGCGCTCCCCGGCGGTGATCGCGTCAACCGCGGCGGTCAGCGCGGCGTACAGCGCCGGCGCGGCGGCGCGCTGCTCGGGGGAGAGCTTGGTGTTGCGGCTGGAGATCGCCACCCCGTCGGGCTCCCGGCGGGTGGGGCAGCCGATGACCCGCGAGGGCAGGTGCAGGTCCTCGGCCATCCGCTGGAACATCACCAGCTGCTGCCAGTCCTTCTCGCCGAAGAACGTCAGGCAGGGCCCGGCGATGTTGAGCAGGGTGGCGACCATCGTGACGAGCAGTTCCATGTGCTCGCCCTCGGGCATGCCGGTCAGGTGCCGCAGCATCCCCGGCATGGCCATGAAGGTGTTCGAGGGCCGCTGGTAGAGGTCGTCGCGCATCGGGATGTAGAACACGTCGACGCCGGCCGCCTCGAACAGCGCCTGGTCGTGGGCGAGGTCGCGGTTGTAGGCCTGCACGCCGCCGGAGGCCCACTCCAGCTTCAGTGCGCCGTTCCAGAACACCGCGACGACGTCGCATTCCTTCTTCGCCTGTTCGACCAGGGAGATGTGCCCGGAGTGGGTGCCGCCGCTGGTGCCGACCATGGCGACCCGTCGCCCGGCCGCCCGCTCGGCGTCGAGCAGCTCGCGGACCTCGGCGTGCTTCTCAGTGGTGATCATGGCGCGCTCCAGGGTCGAGGATCATCGCCGCGCTCTTCCGGGGAAAAGGGGCGGGGAAAGAGGGTGAGGGGATGTGATGACACTCACGGATCGCTGTCGCTGTGTCAAAGTGCTGTTTGAAAAGCTGAACAACTGTTCAGTCGCCGGACATGACCGAGCCACCGCGTCGCGTCTGCTCGCGAACGCAGTGGCTCAGGAAGTGCTGTGCGGTGGGGCTTGTGCGGTGGGGCCCGGGTAGTGCGGCCGGGTAGTGGGGGCGCTAGGGCCGGTTCTTGTCGGCCGGCAGGATGGCGGGGGCGTTGCGCCAGTCGTCCAGGCCGTACTCGGCGGTGCCGACGTACACCTTGCCGCCGGAGACCTCGCTCCAGTGCGCGTGGTTGAGCTGGTGCAGGGTGAAGGCGGCGTCGAGGGCGGTGCTGAAGCCCATCGCGTCCTGCGCCTGGTTGACCGACTCCTTGACCAGCAGCGCCGCCATCGTCGGGACCTTCGCGATCCGGGCGGCGAACTCCACCGTCCGCTCGGAGACGTCCGCGCCTGGGAAGACCTTGCTGACCATGCCCAGCGCGTGCGCCTCGTCGGCACCGAGGGAGTCGCCGGTGAGCAGCAGCTCCTTGGCCCTGCGCGGGCCGAACTCCCACGGGTGGGCGAAGTACTCCACCCCGCACATGCCCAGGCGGGTGCCGACGACGTCGGCGAACACGGTGTCGTCGGCGGCCACGATCAGGTCGCAGCACCAGGCCAGCATCAGCCCGGCGGACAGCACGTTGCCGTGCACCTGGGCAATGGTGATCTTACGGAGGTTCCGCCAGCGCTTGGTGTTCTCGTAGTAGTAGTGCCACTCCTGGCGGGTGCGGTTCTCCGCGCCGCCGTAGGAGGCCCCGTTGCACAGGAAGGTGGGGTGCAGGTCGGGGCCGTCCGGATTGCGTTCGGCGACGCTCTCCGAGGTGCCGAGGTCGTGGCCGGCGGAGAACGACGCCCCGGCGCCGCGCAGGATCACCACGCGTACCCCGTCGTCGGCCTCCGCCCGGGTGAACGCCTCCCCGAGCTCGACGAGCAGGCCCCGGTTCTGGGCGTTGCGCGCCTTCGGCCGGTTGAGGGTGATCCGGGCGATCCGGCCGTCGGCGAGCGTGTCGTAGTCGATGTAGCGGTAGGTCACGCAGTCACCTCTCGCGGCACCTGTCGTGGCGCGGCCGCCAGCCGGGCACGCAGCGCCTTCTTGTCGATCTTTCCGGTGGGCAGGACGGGCAGCTCGTCGACGATCACCGCGGACCGCGGCGACTTGTAGCGGGCGATCCTGGTGGCCACGTGCTCGCGCAGCTCGCCGGAGGTGAGCTCGGTGCCGGGCAGGAGGACGACGACGGCGCACACGGCCTCGCCCCAGCGCTCGTCGGGCACGCCGACCACCGCGCACTGCGCGACGGCGGGATGGGTCAGCACGGCGTCCTCGACCTCGAGGGAGTAGATGTTCTCCCCGCCGCTGATGATGACGTCCTTCTTGCGGTCGACCAGGTGCAGCAGACCCTCCTCGTCGAACACGCCGACGTCGCCGGTGTGGCACCAGCCCTCGGCCAGGGTCACGCCGGTGGTGGCCGAGTCGTTCCAGTAGCCGCGGAACATCGCCGGGGAGGCCACCACGATCTCGCCGGGCACGCCCGGCGGGCACTGCGCGCCGTCGTCGTCGAGGATGCGGATCTCGGTGTCCGGGTAGGGGAAGCCGACGGAGGTGAGCCGGCGGTCCCGGTCGGGCCCGGACCCGCGGTGCAGCTCGCGGGGCAGCCCGGAGGTGATCACCTCGGTCTGGCCGTACAGGTTGAGGAAGCCGGTGTCCGGCATCGCGGCGAGTGCCGCGGCCAGCGTCGGCGCCGTGATCGGCGCGGCCGAGTAGACGATGGAACGCACCCCGCGCAGCGCCGCCACCGGCGCCGGGTCGGCCACGCCCGGCCCCGCCC
>NZ_JAMQQF010000215.1 GCF_023716945.1 Frankia sp. AiPs1 | reverse complement strand
GGCCGCGCCCCGGGGCGCCCGTTGCTGGTCGGCTCGGCGAAGGCGAACGTCGGCCATCTCGGCGCGGCGGCGGGCGCGGTCGGGCTGCTCAAGGTCGTACTGGCGGCGCGGCACGGCATCCTGCCCCCGCACCTCGTCGACACGCCGTCGACCCGCATCGACTGGGACCGGGTGCCGGTTGCCCTGGTCCGCGAGGCACAGCCCTGGCCCGAGAGGGACCGTCCCGCACGCGCCGGGGTCAGTGCCTTCGGCTTCAGCGGCAGCAACGCGCACGTGCTGGTCGAGGGATACCCGGCGCAGCGGCGGGAGGCGGTGCCCCGGCCCGCTCCCGCGGGCGAACGCGTCCTGCTCGTCAGCGCCGCCACGCCCGGCGCGCTGGCGGCCGTCGCCCTGCGTGTGGCCGAACGGCTGGACGCGACACCCGAGCGGCTGGACGACCTGCTGTACACCACCACCCACCGGCGTGCCTGGCTGGAGCACCGGCTCGCCGTGGTGGGCACGGACGCCCAGTCCCTCGCCGCCGCGTTGGAGGAGGCCTCCTTCGGCGACGCCGGTCCGAGCGTTCGGCACGGCTGCGTGGAGCGTGGGGCGCGGGCCACCGTCGCGCTGCGGTTCGGCCCGGAGCTTCCCGATCGGGAGACGCGCGAACGGTGGGCGGGCGCCGCACCGGCCTACCGCGAGGCCATGGAAGAGCACGCGCGGCTGCTCGGCGGCCTGGGAGTGCTGCCCGCCGACCTCGACGACACGCCGCCCGGACCACAGCGCGACGCCTGGACGTTCTGCCATCAGGCCGCCGCCACCGCGGCGCTGCGCACGCTGGGCGTGGCGCAGGCCGACGCGGTCGGCGAGGGCGTCGGCGCCGTCAGCGCCGCCTGGGCATCCGGACGTCTGAGCACGATCGAGGCTCTTCGCCGATGCCTGGAGCCGGAGCCCGCGGCGGCCGGCCTGCCGCAGGCCTCCGACTCCTGGTGCGACATCACCCTCGACGTGCTGCGGCGGGACACGACGCCCGCGCTGGTGGCCGCCGAGGCCTTCGTCACCGGTTACCGGCCCACGCCGCCCGCCGTCCCGACCGGCCGGCTCGTCGAGCTGCCGGCCTACCCCTGGGAGCACCAGGACTACTGGTACCGGGACTTCCCCACCCCCCGTGCCACCACCTGGACGCTGTCGGCCGACACCGCGACCGAGCTGCGCGCGCGGGCCCAGGAGCTGGCCGCGTTCGTGCGCGAGTCGCAGGCGGATCCGGTCGGGGTGGGGTGGGCCCTGCTGGACCGGCCGGCGGCACGGCACCGGGCGGCGCTGGTGGGAGCGGACCGTGACGCGCTTCTGACAGCTCTGGACCATCTCGCGGCGAGGGGGGCCGACACCGACGGGGCCGCTGCGGGACGGCCGCGGGTGGCGCTCGTGTTCCCAGGGCAGGGCTGGCAGTGGGCCGGGATGGCCCGGGAGCTACTGGCGGTGGTGCCGGCGTTCACCGAAGTGATCGACCGGGTCTCGGCGGCGGTCGAGGATCTGGCCGGCTGGTCGGTCCGGGATGCACTGACGGGCGCGCCGGGCGCCGCCGACCTCGGCAGGGTCGACGTACTGCAACCGGCGATGTTCGCGGTGATGGTCGGTCTGGCGCGGGTGTGGGAGTCGCTCGGCGTCGTTCCGGACGCGGTCGTCGGCCACTCCCAGGGGGAGATCGCGGCGGCCTGCGTGGCCGGGGTGCTGTCGGTGGAGGATGCGACGCGGATCGTGGTGGTCCGCTCGGCGGTGATCGCCGAGATCGCCGGTGCGGGGACGATGCTGTCCGTCTCGAGCCCGGCGGCCGTGGTCGAGTCGGCGCTGTCCGCGTGGCCGGACCGGTTGTGGCTGGCCGCTGTGAACGGTCCCTCGTCCGTCGTCGTGGCCGGGGAGACGGCCGCCGCGCTGGAGTTCCTGGCGGCCGGGCAGGAGCAGGGCCTGCGAATACGGCGCATCCCCGTCGACTACGCATCGCACTCCCCACAGGTGAAGGCCGTGCGCGAACGGATCCTCACCGGACTGGTCGGGCTGACCCCGGTGACCGGCCGGTTGCCGGTGTACTCCAGCGTGACCGGCCGGCGGATCGACGGCGCGGCGATGGACGCCGCCTACTGGTATCGCAACCTGCGGGAGCCGGTCCGTTTCCAGGACGCCACCCAGGCGCTGCTGCGCGACGACGTGCGGGTCTTCGTGGAGGCCAGTGCCCATCCGGTGCTGACCCTCGGCCTGGAGGACACAGCCGGCCAGGAGGGCACCGCCGTCACCGTCACGGGCACCCTGCGCCGGGACGACGGCGGTCCCGCCCGGCTGCAGACCAGCGCGGGCGCCCTCTGGACAGCCGGGGTCATCCTCGACTGGCGCGCACTGCTGCCCGCCTCCGACATCGTCCCGCGCCTGCCCAGCGGCCCCGTCGCGCAGGCCCCGGCCGACCAGCCCGCCACGGCCGACCAGGAGCGGTTCTGGCGCGTCGTCGAGCACGGCGACGCGGGCGAGTTCGCCGAACTGCTGGGGCCTGTGGGCGCGGACGAGCAGGCTCGCCTGCGCGACGCCCTGCCGGTGCTGTCCCAGTGGTGGCGCGGGCGACGAGAACAGGCCGTCGTGCGCGACTGGCGCTACCAGGTCGCCTGGCAGCCGCTGGGTCCGCGGCCCCGTCCGGAGCTGGCCGGCACCTGGCTGGTGCTGACGCCGGACCGGCTGGCCGACGACGAACGAACGGCCCGCTGCCTGCGCGCGATCGATGACCACGGTGGCAGGGCAGTGCTGGTGACGGTCGCCGATGAGGCCGAGAACCTGGCCGCCGCACTGGCCGCCCGTGTGGAAAGTTCCACGGCCGGCATCCTGTCGCTGCTCGCCCTCGACGAGACGCCCCACTCCGACCACCCGGCGCTGCCGACCGGTCTCGCCACCACCCTCCACCTCCTCCAGCAGCACCCCCAGCACGCCGCCACCCCGCTGCACATCGTCACCACCGCCGCAGCCGCGACCCACCCTGATGACCCGCTCACCCACCCCACGCAGGCCCACCTCTGGGGTCTGACCCGCACCCAGCTCGTGGAGAACCCATACCTCCCCCTCTCCCACCTCGACCTTCCCGCCGTCTGGGACACGACGACGGCCGCCCAGCTCGCGACCGCCCTGACCGACCGCTCCCCCGCGCTGGCCCTCCGTCCCACCGGCAGCTACGCGCCTGTGCTGGCCCCGGCACCGCTCACCGACACGCTCGCCCCCGCGCCCCTCGACCCCGACGGGACTGTCCTCATCACCGGCGGCACCGGCGCCCTCGGCAGCCACATCGCCCGACACCACGCCCGCCGCCACCACCACCTCCACCTCCTCTCCCGCCAGGGCCCCCACCACCCCAACGCCACCCACCTCCGCACCGAACTCCTCGCCCTCGGAGCCCCCACCGTCACCCTCACGGCCTGCGACACCGCCGACCGCACCGCCCTGGCCACCGCTCTCGCCACCATCCCCCCCGACCACCCCCTCACCGCCGTCATCCACACCGCCGGCATCGCGGACGACCGCCCGCTCGGTGCCGTCACGACCGCGGACCTGGAGCGGGCTCTTCGGCCAAAGGCACAGTCGGTGCGCAATCTGCACGAGCTGACACTCGAGGACGACCTGGCGGCGTTCGTCCTCTACTCCTCGTTCAGCACACTGATGCCCCACGTCGGCCAGGGCGCCTATGCGGCGGCCAACTCGTACCTTGACGCTTTCGCCCAGCACCGCAGGTCACTCGGCCTGCCGGCGGCCTCGATCGCCTGGGGCGCCTGGGCTGGCGGCGGAATGGCCGAACGGGAGAGCTTCCAGGAATGGATCGCCCGGGGCGGCATGGATCTGATCACTCCGCACCTCGGTGTCGTCGCTCTGCAGCAGGCCCTCGACCAGGGCGACACCGCCCTCGCGATCGCCGCCATCGACTGGAGCCGTGTCGCCGAACGGTCGGTGGGCACCCGGCCGGACCCACTGCTCAGCGAGCTGATCGGGACCGTGGACACAGCCGCCGGGAGAGCCGGCGCGGCCGGTCCGATCGCGGCCGAGCGCCTCGCCGCGCTGCCCGCCGCGCAGCGCGACCAACAGGTACTGACCCTGGTGTGCGCGGAGCTCGCCACCGTGCTCGGTCACTCCAGAGCGCGGGCGATCGACGACTCCCGGGGGTTCAAGGACCTCGGGATCGACTCGGTGACCGCGATCGAGTTGCGCAACCGCATCGGCGCGGCGACCGGGATCCGGTTCTCGCCGATCGCCGTCTTCGATTATCCCAACCCGACGGCACTGGCCCGGCACCTGTCCGGCCTGGTCCGCGCGTCCGATCAGGACGGCACCACCCCAGCGGGCGCTGACCACCACGGCGAAGTGTCGAGCCGGATCGACCTGCTCGCGGTCGAGGACCTCGTCCGCATGGCCCGGCAGGAGAACCCGGCCTGAGCGATCACGCCAGGCCCATCGCCCACGTGCACCGACGCCCACGGCAAGAGCGGAGATCCAGCATGACCACGTCGAACGACGACATTATCGAGGCCCTGCGTTCCTCGCTCAAGGAGACAGAACGGCTGCGGCGGGAAAACCAGCGGCTCGCCGCCAGCGGCGCGGAGCCGGTCGCCGTGGTCGGGATGGCCTGCCGTTTTCCGGGTGGGGTCACCTCGCCGGAGGGGTTGTGGGAGCTGGTGGCGGCGGGGACTGACGCCACCGGCGAGTTTCCGTCCGACCGGGGGTGGCCGCAGGACCTGTTCGATCCGGATCCGGAGGCGTCGGGCCGGTCGTACGTGCGGCGGGGTGGTTTCCTGGACGATGTCGCGGGGTTCGACGCGGAGTTCTTCGGGATCTCGCCGCGTGAGGCGCTGGCGATGGATCCGCAGCAGCGGCTGTTGCTGGAGCTGTCGTGGGAGGTGCTGGAGCGCGCCGGTCTGGACCCGGCGGGGTTGCGGGGGAGCAACACCGGGGTGTTCGTGGGTGCGTCGAGTTCGCTCTACGTTCCCGACATGGAACACGTCGCACCGAGCGTCGAGGGCTACACGCTGACCGGCAATCTGGCCAGTGTGCTGTCCGGCCGGGTGTCGTACACGTTCGGTTTCGAGGGCCCGGCGGTCTCGCTGGACACCGCGTGTTCCTCGTCGCTGGTGGCGTTGCACCTCGCCATGCAGGCGCTGCGGCAGGGCGAGTGCACGCTGGCGCTGGCGGGCGGTGTCACCGTACTGGCAGGGCCGGTGGCACTCGTCGAGTTCTCGCGACAGCGCGCGCTGTCCCCGGACGGGCGGTGCAAGGCGTTCTCGGCGGACGCCGACGGCTTCAGCGCGGGCGAGGGCATCGGCGTTCTCGCCCTGGAGCGGCTGTCGGACGCGCAGCGTCTCGGGCATCCCGTCGTGGGCGTGCTGCGAGGCTCGGCCGTCAACCAGGACGGCGCTAGCAGCGGACTGACCGCGCCCAACGGCCCATCGCAGGAGCGGGTGATCCGCGCCGCGCTCGCGAACGCGGGCCTCCGCGCGACCGACGTCGACGCGGTCGAGGCACACGGCACCGGGACCAGACTCGGCGACCCGATCGAGGCCCAGGCACTGCTCAACACCTACGGCCAGCACCGGGACCCGGACCAACCCCTACGCCTGGGCTCCATCAAGTCCAACCTCGGCCACGCGCAGGCTGCCGCCGGCGTCGCCGGCGTCATCAAGATGCTGGCGGCGCTGCGGCACGGTCTGCTGCCCCGCACGTTGCACGTCAGCGAGCCGTCCCCGTTCGTCGACTGGTCGTCCGGGGCGGTCGCGTTGCTGACCGAGCCCATGGCCTGGCCGCGCGGCGAGCGGATGCGCCGGGCCGGCGTCTCCTCGTTCGGGGTGAGCGGCACCAACGCGCACGTGATCGTCGAGGAGGCCCCCGCCCCCGTCCCCGCCTCGACCGGGGACACGGACAGCCTCGCTGACCGGGCCGTGGCACCGAGCGCTGCTGCGGTGCGGCTGGGGGTGCCGTGGGTGGTGTCCGGCGGGACCGCCGGCGGGCTGGTGGCCCAGGCGGCGGCTCTGGCCGCGTCCGTCCGGGAGTCCGGCGCGGACCCGGTGGGTGTCGGGCGGGCGTTGGCGGACCGGGCGGCCCTGCGGCACCGCCTGGTGGTCGTGGCGGCGGACCGGGACGGCCTGCTGGCCGGTCTCGACGCGTTCGCCGCCAGGCAGGTCACCACGGACCGCGTCCCCCCGGCCGCCGCCGTGGTGGCGGACACGGTGGTGGACGGCGGGAAGACGGGATTCGTGTTCTCGGGTCAGGGGGCGCAGCGGGCGGGTATGGGCAGGCAGCTGTATGCCGCCTCGCCGGTGTTCGCGGCGGCGCTGAACGAGGTGTGCGCGCAGCTGGATCCGCTGCTGGGTGGGTCGCTGCGCGAGGTGATGTTCGCCAGCGCGGCCGAAGACGCCGGCCGGCTGGATGCCACGGTCTTCACCCAGGCGGCGCTGTTCGCCTTCGAGGTGGCCCTGTTCCGGACGGTGCGGGCAGCCGGGGCGCGGGCCGATGTCGTGGCTGGGCATTCCATCGGCGAGCTTGCCGCCGCACACGTCGCCGGCCTGTGGTCGCTGCCAGATGCCTGCCGCCTGGTCGCGGCTCGGGGCCGGCTGATGCAGGCCCTGCCGGCTGGCGGCACTATGCTCGCGCTGTCGGCCCCCGAGCAGGAGGTCCGCGGCTGCTTGGCCGAGACCGGGCTGGCCGAGCGGGTGGCGGTCGCGGCGGTGAACGGACCCCGCGCGGTCGTGATCTCCGGTGACGAGGACGCGGTGACCAGCATCGCCGCGGCGGCCGAGCCCCGGGGGTGGCGGCCCCGTCGACTCCGGGTCTCGCACGCCTTCCACTCGGCCCACATGGACCCGATGCTCGACGAGTTCGCGGCGGTCGCCGGGGGACTCACCTACGAGACCCCGACCATTCCCCTGGTCTCCGCCCTGACCGGGCAGCCCGCGACGGCCGGTGAGGTGGCGGACCCGGATTACTGGGTGCGCCACGTCCGCCGCACGGTCCGCTTCCAGCAGGCCGTGCACAGCCTCGCCGTCGGAGGAGTCCGAACCTTCGCCGAGATCGGCCCCCGCGGCACCCTCAGCGCCATGATCCCGGATTGCGTGCCCCCCGACACCCTCACCCACCAGGTTCCGCTCAGCCGCCCGGACCAGCCCGAGCTCGACGCTCTGACCCACGGCCTCGCCCGTCTCTGGACGAGTGGCACGCCTCTGGCATGGAGCACCCTGCTTCCCGACCGCGCCGACGCCGGTGCGCCGGTCGAGCTGCCGACCTACGCGTTCGATCGGAAGCGGTACTGGCTCGACCGTGTGCCCGGCGCCGGGGGCGACCTGAGCCGGGTGGGCCTGCTGGCGCTCGACCATGGCCTGGTGGGCGCGGGTGTCCGGGTCGCCGGTGACGGGCCCGTGGTGCTGACCGGTCGTCTGTCGACCGCGACCCAGCCGTGGCTGGCCGATCATGCGGTGGCCGGGAAGACCATCCTGGCGGGCACCGGGTTCGTGGACCTGGCGGTCCGGGCCGGGGACGAGGTGGACTGCACCTGGCTGGAGGAGCTGGTCATCCAGCGGCCGCTGGTACTGCCCGAGGGCGCAGCGGTGGAGATTCAGGCCGTGGTGGATCCGCCGGCGGCGGAGGGCCGGCGGAGGGTGACCGTCCACGCCCGTCCGCACGTCGCTGGTGGCGACGAGGGCTGGACCCAGCACGCCCAGGGGACACTGGCGCCCGGCGGCCGTCCACCGGCGGGGCACGAGCGCGCCGGGACCTGGCCACCGGCGGGCGCCACCCCGGTCGATGTCAGCGGCCTCTATCAGGCCCTCGCCGAGCGCGGCTACCACTACGGCCCCGCCTTCCGGGGTCTCACCGCTGTGTGGCGGACCGCCGACCCGGCGTCGCTGCTCGCCGAGATCACGCTCCCCGTTCACGCGCACGCCGATGCCGCCCACCACGGCATCCACCCGGCGCTGCTCGACGCCGCGCTGCACGCGCTGCAGTTCCACCCGGCCTTTCCCACCGACGGCACCTGGCTGCCCTTCTCCTGGAAGGACGTGACTCTGCACGCCGTCGCGGCCACGGCGCTACGCGTCCGACTGCGTGTCAGCCCCGACAGCACCGTCAGTCTGACGGCGACCGACCTCGCGGACACCCCGGTGCTCACGATCGGCACCCTCGAGGCCCGGCCCGCGGACACCGCGCAGGCGCGCACGCGTACGGCGGACGCCGAGGGCCAGTTCGCCCTGGAGTGGTTCCCCGTCCGGGACGGCGAGGTCGGGCCGGTCGGGTCCGTGGCCGTGGTGGGCCCCGATCCGCTGCGGGTGGGATCAGCGCCCATGGAGGTCACCGCCTCGCCGGACGTGGCGGCGTTGGTCGAGTCACTGGACGCGGGAGGTGCGACGCCGCGCTGCGCGGTGGTCTCCGCTGTCGCGGCCGATCGTGCGGACGTGCTGGTGGCGGCGCACGAGCTGGCGGAGCGGGTGCTGCTGACCTTGCAGGCATGGCTGGCGGACGAGCGGTTCGCGGGGGTACCGCTGGTGGTGGCGACACGCGGTGCGGTCGACGCCGGGCCGGCGGGCGCCGGCGGCGGCGTGACGGACCTGGCACCCTCCGTGGTGTGGGGGATGCTGCGCAGCGCGCAAGTGGAGCACCCGGGCCGGTTCGTCCTAGTCGACGCCGACCCGACGGAGGGCTCCGTCGACTGGGTGCGGGTCCTGGGAGTGGCCCTCCGAGCTAGTGAGCCTCAACTGCTGGTACGCGAGGGCGGTGTGCTCGCCGCACGGCTGGTGCGTGCCGGCAGCGGGGATCGCCTCGCGGGTGTGAGTGGGTTTGGCGCGGGCTCCGACTGGCGTATTGACGCGCTGGGAACCGGGAAGGTGGAGGGTGTCGGGAAGGCGGACAACCCGCGGGCGACCCGGGAGTTGGAGCCGGGTGAGGTACGCATTCAGGTGCGGACGGCCGGGCTGAACTTCTACGACGTCGCGGTCGCGATCGGACTCACGCCCTCCCGCGAGGGCCTCGGGACGGAAGGCGCCGGAATCGTGGTACAGACCGGCCCTGGGGTGACCGGTCTCGCGGTGGGCGACCGCGTCTTCGGCGGGTTTCCCGCCGCCTTCGCACCGCTCACCATCGCCGATGAGAGCAGCCTGGCGCACATTCCGGAACGATTGTCCTTCGAGGACGCCGCCACGGTGTTCACCGTCTTCCTGACGGCGTTGTTTGGGTTGGGGGATCTGGCGGGGGTGCGGGCGGGGGAACGGGTGTTGGTGCATGCCGGTAC
>NZ_JAMQQF010000214.1 GCF_023716945.1 Frankia sp. AiPs1 | reverse complement strand
GTCACGGCCGGCGCCGCGGAACACCCGGGCCGCCGCGCGGACCTCGCCGAGGTGGCCCTCCCCACCGCCCGCGCCGAGGCCCGCTCCGAGACCCACAGCGACCGCGCCGTGCGGATCGGCTGACCCCGCCCTCCGGGCCGGCCGATCGACGACGGCGCACTCCGACCGGGGGTGGTCGTCACATGGCCCTCGCCGTCCTGTAAGCTTCGGTTACTTCCAGGGGGTGTAGCTCAGCCTGGTAGAGCGCCTCCCTCGCACGGAGGAGGCCAGGGGTTCGAGTCCCCTCACCTCCACGCGCTGGCCCGTCGTGGTCGCCGCCTTTTGGGCGGCTTCCCGGCGGGCCGCGATGCTTTTCGGGGGGGCGACCCCCCGATCCCCCCGACGTGTGGCCGCCGTCGGACGTGGCCGCCTCATGTAGGTGAGGAGAGTGCGCGATGGCAGCCGTCGAGGGACTGTGCATACTCGTGCCGTCCAGGGTTCGTCCAGCGGGTGAGCGGATCGGGCGGCCCGCGCGGCGCCTACCGGATGGGGCGGTAGTCGACAAGTAGATGACCGGTCGGTGACGTCGTGCTCCGGATCGCTTGGAGCCGAGTCGACGGCAACCCGTCCAGCAGTCTTCGTCCGCTGCCGACGATCCTCGGTGCGATCACGAGTCTGAGCTCGTCGACGACGTCCGCGGCGAGCAACGCCTGGGCGAGCGAGATACTGGCGTGGACGCCGATGTCTTCTCCGGGCCGGTTCTTCAGGGCTCGCGCGAATTCGACCAGATCACCGTCGACGACGGTTGCGTTGGTCCACTCCCGATCAAGCGGCGCGGAGGTCGCGACGTACTTCGCGACCCCGTTGATGAAGGTCGCGAATGGCTGGATCTCGCTGGATGGCCAGAACCGAGCCCACTCGTCGTAGCTGCGCCGGCCGAGGATCACCGCGTCCTGCGTCGCGATCACTGCGGCGAGGTTGGCGTCCAGTGCGTCGTCCCAGTCGGTGATGAACTGATCCGGATCCTCGGCAACGCCGTCGAGAGACAGCAACTCGTACACGACGATCTTTCGCACGTTCGACACCCCCGGTTGACATCGATCCCGCTGAGCCCTCGGCTCGTGCATCCACGTCGGCAGCACGATCAGCCACGTCGGCAGCACGATCAGCCGCGACGGCTTCACGATCCTGCCACGAGCCGCCGCATCGGCCGCCCTGGCTGTGCTTACCGGGAACAGTGGGCCGGGGCCGTCATCCGGACATCTCCTGCGAACCGTGTGGCGTGCTCAGTCCGGTGAGGTGGGGGACCGGGTATGCAACCTTTGTGCCGTGGAGGTCCGTCGAGGGGGCATGACCACACTGGAGCATCCGTGACATCGGACCGGGACGAGGAATTCCGCGCCTTCGTGCTGACGCACCGGGCGGACCTGGTGCGGACCGCCACGCTGTTGACGGCGGGTGATCGGCACCTCGCCGAGGACCTGGTGCAGTCGACGCTTACGGCGCTGTATGTGCACTGGCCGAGGTATCGCGGTGCGCGAAATCCCGACGCCTACGCGCGGCGATGCCTGGCGAACGCGCTGATTGACGAGAAGCGCCGGCCGTGGCGCCGGGAGCGCTCGACCGATCAGATCACCGACGCCGTCGATCCGGCGTCCCTGGTGCTGAGGTCCGGCCACACGCGGGCAGGCGACCGCGTCGAGGCGATGTATCAGGCGCTGCGGGAACTACCGCCGCGCATGCGCGCCGTCCTGGTCTTTCGTTACTTCCACGAGTTGAGCGTGGCGGACACGGCGCAGGCGCTGTCGTGCTCGCAGGGCACGGTCAAGAGCCAGGCTGCCCGGGCGATCGACCGGCTGCGGGAACGGCTGTCCGGGCCGGCGCCGGCTCCCGACGCGTGCACCGCGACATCCGACCGGCAGGACAACGTCCCCCATCCCGACCGCTATCAGCTGAGCGGAGTCTTCGATGTCTGACCTGCGCACCCTGTTGCACGAAGCGGCTGACGCCGCGCCGGTCGCGCCGACCCTGGCCACCGTGGACGGTGACCTCGCCCGCGGACGGCGAGTTCTCGCCCGCAACCGCCGGATCCGCTGGACCGTCGTCCCGACCACGACCGGCCTCGTCGCCGCGCTGGCCGGCGCGCTGATCGCGGGGCCACGCCTGGCGGCGGATTCCCCGTCGACCGTTGCGTCGACCGTTGCGACGGCCGGTCCTTCGAGCCGCGGACCGGTGGCCGGCACCGACCTGTCCGCCACGATCTCCCTCGTTGCCTACCGGGGTGTTCAACCAGTCGGTTACACCATCGACAAGGTCCCCGATGGTTGGCAGATCCAGAACGTCAACCGATACTCCCTGGTCATCGCGCGGGTCGGTGCGACCGACAAGGACCCGACCTCCTTCATCGGCAAGATTCTCATCGGTAAGGCGAACCCGGACGAAGTCGCTGTCCCGCGCGCCCACCAGACCACGATCAGAGTGGGGGGCGTCGCCGCCCGGCTGTTCACCTTCCCCGACCCGCAGGATCCCGCGCAATCCCAGCCGCCGGCCCCCGACTCGGGCACGCGCGGCCTACTGCTGCCCGCGGGCAGAGACTCGTATCTCATCTTCCAGATCCCCGGCCAGCTGCATTGGGACGCGGCCACGGTGGCCGACTTCGCCGCCGGCGTCCACATGACCGCGAGCGCGCAGGCCGCCCTCGGCTGAGGCGACAGGTCACCGACGGCGTCGCGCGGACCGGGGCTGGGCGGTACCTCTTCCACGTCCGCCTGGACCGCGCCGACGACAGGCCGCTCGCCTCCAGATGATCACCGGGCGTCACAGCGACAGCGCCTGTCCAGCTGTCCGGCTGTCCGCCTAACGGCAGAGGATGGGGGCAGGTTAGTCGAAAGCGGCGACGTTGCGTGCGCCGTGGACCTCGAGCACGCCCGCGGGAGGCCATCGTGACGTCTGCTTCACCGGCTGATTCACCAGCTGATCCATCGGCTTCGGGGGCGACCCGGTTCGCCGCCGCCGAACTGGCCCGACGCTTCGACGAGGACGTGCACTGCACCACCCGAAAATGCAGCGTGCGGGACGCCGGGTGGTCGTCGGTGCTGGTCCGGGTCGCGCAGCGACAGGACGCGTCGGGTCGCGCCGACATGGGCGTCCTACCCCATCTTCGGATCATGCTGGTGACCCGGGGAACCGTCGCCGTCCAGCGACGGGACGGCGCGACGCGGCGGTCCGCTCACCTCGCACCGGGGAAGGCCTGGCTCGTCCCGGCCGGTGTTCCACTGAGCTACGAGTGGACCGGGGCGGGCTGCGGCATCCGCGAACTCAGTGTCCTGGTGATCCCGGGCGACGAGTTGGAACGCACCGCCGAGGTGTTGAACCGTCGGCGATCAGCCCCGGTCACCTTCACGGCGCCGGTGTTGACCGAGGACCACGTGGTGCGCAGTGCGCTGACCGGGCTGACGCACGCGTTGGCTGCCGGCGTCGACGAGCTGTACGCGCAGACCTCGGCGGCGTTCCTGCTTGCGCACGTGCTCAGCCACTACGGGAACGGGTCGGCGGGCCCCGTCGGCATGGGCGGGGTCGACGGGGGTCGGGAGGACTCTCGGGTCCGCACCGCGATCGAGTTCATGCGGGACAACCTGCACCTGCCCGTGTCACTGTCGGACCTGGCCGGCAGCGCCGGGCTCAGCCCCTACCATTTCGTGCGCGTGTTTCATGCCTCGACGGGCCAACCACCACGCCGGTTCCTCACTCGGATGCGGATCGAGGTGGCCCGGCGTCGACTCGCGGACAGCGACCTCACGGTCACCGAGATTGCCGACCTGTGCGGGTTCAGCAGCGCCAGCCAGTTCTCGACCGCGTTCCGCCGGGAGACCGGCATGGCGCCTCGGGCCTTCCGCCACAGCCGCGCGGCGTAGGAGCGGGACCCAGGTTGCGGGACCCAGGTTGCGGGACAGAGGTTGCGGGACAGCGGGTACCGGACAGAGGTTGCGGGCCACTTGTGCGGGGCATAGGCGCGATCGGGAGCGGGGGAAACTCCGCAACAAGGAGCATGTTTTCGGCAAGCGGGCGAATGCGTGCCGGCGGCCGGTACGCCTACGTTCGAGGTGAGGCCGCCACGCCAGCCGCGGCCCGCTCTGCCGGCCGGCCGGCCCTGTCCACAACGCGAAGGAGAAGCACGTGAGCATGCTGTATCTCGCTCAGGCCAAGGATCAGCAGCAGCTCGAATGGCTCGACGGCGGGACGCTCACGATGGTGCTCGACGCCGCGGCGACCGACGGCCAACTGATGATGGGCAGATTCGACGTCAGCGAGGGCGAGGCGCCGCCGTATCACCAGCACGTGCGTGAGGACGAGGTGTTCATGCTGATCAGTGGCACCGCGCTGGTCTGGCACAACGACCGCGAGTACGAGCTGTCCGAGGGCGGCGTGGTCTTCCTCCCCAAGGGCGAACCGCACTCATATCGGGTCACCTCGAAGAAGGCGGACCTGCTGATGATCAACACGCCGGCCGGTATCGAGGGCATGTTTCGCTACGCCGGCCGCGACATGTCCACCCCGCGACCCGACGGCTTCCAGATCTCACCTGATCGGATGGCCGAGGCGGCCGAGAAGTTCGGCAACATCGTCGTCGGACCACCGCGCTGACCCCGACCGTCCAGACCAGCCAGAAGGAACAAACGCATGCCTGAGACAGCCGACTGCACCGATGCCTCGGCCGAGGGAGAGCAGCAGTGAAGATCTTCGCGACCGGGGCAACCGGCACGTACGCCGGGCTGGTCGTGCCCGCCCTCGTGCGGCACGGCCTCGACGTGCGCGCGGCCGTGCACGACCCGGCCAAGCGCGACATCCCGCTGGGGTACGGCGCGACGGAGACCGTGTCCGCGGACCTCGGCGACCCGGGCAGCCTGCGGGCCGCACTCGACGGCGTCGACGGCGCGTTTCTGATCACACCCGCCTTCGCCCCGGACGCGACGAAGATGGGACTCAACCTCATCGAGGCGGCGCAGGCCGCGGGAGTGCGCAAGATCGTCTACAACGGGGTCTACCACCCCTCCCTGCCGCTGGAGAACCACGCCAGCACCCGGCCGATCGAGGCGGCCCTCTACAGCTCGACCCTGGACTTCACGATCCTGCAGCCCGCGATGTACATGCAGGGCCTCGACGGCGCCTACGAGCAGGCCCGGAACACCGGCACGCTCGTCATGCCCTGGTCGAAGCAGGCGCAGATGACCTACGTCGACTATCGCGACGTCGCCGAGGCCGCGGCCCTCGCGTTCGTCGACGATCGACTCTCCTTCGGCACGTTCGAGCTCGCCGCGCCCGGCACGGTCGACCGCGTCCGGCTCGCCGAGCTGATGGCCGAGGCCTGCGGCCGCGGGGTGACCGCCGGGGACCTGCCCGCCGGTTTCACCCTGCCGCCCGGGCAGCCCGCCGGTCTGGCCGCGATGTTCGACGAGTACGACCGCCATGGCTTCCACGGCGGCAACCCGCTCGTGCTCCGCACGGTCCTGCGCCGCGAACCGCGCACGCTGGCCGCCTACATCGCCGAACTCGGCACCTCCGACCACGACACAACGTGACCACTGCGGGTGAGCCCGGCCAGCATCCCGCTGCCCGGCGGCGGTGATAACTGATCGCGATGGGCCGATTGAGAACCGGGTAGTGGGTTGTCGCGGCCGGGCGAAGAATAAATAGTGGGGGCCGGAAGGCCAGGCAGGAAGCTCGAAAGGAGCTCACGGATGCCGACCGCAGCCCCCGAAGAGGCCCACAGTTTCGAGGTTTTCCAACACTACGAGCGCCTTCAGTGGAAGGTTTCCGAGCTCGGGTTGGAGAATGTCCGACGCGATCTGGTGGACCCGGCCTACATCTCGCTCGTCAAGGGTGTCGTCATGGGCGAGGCGACCTCGCTGCCCGGGCTACACGGATTCCTCAGCGAGTTCGACGACGACTACGACTGCTCGGCCTTCGTGGCCGTCTGGGCCTACCAGGAGCTCCAGCACCACTACGCCTTCCGGGCCTGGCTGAAGGCGGTCGACGTGCACATCGACCAGGCCAGGATCGAGGCGTTGCGGGAGCCGTACGAGCGGGGCATCACGCCGAGCGCCACCCTGGCCACGAACGTGATCTCCGAAATCATCGTCAACACCGCATACCGGGCCCTCTCCGCCTGGGTCCGCGAACCCATCCTTTCCGACCTTTTCCTGCGGGCGAGCCGCGACGAGGCCGGCCACGCCCGCGAATTCCTGTACTACCTGAAGCGGCGGCTCAACCAGCACCCCGAGGAACTCACCTCGGTCCTGGAGCGCGTCCATTTCTACGCGACGAGTTCGCGGCTCAACCACCCGGTCGGGGTCTACAAGCATCAGCTCGTCGAGGAGATGCGGGGATACGAGACCGTCGACGACGTGATCGACGTCTACCTGCGGTTCTCGCCGCCGGACGAACAGGACCGACTCCAGGCCAAGCTACGCCGCGCGCTCGGCAGCGCGATCGGTCGTGACCTGACCCGGAACTCCGACATCCGACAGGCCCTCGCCGACTCCATGGCGTGACGCCCCAGGCTCCGCCGGCATGCCACGGGGTCGGCGAGCCCCGGCCCCGCTGGCCGGCGGAGCCGGGGTTCGCCCGTCGCCTCATCCGCGTCGAATCGCAGCTCGCACGATCCGAGGAGTCCCGATGTCGCCATCGTCGCCATCGTCGTCGTCATCATCGTCAGCCCATGCGGAGATCACCCAGACCGTGACCGAGATCGTTGCCGGCGCGCTCCGCCTGCCCGCCGAGGCCCTCGCCGCGGACCTGAACCTGCGGACGGTCGAGGGCACCGACTCGGTGAAGGTTCTGCTCGCAATCGCCCGGATCGAGCGCGAGTACGCCATCGAGATCGAGGACGAGGACGTCTTCACCCTGACCACGATCAACGACGTCGTCCGCATCGTGCAGGCGCAGCTCGCCGAGACGACGGTCTGACACCCAGCAAGTCGGCCGGCCGGCCAGTCAGCCGCGTTCACCCGCCCGGTCACCGGACTTACCTGGCTTTCCAGACCGACGGGCATGGGGCCGGCGGGCATGGTGGTGCGATGGCCCGCCGCACGCGGGTGTCCCCCACTGCCGGAGGTCCTCATGCCGAGCATCCCCATGCCGAGCATCCCCAACGATGGCGGTGCGCAGGGCAGCGAACTGGTCGACCTGTCCGTGCCGATCGTCAGCGGGATGCCCGTGTACCCGGGAGATCCCGAGGTGGCCGTGGCGCCGGCGCTGCGCGCGGCCGAGGACGGAGTCAACGTGCAACGCCTGCACCTGGGTTCGCAGTCGGGCACGCACGTCGACGCGCCCTGGCACATCGACGACGCACTGCCCCGGCTCGACGAGCTGCCGCTGGACCGTTTCACCGGCCCGGCGGTGCTCATCGACGCCCGCGGGCAGGCGGCGCAGGGGGCGATCGGGCCCGCCGCGCTCCCGGCGACGCTGCGCCCCGGCGACGTCGTCCTGTTCGTGACCGGCTGGTCGGACCGCTGGGGGCACCTCGACTATCTGCGCCACCCCTACCTGGCGCCGGAGACGGCCAGGGCCGTCGTCGACGCCGGGGTGCGGACCGTCGGCATCGACGCCCTGAGCGTGGACCGCACGCCTGGGACGGGCCAGGAGTTCAGCCTGGCGGCACATCGGGTGCTGTGCGGCGCCGGCACGGTGATCGCCGAGAACCTCACCGGCCTGGCGAGGCTGCTGCGGGCCCGGGAGCAGGGGCGGACGGTCGAGATCTTCCTGTTCCCCCTGCCACTCGCCGCGGCCGACGGCGCGCCGGTCCGCGCGGTCGCCCGGCTGGGCCCGCTGCCCTGAGCGGTCGGGTCCAGCGTCGCGTGGCGGGCCGCCGGGGCGGTGCCCCGCTCAGCTCCCGACGGCGTGGCGCCGCAGCAGCGGATCGATCTCAGCGGGGTTCTCGCCGACCGGGTCGCCGGCCGCGGACCCGCCGGCGGGTGCGGCCTCCGGGGAGGCGACCAGCCCACCGTGGGTGCCCGGCGGGTTGATCTGGACGCGGCCGGGACGCGAGGTGGTCGGCCGGTTGGTGGGACGGACCGCCGGCCGGGCGGTCATGCGTGCGGCGGATGCAGCCGCAACCTCCCCGGCCGCCATCTCGACGTCGGTGTCCGCCTCGACCTCGTCGTATCCGACCTCGTCGTATCCGACCCCGTCATAGCCGGCACCGTCGTAGCCCGCCCGCTCATAACCGGCGACGTCGTAGGCGGCAGCCTCATAACCGGCAGCGTCATAGCCGGCAGCGTCATAGCCGGCAGCCTCGTAGCCAGCAGCCTCGTAGCCAGCAGCGTCATAGCCGGCAGGCGCTGCGGAGCCGGCGGGCGGCGCGTAGCCGTGCAGGATCTTCGCGTGGCCGCCGCTCGCCGGGCGGCCCGGGGCTGCGGCGTCCCACCCAGCCGCGGCGGCGTAGCCGCCCGGCTCCTGCTCGCCGGGCGCGACCGGGCCGCCGGGACGGTCTCCGCCGCCCGTCCACCGGGTCGGTGCGGGCTGCTCGTCCTGCCCGGCAACGTCGCGATACGCGTGCTGGGCGGCCAGCAGACCGCCGAGGTCGATCGTTTCTGCCCGGGCGTGCGCGAGCTCCTCGGGGGTGAGCTCCGCCGCCGGCTGGGGACGCCCGTGCCGTTCGCCGCCGGTCGAGCCGGAACCCCGCTCGGGTCGGGGACCGGAACCCGGCTCGTGCCGGGAGACGGCATCCCGCTCGTGCTGGGTGCCCGCATCAGGCTCGTGCTGGGCGCCCGAATCCCGCTCGTGTTGGGCGCCCGAATCCCGCTCGTGGTAGGCGAAGGACGAGCCGATCGGACGGCGGCGGCTGCGGGCGACCCGCTCGGCCTCGATCCGGCGCTCGATCGAGACCCGGGTGATCGCCAGTCGGCGTTCGACCTGAGCGGCGCGCCGCAGGTGGATGAGGTAACCGGCGAGCCCGAGATCGGCCAGGAGCTGCACGGCGATCCACATCCCGCCGAACACGGCGGCCAGCACGACGGACAGCGGGAACACCGCCGCCAGCAGGATCAGCCGCTGGCGGCGCACCCGCATCAGGGCCGCCCGCTCGGCAGCCACCCGGTGCAGGGCGATGGTGCGGTGGGAGTCGACCCGTTCGCCGCCGCGGACCGCGCCGTCGTCGCCGGCCGATCCTCGCCCGCCCGAAGCCCCGGACCGCGCCTGAGGACCCGCCCCACCCGAAGTCGCAAGCCCACCCGAACTACCCGGCCCACCGGGGGTTCCCGGCCAGCCCAGGGTCGCCGGCCGGCCCGAGGGCGCGTGCC
>NZ_JAMQQF010000213.1 GCF_023716945.1 Frankia sp. AiPs1 | reverse complement strand
GGCGGGCAGGGGGACCGCGTCGAGGTTGAACGTGCCGCTGTGGCGGAACTCGCCCCGCGCCCCGGCGGCGCCCGCGGAGGCGCCGGTGCCCGCCGCGGTGCCGATGCCCGCCGGCCGGCCGGTGCCGGACTCGTACCAGGTGTGCAGCTGGAAGTCCCGGAGCAGGGCGCCCATCTCGATCATCTCGGAGCGCAACGCGTGGTGGTCGGGGGAGCGGTCGGCGTGCACGGCCACGACCGGGCGTTCCGGTTGCAGCCGGGCCGTGTGGCCGATCATCGCGACCATCGGGGTGACGCCGATGCCCGTGCTGATCAGTACCAGCGGGTCGGCGCCGGTGGCGAGGGTGACGTCGCCGGTCGGCGGGCTCACGTCCAGGATGTCGCCGATCTTGACCTGGTCGTGCAGGTGGGAGGAAACGGCGCCGGCGGGCGCGCCGGCGGTGCCCGGCACGCGGCGCACGGTGATCCGCAGGCTGCCGGCGCCCGGCGCCCGGGACAGGCTGTACTGCCGGGCCTGGCGCAGGCCGCCGGGCAGGTCCACGGCGACGGAGACGTACTGGCCGGCCAGGTATGTCGGCAGGGGTTCGGGCCCGGTCGGGACCAGGTCGAAGGAGATCACCTCGGCCGTCGCCACGGTGCGCGCGGTCACCCGCCAGGGCCGCCAGACGCGAACCCGGTCGGCGCCGACGCGCTGGGCGATCCGTCCCTCCTCGGCGATGAGCGCGGTGGCGAACAGCCAGTAGACCTCGTCCCAGGCGTCGTGCACCTCGCGGGTCACCGCGTCGCCGAGTACCTCGCCGACCGCGGCGAGCAGGTGCTGTCCGACGATCGTGTACTGCTCGGGCCGCACTCCCAGCGACACGTGCTTGTGCGCGATGCGGCTCAGCACCGGGGCGAACGACGAGTCCGACCCGCCGAGCAGGTGCCCGGCGTAGGCGACGATCGCCGCGGCCAGCGCCTGGCGCTGCTCGCCGGTGGCCTGGTTGCCCTGGTTGAACAGGTCCAGCAGCTCGGGGTGGGCGGCGAACACGCGCGGGTAGAAGGCGGCGGTGATCTCGACGGCATGCTCGGCGACCACGCCCGCGGTCGCTCCGACGACGGCGGCGGAACGTTCGGACAGCATCAATGACCTCCGGACTCGAACGTGGCGGCGCCGCACGGTGGGGAGGTGCCGCAGGGAGAGCTCCAGTGGTGGACCAGCGACACTTCTACGTGTCGTAGTAGCTGGACGGCCAGCATAGTGAAATGGCGTCGCCACGCCCGCTTTTCCGGCCTCATGGTGTCGTTCACAGTCCGTGTCTCTCCAGACTCAACCAGCGCCGGTGGGGACCGGGCCGTATTCGGCCCGAGGCCCCACGTGAAGTCCGCTGGCGGTGGCCGCCGTGCGCTGACCGGTTCGGACCGAGGTGATGCTCCCGGCGGGACAACCGGGATAGCCTCCGCGGTGATGACCGGACCTGGGCTGAGCGGGTTGGCGGGCCTCGTCGGCCCGGATGCGCTGTGGGAGTCGGTCGAGCGGATGGTCTCGTTCGGCCCGCGGCTGCCCGGCTCGGCGGCGCACCACCGCCACGTCGACGACCTCGATGCCCGGTTGCGGGGGCTGGGCATGGCGGTGTCCCGCCATGCCGTTCCCGTCGCCCGCTGGCTCGCCGACGACTGGTCGCTGCGGGTCGTCGACGCGCGCGGGGCGAGCGTCGCGGTGCCCGTCGCCTCCTACCGCCCGTGCTCCGGCGAGACGTCGACCCGCGGGGTGACGGCGACGGTGGTGGACGTCGGCGCCGGCGGCGCGGCGGACTACCGGGGCCGCTCGGTGGCGGGTGCGATCGTGCTCGCCGACGCGCCGGTCGCCCGGCTGCGCGCCGAGGTGCTCACCGACCTCGCCGACGCCGTCGAGCCGCCCGACGCGCGGACACGGCTCGCCGCCGAGGACTATTCGCGGGTGTGGCTCGGCGTCCCGGCGCCACCCGACCTCACCCTCGCCCGCCGGCACGGCGCCGTCGCGATGATCGAGATCCTCGATCTGTCGCCGCCGCTGGCCGCCGGCCAGTACACCCCGCACCAGCAGGAGCACGCCGGTCTGCCGACCCTGCACGTCGACCGGGAGCAGGGCGCCCGGCTGCGCGCCCTGCTCGCGCTCGGCCCGCTGACGGCCACCGTCGTCCTGACCGCCCGCCACGACGACAGCACCGTCGACTACCTCCTGGCCCGCCTGCCCGGCCACGACAGCGGCGCCGACGCCGACGCCAAGGGCGACCGCGACCCCGACCGTGACCCCGACCCCGACCGTGACCCCGACCGCAGCCCCGGCCTCGGCGACGCGGCGTGGGCGGCCGGCGACGTGCTCGTGGCCACGCACACCGACGGGCAGAACGCGATCGAGGAGAACGGTGGGCCGGCCCTGCTCGCGATCGCCGAGCGGCTCATCCGCCGGGGCCCGGCCGCGCGGCGGGGGCGCAACGCCGTGTTCCTGTTCTCCCCGGCGCACATGACGGCCGACGCGGCGACGGCGAAGCCCGACGCCTGGCTGCGCCGCCACCCCCGGCTGCGCGCCTCGCTTGCGATGGGGCTCGTCGCCGAGCATCTCGGCGCGATGGGCTGGGACGAAGGCGGCGGCACCGCGCCCTACGGGCCGACCGGGCGCAGCGAACCGGTCGTCGTCGCCGTCGGCCACAGCGACCGGCTGCGCCGGCTCGCGCTCGACGAGGTGCGGGCGAGCAGGCTCTCCCGGGCCGGCGTGCTCCCGCCGGCCGGCGACGGGCTCTACGGCGAGGGCACGTTCCCGTACCGTCTCGGCCTGCCGACGGTGGCGTTCATCAGCGGGCCGGCGTACCTGCTCCAGGTCGGCCCGGGCGACCAGCTCGACAAGCTCGACCCGGCGCTGCTGCACCGGCACACCGTCTTCCTCGCCCGCCTGCTCGACCGGATGCTCGCCCTGCCCCCGCCGGGTCCGTAAGCCGTCGCCGGCACCACCGAGGGTCCGCCTGCGTGTCCGCGGCGAGTGCGGATGGTCGGTCCGGTGTCGGCGTCCGGTTGCCGCCGGTCGGTGCGTGATGGTTTGGTGTCTCACCAGGTGCTGCTGCTGTCCAGCCGTGCCCGCAGTGCCAGCCGTGCAGCAGTGCCAGATTCCGTCCAGCCGTGCCAGAGGAGCAGCGACGATGACGCAGGCGATCCCGGAGCAGTCGTTCGAGCTGGGCCTGGCCGGGAAGGCCGCGGTGGTCACCGGCGCCGGGGCCGGCATCGGGCAGGCCATCGCGGTGGCGCTGGCCCGCGTCGGGGTGTCGGTGGGGCTGGTCGAGATCGATCCGGAGCGGGCCGCGAGCACGCTCGAGATCATCGAGAAGGCGGGTGGCACGGCGCTGACGCTGCCCACCGACGTGATGGACACCGAGGCGCTGGCCGGCTCGATCACCGCCGCGCACGGGGAGTTCGGCCGGCTCGACATCCTCGTCAACAACGCCGGCGGGGTGAAGGCGAACCGCTTCCTGAAGCAGAGCGAGCGAAGCTGGCGTCGGCACATCGACATCAACCTGGTCAGCATGATCGCGGCGACGTCGACCGCCGCGCCGCTGATCGCCGCGGGCGGTGCCGGCGGGTCGATCCTCAACATCACCAGCATCGAGGGGCAGCGCGCGGCGCCGTTGTACGCCGTCTATGCCGCCTGCAAGGCCGGCATGATCTCCTTCACCCGGACTATGGCCCTGGAACTCGGCGAGGACCAGATCCGGGTCAACGCGCTGGCGCCCGACCACACCGCCACCGCCGGCATGCGCGGTATCTTCACCGGCCCGGTCGACCCCGACAACCTGCCGCCGCTGCCGCCGGAGCGCCGGAGCGACGTGGAGCGCTACGTCCCGCTCGGTCGGGAGGGCCACGCCGACGAGGTCGGGGACGCCGCGGTGTTCCTCAGCTCCGACCGGGCGAAGTACATCACGGGCGTCACGCTCAACATCGACGGCGGCGCCTGGGCGTCCAGCGGCTGGGGCCGCGCGGGCGACGGCTGGACCCTCTACCCCGGCGACACCTCCGTCACCCTGTGACGCCGTCCGGGGGTGACGCCATCCCGGGGTGACGCGGAGCCTCGGACGTTCCCCTCCCCTTCCGGCTACCACGTTCCGTGACGTCACTCGGCGTGGCTGAGGCGGGTCGCCGGACGGGCAACGACTCGGGCGGCGGCGGAGGATGCATGGGAGAGCGCCTCCATGGTTCTTCTGTAGGGTTCGACGTCCGATTTATCCCTACACAAGAACCAGATGGCTCCGCTCCCATGCACACCTCCTCGCGGGGCGGTGCCGGTGGGCCGTCTGACGGCGAGGCGGCCGCGGTCTGCCATCACACGCTGTTACCGAGGGCCGAAAGGGTAACACCTCGGACGTCGACGGGTGGGCTCGGACCTCGGGGTGGGCTCGGACGTCGACGGGTGGGCTCAGACGTCGACGGGTGGACTCTGGCGGCTCGGGATCGCGATCCGGTTCCACGCGTTGATCGTCACGATGGCGAGGATCAGATCCGCGGCCTCCTTCTCCGACCAGCTCTTCGTGACCAGTGCCCAGGTCTCGTCGCTCACCCCGTCCGGGCCGAGCCGGGTGGCCTCGTCGGTGAGCGCGAGCGCCGCCCGTTCGCGCTCGTCGAAGAACGGCGCCTCCCGCCAGGCCCCGACCGCGAACAGCCGGCGGGAGGACTCGCCGGCCGCGAGGGCGTCCCGGCTGTGCATGTCCACGCAGAACGAGCAACCGTTGATGATCGACGCCCGCAGCTTGACCAGCTCCAGGACCGTGCTGTCGACGTTCTGCCGGACGTAGCGCTCCAGGCCGAGCATCGCCTTGTACCCGTCCGGCGCGACCTCCGCCACGTTCAACCGCTCGGTCATCTCCCGATCCCCTTCCCGACTGGCCGGGGTCTACCGCCCCGGGGCGGGCCGCCCGAACGGCGATCCCTGCCTGCAGGGACGAGGCCGCCGGCCGCGGTGTGACATCGCACGGCCCGCCACGCGCGGTCACCCGGGTTGCCCGGCCCCTGGCGACCGCGACCGTCACCGGGGTGGCCGTCACCGAGGGTGCCGGCAGGCCCCGAGGTCGGCCGGCGATGGTGGTGCGGACGTCGGTCGCGGGTGCGGCGTCGCGGGCGCCGAGACCTGGAACGGCCAGGGCCCCTGACGCCGTCCACGCCGCCGACCTGTCCACCGCCCGCTTCCTCGGCTACCACGTCGCCACCTACCCACCGCGTCGCCACCTACCCACCGCGTCGCCACCTAC
Organism: Frankia sp. AiPs1; assembly: GCF_023716945.1. Taxonomy (GTDB): domain Bacteria; phylum Actinomycetota; class Actinomycetes; order Frankiales; family Frankiaceae; genus Frankia. The sequence goes on along the minus strand of NZ_JAMQQF010000213.1, from coordinate 4,042 downwards.
CCACCGCGTCGCCAGCTCGCCACTACCCACCGCGTCGCCACCCACACAGCCCGATTCGTCAGAATGACGGCATGACCTCAGACCTCACCATCCCCGCCACGCACCACGACCTGATCACCGCGTCGACCGTCGCCCTGAGCACGATCAACGACGACGGTTCGATCCAGACCACCGCGGTCTGGGTGCTGCTCGACGACGACGGTGTTCTCCGCACTTCGCTGTCGAAAGGTCGCAAGAAGTACGAAAACCTCGTGGCCCGCCCGCAGGCCACCCTGTTCGTCATCTCGCCGACCAACCCGTTCCACACCCTCGAGGTGCGCGCCACCGTTGAGATCGCCGACGACGACGCCGCGCGCACCTTCATGGCCAAGGTGATCGCACCGTACGGCCAGACGCTCGAGACGATGGCCGAGCAGGCGGCCGAGGAGCGCGTCGTCGTCACCTTCGTGGCGCAGCGGGTCCGCGCGCAGGGCTGAGCGGCCCCGGGTCGGCTCGCCCGCCACGCCTGCGACAAAGGTGAGAGGTCGGCCCGTGACCGCACCCGATCAGGACGCGGAAGATCTGGGCTGGTCGCCGTCGCGGGGGGAGGGCAGCTTGCGGGCGACAGTGAGCCCGTCGGCGATCGGCAGCATCACGACTTGTACCCGGGAATCGGCGACGAGCAGCCGGTTGAACTCCCGGACGGCGACCACCGCCGGATTGTCCGAGCGCGGGCGCACGACTGCTCCGTATTGGAGGACATTGTCCACGATGATGACCCCGTTGGGGTTCATACGGGGAACAAGCAGGTCGTAGTATCGCTGATAGGAGACCTTGTCCGCGTCGATGAAGGCCAGGTCGAAGGTGGGTTCCTCGACGAGGTCCGCGAGGCTGTCGGCGGCCGGCCCGAGGACGAGGTCTATTCGGTCGGTGACGCCGGCCCGGGCCCAGTGCTTGTGGGCGATCGCGGTCCACTCCTCGCTGACGTCGAGGCAGAGCAGCCGGCCGTCGGCCGGCAGACCGCGGGCGATGCACAGGGCCGAGTAGCCGGTGAAGGTGCCGACCTCGATGGCCCGACGGGGAGCGATCGCGGCGGTCAGGATGGTCAGCAGGGTGCCCTGCTCGGCCGGCACCTGCATCTCCGCCTCGGGCAACGTGGCCGTGACCGCGGACAGGTCGACGAGGACCTCCTCGGGCGGCGAGCTGTGCTCGGTCAGATATGCGCTGATTTTACCGTTGAGAAAGGCGGATTTCGAGCCCCGGCCGCTGCCTCCGATGATCTCGCGGCGAACCGTCTCGGCGCCGAGCGCCGTCGCTTCCCGAATGCGTTGTGCCGGATTTCTCGACATGATCAGTGGGTACTCCGTCCCTGGTCGCTCGGTGCGAAAATAGCCGCCCGGCGACGCATTGCCGGCGCCTTACCGCGGTTCGGCGGGGAAAGAAACGGTAAAGATCTCAGGCGGACCCTGGCGGCGAGTCCGGCGAGTCCTCGTCAGGGTTCCCGGCCGGCTTCGCGGTCCAGGTGGGCATCGTCGACGACTTCCAGGAACTCGAGTTCCGGGGGAGGCCGGAGGTGGCCGGCCGCGGACCGCTGCGGCGGCACCGCCGCGGCGCTCTCGCCAGGCTGCGGGCTCGCCCACGGCAGGTCGAGCATGACGCACAGGCCACCGGTCGGGGCGGGAACCAGGGCGATCGTCCCGCCGTCGGCGGTCACCAGGGCGTGCACGATCGCGAGGCCGAGCCCGTGGCCCCGCCGGTCGGCGCGGCGCGGCGTCCGGTCCCGGTCGGCGACCTGCCCCGGCTCGTCCGAGCCAGCCCGCTCGACGCCGGCGCCCCGCTCGACGCCGGCGCTGCCGAAGCGGCGGAAGGCCGCCTGCCGCTGCTCGGCGCTCATGCCGGTGCCGCTGTCGGTGACGGTGAGTCGGATCGCCGGCCCGGCCAGAGGCGCCGGGGCGGAGTGCGACTCGATCCGGATCCGGCCGCCCGGTGGGGTGGCCTCGAGGGCGTTGCTGAGCAGGTTGTCGAGGATCTGCTCGAGATGGCCGGGGCCGCTGGCCACCACGTGCGCGTCGTCGACGTCCCAGGTCAGCGCGATGTCCGCGGCGGCGGCCACCGGTCGCCAGATCAGGCAGCGCTGGGTGGTCACCGGCGCGAGGGGAACCGGCCGGGCGGCGGTCGGGGCGTGTTCGGCCCGGGAGACGGCGAGCAGCCCGTCGACCATGCGGGACAGCCGGTGCACCTCGACCAGGGTGCCGGCCACCTCCGCGGCGACCGTGGTGTCGACGTCCTGCTCCAGCAGTTCCAGCCGCAGCCGCATCGCGGTCAGCGGGGTGCGGATCTGGTGGGAGACGTCGGCGAGGAAATGCCGCTGGCTGTCGACGAGGGACTGGATCCGGTCGGCCATCGCGTCGAAGGCCGCCGCGACCTCCCGGACCTCGGGCGGACCGCCGACGGCGCGGGCCCGGATCGTCAGGTCACCCGTGCCGAGCTCGCCGGCGGCGTGTCCGAGTCGGCGCAGCGGGCGGCTCACCCAGCGGGCCAGCAGGATGGAGATCGCCAGCGCCGCCAGCGCGACCAGCACGCCGCCGACGGCGATCATCGTCCACCGCTGGTTGATCGAGCCACGCAGCCCGTAGTCGCTGCGCGCGACCGCGAGGACGCCGACCAGGCCGTTCGCGTTGGATACCGGTGCCACGAGGATCATGTGGTGCCCGTTGGCGTCGCTCGGCTCGATGGTCACGCTGTGGTGGTGCGCGCGGGCGAGGTCCTGCGGCGTGACCGGGATGTCCTCGCCGGTGTCGGCCATGGGGCTGTTGTCGGCGCGGTAGAGGCGCAGCTCGTCGGGCGGCACGTCCGCGCTGTCGCGGCGGGGCACCGGCAGCGGGGCCGCGTCCGGCGACAGCCGCCGCCACTTCACCTCGGCGACGTAGGCGTCGGTCGACGCGGACAACCGCAGCCCGAACAGGGCCCGGTCGTGCCGGGTGGCGTCCAGGCCCATCGGGACGCACAGCCCGACGAGCAGTGCCGCGGTCAGCAGGAGCTGGGCGGCGAGGATCCGCCGGCTCATCGGCCCGGCAGATCCTGGCGCCGATCACCCTGCGCCGGCAGGCGGCCCGGATCGGTCGCGGCCCGGGTCCCCGCGCCCTGGGCGCCGGCCAGCCGGAAGCCGACCCCGTAGACGGTCTCGATCAGTTCCGGCTTGCCGAGTTTGCGGCGAATTGCACCGATGTGCACGTCGAGGACCTTCGGTGAGCCGAACCAGTCTCCCCAGACCCCGGTGAAGATCTCCTGTCGGGTCCGCACCCGGCCGGGGTCGGCGGCGAGGAACGCCAGCAGGTCGTATTCGCGGGCGGTGACGGCGACGGGGCGGTCGTCGACGGTGATCCGGCGGCTGCGTCGGTCGAGGGTGAGCGGGCCGTGCCGGAGCAGGTCGGCCTCCCGACCGCCCGCCCGCCCGGGGGGGCGCCGGCGCACCGCCCGCATCCGGGCCAGCAACTCGGCGAATCCGAACGGCTTGACCAGGTAGTCATCCGAGCCCAGGTCGAGTGCCTCGACCCGGTCGGCCTCGTCTCCGCGGGCCGTCACGACGATCACCGGGATGTCGGTGCGCTCCCGGATGCGTCGGCACACCTGCGCGCCGTCCATGTCGGGCAGCCCCAGGTCAAGCAGCACGAGGTCAGGCGGGGTGGGACCGGTGACCTGGGTGAGGGCGGCCCCGCCGGTGCGGACCCGACTCGCCGTGTAGCCGGCCCGGTCCAGCCCGCGCACGAGCTGCGTCCCGAGCCCGTCGTCGTCCTCGACCACGAGGACGCGGGCGCCCGCCGGGTCGGGCTGACGGGCGGGGTCGGGCTGACGGGCGGGGTCGGGCTGGTGGGGCGGGTCCGGCACCTGCGCCGAGAAATGGTGGCCTGCGGTCCTCGCCATCTTTCCAGCCTAGGGCTCCCGCCACGGAAGGGTGCGGCGTCCCCGCAGGCGTGACCGCCGCATCGCCGGCCCCTCACCCACCCGCGGCGGCCTCGCCTGCGGGCTGCGGGTCGACGCCGGCCACCGCGGCGGCGAGCGT
>NZ_JAMQQF010000212.1 GCF_023716945.1 Frankia sp. AiPs1 | reverse complement strand
GTGCGGGCCTGGGGCCGGCTGGGCTATCCCCGCCGGGCGCTGCGGCTGCACCAGGCCGCGACGGCTGTCGTCGAGCGGCACGGCGGCGAGATCCCGGCGGACCTTGACGCGCTGCTGGCCCTGCCCGGAGTCGGGACCTACACGGCCCGGGCCGTCGCCGCGTTCGCCTTCCGCCAGCGCCACCCGGTCGTCGACGTGAACGTGCGCCGCCTGTTCGCCCGCGCCGTGGAGGGCCGGGCGGACCACCCGGCCACCGTCAGTCGCCGCGATCTGGCCGCCGTCGCCGAGCTGCTGCCGGCCGATCCCGAGACCGCCGCCATGACCAGCGCCGCGCTGATGGAGCTCGGGGCGCTGGTCTGCGTGGCCCGTGCCCCCCGCTGCGCCGCCTGCCCGCTGCTGCACCGCTGCGCCTGGGTGGAGGCGGGCAGCCCGGCCGGGACCGGCCCCACCCGCCGGCCACAGGGTTACGCCGGCACGGACCGTCAGGTCCGCGGACGGCTGCTGGCCGTTCTGCGCGACGCCGAGCAGGCGGTCGACCAGGGCCTCCTCGATCAGGTCTGGGACGACCCGGTCCAACGGAGCCGGGCGCTGGCCGGGCTGATCGACGACGGGCTGATCGTCCGCGTCGCCCCCGGCGTCTACGCCCTGCCGAGCTGACCCGGCGGCGAACCCATCAGAGCGGCGTTCACTTCGGAGCGGCGTTCATCTCGGAGCGGCGTTCCCTTAGACGGTGGGGTCGGGCGCGGCGCGGAACCGGTAGCCGACCCCGCGGATGCTCTCGATGATCGTCGGCTCGCCGGCGGCCTCGCCGAGACGGCGGCGCAGTCGGCGTACGTGCACGGCGAGCGTGTTGGTCTCGGTGTGCGCCGAGCCCCAGACCTCCCGCAGCAGGGTCTCGCGCGGAACGACCCGTCCGGTCTGCTCCAGCAGCAGCGCGAGCAGCCGGAACTCCCGAGGCGGGACCGACACGACCGTGCCGTCGAGGCGAACCTCGTGGGCCGCCCGGTCCAGCAGCACCGGGCCGCCGCGCAGAACGTCGTCCCCGGCCGGCTGGGACGCCTGCGCGCCGGCGCGCCCCGTCCCGATGACGCCGACCATCGCCAGCACCTCGGGCACCCGGTACGGCTTGCCCACGCAGGCGCTCGCGCCCGCGTCCAGGCCGGCCGCGGCGGCCGGCCGGTCGTCGGGGCCGACCGCGAGCAGGATCGGCACGTCGTCGTGTCCGGGCACGCTGCGAACCGTCCGCACGACGGTGACCCCGTCGACGACCGGCAGCCGGGCGCTGATCAGCAGTGCGGCAGGCTGCTGGAGGCCGATTTCCAGCAGGGCCTGGGCACCGTCCGCCACCACGCTCACCGCGACCCCACCACCGACGATGGCGGCCAGCATGCCGTCGTCCACCTCGGAGTCGGCGATCAGTAACGAGGGTCGGCCGGTCGACCTGACCTGCACCGCCGCCCCGTGCTGTTCGACCACCGGAGCACGGTCGGCACCCCCCGGTTGGATGGACCCACGCCCCACCGGGAGCATCCGCCCGTCCTGCCCGTGCACTTCCGCCGGCGTCAGCCGAACCGTCCGGAGACGTAGTCCTCGGTCCGCTTCTCCGTCGGGTTACTGAAGATCTTCGAGGTCTTGTCGAACTCGACGAGGCGGCCGGGGTCGCCGGTCTTCTCCAGGGAGAAGAACGCGGTGGCGTCGCTGACCCGCGACGCCTGCTGCATGTTGTGGGTGACGATGACGATCGTGAAGCTCGACTTCAGCTTCGTGATCAGGTCCTCGATGGCCAGGGTGGAGATCGGGTCGAGCGCGGAGCAGGGCTCGTCCATGAGCAGCACCTGGGGCTCGACGGCGATCGCCCGCGCGATGCACAGGCGCTGCTGCTGTCCGCCGGACAGGCCGGCGCCGGGCCGGCCGAGCCGGTCCTTGACCTCTTCCCAGAGGTTCGCCCCGCGCAGCGACTCCTCGACCCGCTCGTCGAGCAGCGCCTTCTTGCGCACGCCGTTGAGCTTCAGGCCAGCGATCACGTTCTCGTAGATGGACATGGTGGGGAACGGGTTCGGCCGCTGGAAGACCATCCCCACGGTGCGACGGACGTTCACCGGGTCCGTGCCGGCCCCGTAGAGATCCTCGCCGTCGAGCAGCACCTTCCCCTCGACGCGGGCGCCGGGAAGCACCTCGTGCATCCGGTTCAGGGTGCGCAGCACCGTCGACTTTCCGCACCCGGACGGCCCGATGAATGCGGTGACGTTCTTCGGTTCGATGGACAGGTTCACGTCGGCTACGGCCTTGAACTTGCCGTAATACGCCGTCAGCCCGGTTACGTCGATGCGGGTGGCCATGGCAACCTCGACTCACGATCTGTCTGGACGCTGTTCGATGCTCGGACGGAAACGAGGGGCGGAACGGGAACGAGGGTGGTGCGGGCCGGCGGCGGCGACGTCGGCGGCGCCGCCCCCAGCCCGGTCTGGATCACTTCAGCCGGTTGCGTCCGGCGAACACCCGGGCAATGAGGTTCAGCACCATGATGATGATGATCAGCACCAGGGCGGCCGCCCACGCCCGGTCGACCGCGAACTTCTGCGGCTGACCGGCCTGGGAGTAGATGTACAGCGGCAGGGATGACTGCTCGCCCGAGAACGGGTTCGAGTTGATGAGGTTCGTGCCGAAGACGGTAAGCAGCACCGGGGCGGTCTCGCCCGCCACCCGGGACACCGCGAGCATGACGCCGGTCACGATTCCGGGCAGCGCGGTGGGCACGACCACCCGCAGGATGGTCCGCCACTGGGGTACGCCGAGCGCGTACCCGGCCTCGCGCAGCTCGTTGGGAACCAGCTTGAGCATCTCCTCGGCGGAGCGCACGACCGTCGGGATCATCAGCACGGCGAGCGCGAGCGCGCCCCCGAACCCGGAGAAGCCCTGGTCGAGGGCGAGCACCCAGAACGCCAGGACGAACAGACCCGCGATGATCGACGGCAGGCCGGTGAGCACGTCGACGAAGAAGCTGATCACCCGGCTGATCCGGCCGCGGCCGTACTCCACCAGGTAGATCGCCACCAGCAGGCCGAACGGCACCGCCAGCAGGCTGGCGAGCAGCACCTGCTCCACGGTGCCGATGATGGCGTGGTAGATGCCACCGCCCACGTCCCGGGCGCCGATGCCGTTCATCGAGTGGGTGAAGAAGCCGGCGTCGAGCCGACCGGCCCCCTTGCTGATGACGCTGACCAGCACTGCGATCAACGGGATCACGGCGAGCAGGAACGCGGTGTAGACGAGGGTCGTCGCGAACCGGTCCCGCGCCCGGCGCCCGCCCTCGACGACCGTCGAGACGACGGTCATCGCGATCAGGAATCCGAGCGCGGCCATCAGCACGATCTGGATCTCGCTGTCGACCGGCGTGAGCAGGTAGATCAGCAGGGACACGACCACCGCGCCGGCCGCGACGGCGAGCGGCACCCAACGCGGCAGGCTCTGCCCGCGCAGACGCAGACGGTCTGGGCCGCTGTCGACGGCTGGTCCGGACACGGTCGCGGTGCTCATGCGGAGCTCCCGGAGAACTCGCGGCGGCGCGCGACGATGGCCCGCGCGATGATGTTGACGATCATCGTGACGATGAACAGCACCAGACCGGAGGCGATGAGCGCGCCGCGGCCGATGTCGTTGGCCTCGCCCCAGCCGTTCGCCACGTTCGCGGCGATCGTGTTGCCAGCGGGCGAGAGCAGGTGCGCGGAGATGTTGAACGAGGCGGGTAGGACCAGCGCGACCGCGATCGTCTCGCCCATCGCCCGGCCGAGGCCCAGCATCGACGCGCTGATCACCCCGGGCTTGCCGTAGGGCAGCACCGCGGTCCTGATCATCTCCCACCGGGTCGCGCCGAGGGCCAGGGCCGCCTCGCGGTGCGCGATCGGCACCTGGAGGAAGACCTCACGGGACAGGGCGGCGACGATCGGCAGGATCATGATCGCCAGAACCACGGAGGCGACGAACAGCGAGCGTCCCACCGAGTCGGCGCTGAACAGCGGGATCCAGCCGAAGTAGTCGTTCAGCCAGAGCTGGATGCCCTTCATGTGCGGGGCGAGGACGATCAGGCCCCACAGGCCGTAGACGACGCTCGGCACGGCGGCGAGCAGGTCGACGATGTAGCCGAGGACGGAGGAGAGCTGCCGGGGCGCGTACACGGTGATGAACAGCGCGATCCCGACCGCGACCGGCACCGCAATGATCATCGCGACCGCCGCCGAGACGACCGTGCCGTACAGGGTCGCGGCCACACCGAACTTCGGTGGGCTGGCGTTGGGGAACCACTCCTCGGTGGTGAGGAAGTTCCCGGTGTTGGCGTTGAGCGCGTGGGTGGCCCGCAGCACCAGGAAGATGGCGATCACGGCGATCAGCGCCAGCAGGCCGAAGCCGGCCGTGCGGGTCAGGTTCTTGAAGATCAGGTCGGCCGTTCCGACCCGGGGCTTGCTCGCGGCTGCGACCGTGGGCCCGCCGGCCGGCGGTGGGTCCTGCGGCGGGGCCGTCGCCGTGGCGGCCCCCCGCGGCTCGGCGGCGTCCGCCGAACTGTCCGGCTCCGTCGTCATGGTCCTCTCCTTGGTGCCCGAACGGGGCTTGCCGATCAAGGTCCCGGACGCGGCACGCGCGGCGGGACGTGGGTGCCGCGGCCGCCGTACATCGACGAATCCGCGGTGGGTCGTTCTCCCCACCGCGGGCACCGGCCGGGCCGGTCGGGTCATGCGGGTCATGCGGGCCGCCCCCGGCCGGTCCCGGACCGCGTGGTGGTCCGGGACCGGCTCAGGACAGCCGTGGCAGCCGTGGTGGCGGTGGCAGCCGGGTGACTGTGGACTGTGTGGCTGTGGTGGCTGTGGTGGCTGTGGGTCAGGCCAGCTTGGCGACGACCGCGCGGACCTTCGTCGCGACCGCGTCCGGCAGCGGCGCGTAGCCGAGGTCGCCGATCGAGGACTGAGCGGCGTCCGAGGCGGTGTAGGTCAGGAAGGACTTGACCAGCGCGGCCTGGTCGGCCGAGAGCCCCTTGGTGCAGGCGATCTCGTAGGTGACCAGGTAGACCGGGTAGGCGCCCTTCGTGGCGGTGGTGTAGTCGAAGGTCAGCTTCAGGTCGTCGCCGTCAGCGATCTTGGCGGTGCTCAGGCCCAGGGAGGCACCGTCCGTGCTCGGCTCGATGTACTCGCCGGCCGCGTTCTTGACCTTGACGGTCGACAGCCCGGCGTTCTCCGCGTAGGACAGCTCGGCGTAGCCGATGGAGTTCTCGGTCGACTTCACGGTCGAGGTGACGCCGTCGCTGCCCTTGGCACCCTGGCCGCCGGGGGCCTTCCAGTCCGAGCCGGAGTCGAAGGTCCAGTCGGCGCCGCCCGCGCCCTTGAGGAACTTGGTGAAGTTGTCCGTCGTGCCGGAGCCGTCGGAGCGGTGCACCGAGGCGATCGTGGCGTCCGGCAGCGAGGCGGCGCTGTTCTCCGCCTTGATGGCCGGGTCGTTCCACTTGGTGATCTTGCCGGCAAAGATCTTCGCCAGGGTCGGGGCGGACAGCTGCAGGCCGTCGACGCCGGACACGTGGTACATCAGCGCCACCGGGCCGACGGCCATCGGCAGGTCGACCGCGGCACCGCCGGTGCAGCGCGCGTCCGCGTCGGTCTTCTGCTGGTCCTTCAGCGCGGAGTCCGAACCGGCGAAGGCCACCTGCTTGCTGATGAACTGCTGGCGACCAGTCGAGGAGCCCGTCGACTGGTAGTTGATCGTCGCGCCGGAGCACGCGTTCTGGTAGGCCTTGACCCACTCGTCGATCGCGTTCTTCTGCGCGGACGAGCCGGAGCCCGTGACGGACCCCTTCGCACAGGAGATCGCGCTCGCCGGACTCGACGGCGCCGCGTTGCCGCCGCCGGAGTCGTTGTTGTCGTCAGTTCCGCACGCCGCCACGGTGAGCAGTGCCACCATCGCGGCCCCGACGGCGGCCTGACGCTTGCCTCGGATCACAAGCAACCCTTCGTCCTCGCGCCGTTCACGGCGCCGAATGTCGTCCGCCCCCCGGACTGGGGTGCCGGCGAGAATCGAAGCGATCCGGAGTGAACGAAAGATGAACAAGCGCATACGCCAACCCGTCACCAACCGGAACACATCCATGTCTGACGATTTATGGCCTGTTGACCGGACCGGTTTCCACCACTCCAGAACACCGCGTACTGAACTCTAAACACACCGTTACCGGCAGCCGACACCCCCGGCACCCCGACACGGCACCACACCGCGGCTCCACCGGGGGTGCCGCACCGCCTCCCGGCCTGCTTCGCGAGCGCTCGCCGACGGGCACCGACCGGGGTCGACCACGTCGGACCGGCGCCACCGCCGGGCATCACCCGCCACCTCTACGGCCTGGAACCCCGGGACAATCCTCGGACAAGTTAATGACAAGAAGGAGCGGACGCCGGGACGGTCGGCGACCCGCGCTGGAGGATGGCGCGGCCGCCCGGGCATCGCCGCGCCGGCCGGCCCGAAGCCCGGATGCTGGCTTTTCGACGTCATCGAACGACATCGAGCCGCTCGGGAATCTTGCGCCGCTGATCCCGAATGTTCATCCGCGTGCGTCATGCCCGACCCGTCCCGCTGCGCCCGGCGACGCAGTGGGACGGAGCCGGCGAAGCGGCCAACCCGCGCGCAGCGCTACGCAAATGATCAGGACTTGCGCCCGCAGTCACCGGACGTCCGCTCTGCCCGGAGATCGCCAGTGGCGTTCCGCCCGCTCCCGTGCTTTGCTTACTAGCAACATCGATGTAGCTGACAGCATCGAGTTGAAACCCGAAAGTCTGATCGCGAGTGACGATTCCGCACGATGGTAACAATGAGAAACTTTGAGGATACGTAAAGTAGTTATCCCGGTCCCGGGGAAAGCCGACGCCCGCCAGGCCCGCCGGCCGCACGTGACGCGCATCGGAACCGACACGCATACAGGAGGACGGCCAGAAGATGAACACCGTCGACAACGACGATCTCCTGCCGGAGCCCCGGCCGATCACCGGCGGACGGCCCGGCTCCCTCGCCGAGGTGGTCACCGTCCACGACGGCCTGGTGATACGGCACGAGCTGGTCCTGGCGCCGGGAGCCACCGCGGCCGACCTGACCACGGCCATGATCCTCGTCCCGCCCAAGGCCAGCCTGGTCAGTCACCACGGGGACGTCGACGTCTCCCTGGTGTTCCAGGAGGTCAGCCGCGACGGGCGGCCGGAGTCGGCCGCCGACCCGCTGGAGCACAGCCGAGGCCTGCGTCACCGTTGACCCGGGCCCCGCTCGGGGTCGCCCGTCGGAGCGCCGGCGCGGGCACCCCGAGCGGCACCCCAAGCGGCCCGCCGGTGCCGCGCCGCGCCCACCCGGCCGTCCCGATGACCCCACACCCGGCGTAGGCAATATCGTGGCGAGGTGGCTGTACTCACCTCCCGTGCGACCGACTTCCCGCGCTGGTACCAGGACGTGCTCGCGAAGGCCGAGCTGGCCGACAACGGCCCCGTCCGCGGGACCATGGTCATCCGACCGTACGGCTATGCGATCTGGGAACGCATGCAGGCCGACGTGGACGCCCGGATCAAGGCCGCGGGCGCCGTCAACGCCTACTTCCCGTTGTTCATCCCGGAGAGCTACCTGCGCCGGGAGGCCGAGCACGTCGAGGGCTTCAGCCCCGAGCTCGCCGTGGTCACCATCGGCGGCGGCAAGGAGCTCGAGGAACCGGTGGTCGTGCGGCCGACCAGCGAGACCATCATCGGCGAGTACCTGGCCAAGTGGACCCAGAGCTACCGCGACCTGCCGCTGCTGCTCAACCAGTGGGCCAACGTGGTCCGCTGGGAGCTGCGTCCCCGGCTGTTCCTGCGCAGCAGCGAGTTCCTCTGGCAGGAGGGGCACACCGCGCACGTCGACGAGGCCGAGGCCGCCGCCTACGCCCGCCGGATCGCCCTGGAGGTCTACCGCGACTTCCTCACCGACGTGCTCGCCATCCCGGTGCTCATCGGCACGAAGACCCGTAAGGAGCGCTTCGCCGGCGCCACGAACACCATGACCTGCGAGGGCATGATGGGCGACGGCAAGGCCCTGCAGATGGCGACCAGTCACGAGCTGGGGCAGAACTTCGCCCGGGCCTTCGACATCGACTTCCTCGGCGCGGACGGAGCGAAGCACCTGGCCTGGACGACGTCCTGGGGTAGCTCGACCCGGATGGTCGGCGGCCTGATCATGGCGCACGGCGACGACAACGGCCTGCGCATCCCGCCCCGGCTCGCCCCGACCCAGGTCGTGGTGCTGCCGGTGCGCGACGACGAGACCGTGGTCGCGAAGGCCCGCGAGATCGCTGCGGCGCTCACCGACGCCGGGCTGCGGGTACAGGTCGACGCCCGCCCGGGGCTGTCCTTCGGCCGCCGGGTCACCGACGCCGAGATCAAGGGCATCCCGGTGCGGGTCGAGGTCGGCCCGCGCGACCTGGCCGCCGGGAACGTCACTCTGGTTCGCCGGGACACCTCGGTGAAGGCGCCGGTGCCGCTGGCGGAGGCGGCCGGCCGGGTTCCGGCGCTGCTCGACGAGGTGCAGGCCGGCCTGCACGCCGAGGCTCTGGCACTGCGCGAGAGCCGGACGGCGGATGTCACCACGGTCGCCGACGCCGCGCAGGCAGCACAGACCGGCTTCGCCCGCATCCCGTGGCGCCTCGTCGGCGAGGAGGGCGAGGCGCGCCTCGCCGAGGACGCCCTGACCGTCCGCTGCCTGCAGACGCCCGACGGCGAGATCCCGCCCGCCGGCGGCGACCCCGACGATCTGGTCTGCCTGATCGCCCGCTCCTACTGACCGTCGATCGTCGATCGCGGGCGCCTGGCCCGCGATCGACGGCACGTGACACAGGCGCGCTAGCCGAAACGGGTTATCCGCTTTGCGGCCCTTCGGCTCGTTTGCTAACGTCACCAATGTCCGAACTGCCCGAAATCGTCCATCTTTGATTCCGTCTTTCGCGCACGCAGAACAGGTAGCATGCTCCGACAAGACGAATTCGAGCAGCTTATTGCCCAGAAATTGGGTCTCGCCGATTCGGCGATCGCCGGTGGCAGCCGGCTCCATGAAGACCTCGGGCTGGATTCCTTCCGGCTTCTGGAACTCTGCCTGTACGTGATCGAGCTCGGAGTCGACCTCTCCGAGGCGAACTGGCTGGAAATCGAGACCGTCGGTGAGCTCTACAACCGCTATCGGGCCGGGCCGCCCGCCGCGGCCCCCCCCCCCCCCCCCGCCGAGCTGCCCAGCGATGCCTGGACGCAGCTCCGCCAGGGGTTCCAGTCCCTGCTGGACATCTCCACCGCGGACA
>NZ_JAMQQF010000211.1 GCF_023716945.1 Frankia sp. AiPs1 | reverse complement strand
GTCGTCGGGCTGCGGTCGGCTCGGGTCGGTGCCGCCCGGCGCCTGCGGCGCCCGGCGGAGCGTCGGGAGCAGGGCCGCTTCCTCGTCGAGGGAGCGCAGGCCGTCGGTGCGGCCGTCGCCGCGGGCGGCCTGCTCGAAGTCTTCGTGGGGGTGTCGGCGGCAGGCCGTCACGACGATCTGCTGCGCACCGCCGCGGTGCCCGTCCGGCTCGTGACGGACGAGGCCGCAGCGGCGCTGTCCGAGACGGTGACCCCCCAGGGGCTCGTTGCCGTCGCCGCCCTGCCGGATCACCGGCTCGCCGACCTGGCCGCCCCCCGACTGGTGGCGGTGTGCGTGGGCGCGAACGACCCGGGCAACGCCGGCACCGTGATCCGCAGCGCGGACGCGGCCGGAGCGGACGCGGTGGTGTTCACCGGTGGCGGCGTCGACCCGTTCGGCGGCAAGTGCGTGCGGTCGTCGGCCGGCAGTCACTTCCACCTCCCGGTGATCGTCGAACCGACGCTCACCGACGTGGTGGCGGGGTTGCGCGCACGGGGGTGCCGGATCGTCGCGACCTCGGGTTCCGCGCAGCGCGATCTCGACACCGCGATGGACGTCGGCGAGCTCGACGGGCCCACTGCCTGGCTGTTCGGCAACGAGGCGCACGGTCTCGAGCCCGCCGGCCTGACCGCCGCGGACGCGGCGTTGCGGGTACCGGTGTACGGTCAGGCCGAGTCCCTGAATCTTGCGGTTGCGTCCGCCCTGTGCCTATACGCATCGGCGCGGGCGCAGAGAACGGGTAGGTCCGGTACTGACGGCACCGGAGGAGGTGGTCGGCGGTGGTGAACACCGTCGCATCGACATCCGAACAGGCGCCGACCGCGCAGCAGCCGCCGGCTCCCGCCGGTGCAACCGTTCCCCCGGCGGGCGGCTCGGCCGGCTTGCCCACCGCCGCCGCCCCGGCATCAGGCGAGGCCATGACTGCTGACGACGAGCTCGCGCAGGATCACGGCGCAGCGGCGGACCCCGCCGAGGCCGACGGCGGCGACGGCGCCGGCTCGGCCGCGTTGGACGGGCCGCTGCCCACGGCCGCATTCGATCTGCTGCCCGACGCGGTCGTCGTCACCGACGCCGCCGGCACGGTCGAGGTCTTCAACCGAGCCGCGGTCCGCCTCATCGGCGTGGCCGCGCCGGGCGCGGTCGGTCGGCACCTCACCGAGGTGCTCCCGCTGCTGGACGAGCGCGGCAACGACTGGTGGGAGCGCTCCGCGCTCAGCCGGGAGCTGCCGCGGGTCATCGGGCAGCCCGAGCGGCGGCTGACCTACGCCGGTCCCGTGCACGACCGCGACTTTCACGTCACCGTCCGTTTCACCCGGGTCGCGGGCCGGCTGGCCAGGGTGTCGCTGTCGCTGCGCGACACGCTGAGCCGGGAGCGGCTGGAGCGCAACCGGGCGGACCTGGTCGCCACCGTCGCCCACGAGCTGCGCTCCCCGCTGACCAGCGTGAAGGGTTTCACGGCGACGCTGCTGGCCAAGTGGGACCGGTTCACCGACGAGCAGAAGAAGCTCATGCTGAACACGGTCAACACCGACGCCGACCGGGTCACCCGCCTGCTCGCCGAGGTGCTCGACGTCTCCCGCATCGACTCGGGCCGCATCCAGGTCCGCAAGCAGATCGTCGACCTGCCCAGCCGGGTGCGCTCGGTGGTCGACGGCAAGATCGCCGCGGGGGCGGCGGGCGCGGAGCGGTTCGACGTCCGCGAGGAGGGCGAGCTGCCCGAGATGTGGGTCGACCCCGACAAGATGGAGCAGGTGCTCCACAACCTCGTCGACAACGCGCTGCGCCACGGCGCGGGTACTGTGACGGTGCTGCTGCGCGGCAGCGACACCGGCACGGAGGTGAGCGTGGCCGACGAGGGCGAAGGCGTGTCCGAGTCCAATGCCGCGCGCGTCTTCACGAAGTTCTGGCGCGGTGCCAGCCGCGGTAACGGCACCGGCCTCGGGCTCTACATCGCCAAGGCACTGATCGAGGCGCACGGGGGCACCATCTCGGTCGGCCGGGCCGCGGGCGGCGGCGCCGAGTTCCGATTTTTCGTGCCCGCCGGCGGTCCGGTGTTCGGCTGAGGCCGAGCGTCACGATTCGATCGGCGGGCGCCCCGGGCAGCCGGTGGGCGGCATCGAGCGCGGTTTCGCGCCGCCGCGGCTACCTCCCCGACCTCCATCGCCGCCGGGCCCCGCCCAGCCAGGCGACGATTCCGACCGGGCGACCTCACGCCCAGTGAAACGATACGAGGATGAGCACCGTGCCCGCCCCTGGAGAGACTGTCGACCCGTCCCGGGTCCACGCCCTCGACTCCGATCAGCTCGCCGCGGCCGTCGCCGCCGCGGTGGCGCTGTCGTCCTACCAGCACAACGCCCGGATGAACATCCAGATCCACGGCGGCATCGGCTTCACCTGGGAACACGACGCCCACCTGTACCTGCGCCGCGCGGCGACACTGGCCGCGCTCGCCGGCCCGGTCGAGGGCGCCGAGGACGACGTCTACGCGCTGACCCGCGACGGCGCCCGCCGCGCGCTCGCCGTGGAGCTGCCGCCCGAGGCCGAGCAGTACCGGCGCGAGGCCCGGGAGTTCGTCGAGCGCTACCACGCCGCGGCCGAGGGTGAGCGGCGCGAGCTGCTCGTCGAGAGCGGCTACCTGGTGCCGCACTGGACGAAGCCGTGGGGCCGCGAGGCCAGCGCCGCCGAACAGCTCGTCATCGAGGAGGAGTTCGTCGGCGTCGAGGTGCCGAACCTCGGCATCGGCGGCTGGGTGCTGCTCACGCTCACCCAGCACGGCTCGCCCGAGCAGATCGAGCGCTGGGTGCTGCCGAGCCTGCGCGGCGAGCTGCGCTGGTGCCAGCTCTTCAGCGAGCCGAACGCCGGCTCCGACGCTGCCGCCGTGCAGGCCCGCGCCGAGCGGGTCGAGGGCGGCTGGAAGATCAACGGGCAGAAGGTCTGGACGTCGGACGCGCAGAACTGCAACCGCGGCCTGGCCACCGTGCGCACCGACCCGACGGCGTCCAAGCACAAGGGCATCACGGCGGTGGCGATCGACCTGACCGCGCCCGGCGTCGAGGTCCGCCCGCTGCGCGAGATCACCGGTGACGCGCTGTTCAACGAGGTCTTCTTCGATGACGTCTTCGTTCCCGACGCCGATGTCGTCGGGGAGATCAACGCGGGTTGGATCGTGGCCCGCGCAACGCTGGGCAACGAACGGGTGACGATCGGTGCCGGTAGCGGCGCCGATGAGGGCCGCACCGCCGTCGGCCTCGTCGACCTGCACGCCCGCTACGCCGCCGAGGACGTCGAGCTCGCCCGCCGCGTCGGGCGGCTCGTCGCCGTCGAGGCCGCGATGGGGCTGATCAACCTGCGCCAGGTCGAGCGTGCGGTCGCCGGCAGCGAGCCGTCGCCCGAGGGCAACGTCAGCAAGCTGCTGTCCGCCGAGCATGCCCAGCACGTCACCGAGCTCGGCATGACCATCGCCGGCGCCACCGGGGTGACCGGCGCGGAGGCCGACCTCGCCTACCGCTACCTGTTCGCCCGGGCGCTCACCATCGCCGGCGGCACCTCCGAGGTCGGCCGCAACGTCATCGCCGAACGGATCCTGGGACTGCCCCGGGAACCCAACATGCGCTGAGGCCCGCCCTTCCCTTCCCGTCGCCGCCACCGTCCCTCGCCGTCGCCACCGTCGCGTGCCCGCGACGGTCGGCGGCGCTGGCCGGCCCGACGGCATCCCAGCGCTAGGAGGCGCCAGCGTGACGGTCGACGACCAGGCGTTCATCGTCACCGGGCAGGTTCAGAAGCAGGCCTGGCAGGACCGGGTCCTGCCGCCGGTGGAGCAGGTCCGCCCGGGTCTGTGGTCGGTGCCGACCCCGTTCCCGCAGAGCCCGCTGCGCTACGTGCTGGCCTACCTGCTGGAGACCCCGCGCGGGCCCGTCCTCGTCGACACCGGTTGGCCCAGCGAGGACGCCTGGGACGGCCTCGTCGCGGGCGTGCGCGCGACCGGCCACGAGATCGCCGACGTCAGCGCGGTGCTGATCACTCACGGTCACGCCGATCACTTCGGCCTCGCGCGGCGGATCCGGCGGGAGTCCGGCGCCCCCGTCATGATCCACGAACTGGAGGTCGCCGCCTCCCACCAGTTCGCCAGCATCGCCGAGTTCCGCGCTGCCGACCGGATCTGGTTGCGCTGCCGCGGCATGCCCGCCGCGGAGATCGGCGTCCTGTTCCCCGACGGCGACGAGCCGCCGGAGTGGCGCGATCCGCCCGACGTGCTGCTCCAGGACGGCGACCGCCCGCTCGGCGCCGCCGCCGCGGTGCGGGCGCTGTGGACCCCCGGGCACACCCCCGGCCACCTGTGCTTCGTCCACGAGGAGCACAACGTGCTGCTGACCGGCGATCACGTGCTGCCGCGGATCAGCCCCAACATCAGCCCGTCGCCGCGGGTGCGCGCGGACACCCTGGGGGAGTACCTGGGCTCGCTCGCGGCGATCGAGGACATGCCGGTCGACGAGGTGCTGCCCGCCCACGAGTACCGCTTCCGCGGCCTCGGCGCCCGCGTGCGCCAACTGCAGGCCCATCACCGGGCTCGGCTGCGCGAGGTGGTCGAGGCGGTGATCGAGCTCGACGGTCCGACGACGATGGCGGTGGCCGAGCGGCTGACCTGGTCGCGGCCCTGGAGCGAGTCGCGGGGGATCGTGCGCCGCTCGGCGGTCGGTGAGACGTACGCCCATCTGCTGCATCTCGAACGCCGCGGCCTGCTCACGGGTGGTGCGAGTGCGCAGGAGGCCGGCCCGGGCCAGGTCGATGCCTGGCGACCCGCGGCCGAGGCCGGCGTCCTCGTGGAAGCCCTGCTGCGCTGACCGGGGTCAGCTGCGTGGGGCCCGGTTGCGTTCAGGCGGAGCGCGCTGAGCCAGCAGAGCGCGTGGGGTCAACAGAACGCGTTGAGTCAGCAGAGCGCATGGGGTCAGCGGAGCGCGTGGGGTCAGATGTTGAAGCGCTGCGCCCCGTCGATGCGGATCGTCTCGCCGTTGATGTAGTCGTTGTCGACGATCGACAGGGCGAGCTTGGCGTACTCGTCGGCGTGGCCCATCCGCTTGGGGTTGGGCACGCCGGGACCCCACTTGGCCTGTGCCTCGGCCTCCTCCATCCGGTAGGCGGGGGTGAAGAAGGTGCCCGGGGCGATGCAGACGACCCGGATGCCGGTGGGGGCGAGGTCGCGGGCCGCGGTGAGGTTGAACCCGATAACGCCGCCCTTGGCCGCCGAGTAGTCGGTCTGGCCGACCTGGCCTTCGAACCCGGCGATGCTGGCCGTGGTGATGATGACGCCGCGCTGGTTGGAGTCCAGCGGCTCGTTCTGCGACATCGCTCCCGCGACCTTGCTGACCACCCGGAACGTCCCGACCAGGAAGATGTCGATGGTCCGCTGGAAGGTCTCGACCGGGTAGGCCTGGCCCGACCGGTTGACCAGGCGCTTGCCGGCCGCCGGGCCACCGTGCACGACGACCGCCGCGCGCAGCGGGCCGAGCTCGACGGCGGCGGCGATCGCCGCCTCGACGGACTCGTCGCTGGTGACGTCGGTGGGGACGAAGACGGCCTGCTCGCCGAGTTCGTCGGCGAGGGTCTTGCCCTTGTCCGCCGCCAGGTCGGCGATGACGACCTTGGCGCCGGCCTTGACGAGCCGGCGCACGGTGGCCTCGCCGAAGCCTCCCGCTCCGCCTACGACCAGCGCGGACGCTCCTGTGAGTTCCATGGTTCCTCCTTCGGGCCCGCCGGTGTCCCGGATGGGTGTCCGGTGAGGGCGGTCGTCATCAGGGGCGTCCGGCCGCAAGGTGACGTTATCGTCAACTCACGGCTCCAACCCGCTGTATTACTGTCGGTATCTCGGTAATGCTTACCATAGTTCCTGTCCGGGGGCGTTCCACTGGAAGCCCTCACCCTGTGAAAGGTGGACCGTCATGTCAGATCCCGTCATCGTCAGCGCGGCGCGCACGGCGATCGGCACGGCCTTCAAGGGCTCGCTGGTCAACACCACCGGCGAGGAGCTGGCGGAGGTGGTCCTGCGCGAGACCGTGCGCCGCTCCGGCCTCGACCCGGCCCGCATCGACGACGTCATCTTCGCCGAGTCCATGTACGGCGGCGGCGACCTCGCCCGCTACGCCGCGGTCGTCCTCGGGATGACCAGCGTTCCCGGGCAGGCCGTCAACCGGCACTGTGCCGGCAGCCTCACCGCGATCGGCAACGGCTCCGCCGGCATCATCAGCGGGATGGAGAAGATCGTCGTCGCCGGCGGCGTCCAGGCGACGTCCACCGGGCCGAAGCTGACCCGCCGCGTCCTGGGCACCGCCGACCAGTTCGAGGACTGGATCCCCGCGACCCACCCGGACTCGCCCGAGGCCCCGAACATGGACATGTCCATCTCGGTGGGCTGGAACACGGCGAAGGAGGCGGGGCTGACCCGCGAGGAGCTCGACGCCTGGGCGTTCCGCTCCCACCAGCGCGCCGTCGCCGCGATCGACGAGGGCCGCTTCGTCGACGAGATCGTGCCGATCAAGGTGCAGGCGCCGGACGGGTCGTTCCGCGAGTTCGCCGTCGACGAGCACCCGCGCCGCTCCAGCACGCTGGAGAAGCTGGCGTCGCTGAAGGTCCTGCACCCGGAGATCCCCGGCTTCAACATCACCGCGGGTAACTCCAGCGGCGTCAACGACGCCGCCGCCGCGGTCACCCTCGTCGGCGCCGACATCGCCGCCGCCGAGGGCCTGCCGACCCTGGCGAAGGTCCGTGCGTGGGCGGCGGCCGGCGTCGAGCCGCGCCGGATGGGCTTCGGCGCCCTGGAGTCGATCTCCAAGGTGCTCGGTCGCGCCGGGCTGACGACGCAGGACGTCGCCCTCTGGGAGATCAACGAGGCGTTCGCGTCCGTGCCGGTGGCCGCCGTCAAGGAGTTCGGCCTCGACGAGGACACCGTCAACATCAGCGGCTCCGGCTGCAGCCTCGGTCACCCGGTCGCCGCCTCCGGCGCCCGTATGATCATCACGCTGCTGCACGACCTGCGCCGCCGCGGCGGCGGCATCGGCGTGGCCGCGATGTGCGCGGGCGGCGGCCAGGGCGGTGCAGTCCTCATCGAGGTCTGAGCCCGGCCTGGTCTGAGTCGGGCCTGGTCTGAGCCGGGCAGGATGTAGGTCGACGGCCGGCGCCGGGTGGCGCTCGACGCGGTGGCGGCCGGCCGCGACCAGCGGGAAGCAAGCGGTGCGTTGGGCGCGATCCTGGCGCACAGACCGCGCACAACGCACCGCAACCGGCCCCGCCCGGCCCGCCCGGGCCCGGACTTACTGGTTCTTGGAGGCACTGTGCAGTACACCAAGCTCGGCTCGACGGGGTTGGACGTGTCCCGCATCTGCCTGGGCTGCATGAGTTATGGCGAACCGGGCCGGGGCGCCCACCCGTGGTCGCTGGACGAGGACGCCGCCCGGCCGTTCTTCCGCCGGGCGATCGAGGCCGGGGTGAACTTCTTCGACACGGCGAACGTCTACTCGGCCGGTAGCAGCGAGGAGATCACCGGCCGGGCGCTGGCCGAGTACGCCAACCGTGACGAGATCGTGCTGGCCACCAAGGTCCACGGGCCGATGCGGCGCGGCCCGAACAGCAGTGGCCTGTCCCGCAAGGCGATCATGACCGAGATCGACGCGAGCCTGAAGCGGCTGGGCACCGACTACGTCGACCTCTACCAGATCCACCGCTGGGACCGGCGTACTCCGATCGAGGAGACGCTGGAGGCCCTGCACGACGTGGTGAAGGCCGGCAAGGCCCGCTACATCGGCGCGTCGTCGATGTATGCCTGGCAGTTCACCAAGGCGCTGTTCGTCGCCGACGCCCACGGCTGGACCCGGTTCGCGACCATGCAGAACCACTACAACCTGATCTACCGCGAGGAGGAGCGGGAGATGCTCCCGCTGTGCGCCGACCAGGGCGTCGGCGTGATCCCGTGGAGCCCGCTGGCCCGCGGCCGCCTCACCCGCGACTGGGACGCGACGACCGCGCGCACCGAGACCGACGAGTTCGGCCGCAAGCTCTATGCCGAGGGCGACCGGGCCATCGTCGACGAGGTGGCGCGCATCGCCGCCGAACGCGGCGTCCCCCGCGCCCAGGTGGCGCTCGCCTGGCTGCTCAGCCGGTCGCAGGTCGCCGCACCGATCATCGGGGCGACGAAGCTCTCCCACCTGGACGACGCCGTCGCCGCCGTGGACCTCGTCCTCACCGCTGACGAGATCGCCCAGCTCGAGAAGCCCTACACTCCCCACCCCATCGCCGGCTTCAACTAGACGATCAGGACGCGCGGCGACCGCTCGTGCGTGGGAGAGCGCCTTCATGGTTCTTCTGTAGGGCTCGGCGTCCGATTTATCCCTACGCAGCAGACAGGCGGCGCCGCTCCCACGCACACCGCTTCGCCTACGTGGGGCGCAGCCAGCCGCGGCGGCCGAGACCAGGGCGGAGCACGTCGTCGCTCCACAGCAGCTGGCCGTTGGTCGTTGCCGGGTCGGCGAGGGCGACCAGGACGGTGGCCTCGGCGAACTCCTCGGGGCTGGCCCAGTCGGTCTCCCCGGCGGCGGCGACCAGGTTGCCGGGGGTGATGACGGGCTCCGACGGCGAGAGCACGTTCACCGCGACCCCGTAGGCCTGCGCCTCGACGGCGACGGCCTGGCTGAGATGGTGCAGCGCCGCCTTGTTGCCGCCGTAGGCGAGCGGGCCGGGTGTGCCGGGTGCGGCGTAGGGCCCCTCGCCGGGGATGAATCCGGCCACCGAGCTGATGTTCACGATCGATCCCCGGCCCAGGTCGATCATGTCGGGGAGCACGAGCTGCATGAGCCGGTAGGAGGCGAACAGCCCGATCTCGAAGTGCATCCGGAAGCCCTTGAGCGGGAAGTTCAGGAACGACGCCCAGTCCGGCATTCGCCCCGGCGCCCCGGCCGGTGCCGGTACCGCGGACGTCGCCACCGGTCCGGCGGCACCCGTGCGGACTGGCGCTGTCGGCGCGGCGCCGTCACGTGCGGACGCCACGGGCTGCGGCTGCGTCGGCGGGCGGCCCGGGACGGTCAGGGCGGCGTTGTTCACCAGCAGGTCGACGGGGCCGAGGCGGGCCCGGGTCACCTCGACGATGCGTTCGACGTCGGCGGGCCGGGACAGGTCGGCGGGGACGGCCAGCGCCCGGCCGCCCTCCTTGACGATCTCCTCGACGACCTCGTGCACGGTGCCGGGCAGGCGCGCGTCCCACTGCGCCTCGGTGCGCGCGACCACGGCGACCGCGGCGCCCTCGCGGGCGAAGGC